>NZ_JBGKGM010000003.1:0-271394 GCF_041333015.1 Phocaeicola coprocola | reverse complement strand
AACATTATAAACCAGCTTCTTTTCAGGAAACGAATCCCATTTTATCAGATCGCAATCAGACTTAGCATTAACAGTCAGGTTCAACTCCGAAAGCAGATCCGTCTTGGCATATTCTGTCAATCTAAAACAATCCGAACGTGCCATTCCGTCCTCATTTACGTTTTCAATCAACTTACAGCAAAAGAGTTCCGATGTCCGGCTTCGTAACTCATTTTTACACCAATTAGGAATTTTGTCATTATCATACAAGTTATCTATATCAGAAAAGTTAATGCGGTCATCATTGTTTTCTACAAACAAATGGGCCATATAAATAAACAGCAACCTATTTTCATTAACCAGCCCAAACCTTTTCAATGCCCTAGCAAAATGAGAATCCCGGATATCCCCAAGATACTCCTCTGTTTCTTCAAGGAGCGCTTCATGCGTCAGTTCATCATTATTCATATATTCCATAAGCTCATTGAAGCGGTCGAAAAAACTCTGAAGACCAGTTATCGGTTCTACAACATGTACATAAGGCTGGTTCTTTTTCAAAGCTTTCAATACGTCAACCGGCACACGATAGGTAAGTCTATTATAAGAGTGTGAAGCCCGCAAATAATACTTATCTACCAGCACATCAATCTCCGACGAAAGTCGCAGTATCTTAGTAGTACGGCATCCCGTATAAGCTGCTATGTCTGACATACAAATGGAGCTATCCTCACTCTGATCGACGAAGAGTGCCAGCAGCACAGTCTGCATCGACGACAATTTCAGCTTGCGTGCAGCATATTTTATATGGACCGATGCATTTTCAAAGAAATCTGCATCCAGACTGGAATCTTTTGCCAGCTCAACAATATATTCGAATGCTTCCAATATACTTCTGGCACGAGTCTTCGGAATATTCGGCAACACTTCCTTCTGCTGTATCTCATCCAGCAAAATATCTTCATTATCGAAAAGCTGTCTCATCTTTTATATCTGTTTAAGTTTACACCACAAAAGTATGGAAAGGATGTACCATTTATCGGTACAAGTTTCCAAGAATTTGCTAACTTTACGGCAACTAACAAAAAAGGATATGACACAACTGCAAAAATATATCTGGCTTATTGATACCATCCGCAGAGCCGGAAAAATCTCTCTCGAAGAAATCTCCAGCCGCTGGGAACGCAACAAAGATCTGAGCGACTACAAACCTTTGAGCCGCACCACTTTCAATCGCTGGAAAGATGCCATATTCTCACAATTCGGAATAATCATCTCCTGTCAACGGTCGGGAGGCTACTTCTATTACATCGAAAATCCGGAAGATATAGACGAGGACGAACTGAAAAAATGGATGCTCGACTCCTTTGCCATAAGCAACCTTATCGGCGAAAACCTTTCGCTGAAAGACAGAATTATTGTGAACCAGATTCCGTCGGCCCAGAGTCATCTTGCCACATTGCTTGAAGCCATGCAAGGGAATCGTGTTGTACTAATAACTTATTGCGGATTCAACAAGAAAAGAAGCTATACATTCCCAGTCGAACCATATTGTGTAAAACTTTTCGAAAACCGCTGGTATCTGCTGGCCCATAATGTTTCATACAACAAAATCAGAATCTACGGACTCGACCGGATAGAAAGTCTGGAACTGACAGACAACACATTCAAGCTTCCGAAAGATTTTTCCGCATCCGGATTCTTCTCAACTTACTATGGCATTGTTACCGGCAATGACATAAAACCGGAACGTATCATCATCAGAGCATACCACGACCATATTCCTTATATGAAATCACTCCCCCTGCATGCCAGTCAACGACTGCTGGAAGAGCACGATGAGTATGCCGATTTTGAAGTCTATCTTGCTCCTACCTACGATTTCATCATGCGATTGCTTCATACAGGTGCAATGATTGAAGTTATATCCCCGGCTTCTCTCCGACAGACAATGAAAGAATGGATATCAGATATGTATGAACTGTATAAAAATGATTAGTAACCAATTAAATCACCAATCTACAATTTTATTTATATCACATTTGAGCAAAACTACAAATACAAATTCTCATAAAGACAACACTAAATCAGCCAATAAAACAGCTATTTCAGGTTCTTCCTTAGGAGCATCTTTAGGCTTCCACGCCACTACAAACCGCACAGAAGCAGCCTTCACCTCATATCCACGTTCCTTCCATTCAGCCAACTTCTTTTGCATACTCAGTGACAACCGTGCCACAGGCCTCTGAGCTACGTCATACAATGTATAGTCTTTATAAGACAACATGTCTCCTCCTTTCAGTGCCAACACCTCCCGCTTAATCTCCTTGAAAAATCCCAAATACACATCTTTATGTGAAAGCTGCAATACAATCTCTTCGGGCATTGCATACTCTCGCTGGTCAATACAATTCTGATCGGCACTTATATTCGCAAAGCAATCACCGTTTGTATGTATAAATAATCGTTTTTTAGCTCGGGTAATTCCTACATAATACCGACGCATCAAATGATCATCCCTCAAATAACCATCCGAAATCAACATATAAACATCATCAAATTCTCTTCCCTTCGCTTTATGAATAGTCGAAACTACTACATCCGATCCCGATACATCACAAAAATCTTCCATCGAAGACTCAAAGACAAATTCCTTAAAATCAGTGAAGTATTTCATTTTATTAATCTGCTCGAAAAGTTCGATGCAACGCTTTACATACGCTAAGCTTAAACTACCATTATAAGCAGCAAACGTAGCACTCTTAGCCTCCTCCCATAAATCTTCAGGAATCAGAGGTGTGCTAACCCGTTTTCCCACGTACTTCAGGAAATACCTCATTTCAGCCATGTTCCAAAACAACAGCCCTTCCATCGACTGAATCAGCTTACTACGGATACCCCGTTTCTGTAAAAGAGCCACGACAATAACTGCTTCTTCATTTGTCTGAGTGAGTACACATGTAGTACCTTCTCCCCTATGCTGAAGCAATTCTTCCACGAGCGGTTGATACATACAGGCAGACCGATGATGAGTTACTCCAACCCATCCCTCCTCCTTCCGCATAGAAATAATAGGCATCGTTTTCATTCTGCGGCCAATTGTCTTTACAAACTCGTTAGCAAAAGCCACTACATGACGTGCACTGCGGTAATTTTCGGTCATTTCCACAAACCGGCTTCCAGGTTCCTGTGTCAACCGAAACATATATCCGGCATCCGAGCCACGGAATTCATAAATATTCTGATCATCATCCCCCACTGCTATTACACGCATTTCTTCGTTATGATGCATCAAGGCCCGCACCAGTGCATGTTCTTCGGCTCCCATATCCTGTGCCTCGTCAATCACCAGCACCGTCTTACCAATCCGATTAGGTTCAACCTCGCCCTGTTCAATCATTTCCGCAGCCTTCCCCACTACATTCTTCACCTCATCCAAATTGCCTATCAATCCCAGTAAATCAAAGCAATAGGCATGAAATGTCTTAATCTCCACATAATGCGCGGCATTGCCTATCAACTCCATCAACCGCTGTTTGAACTCCGTAGCAGCTGCCCGAGAGAAAGTCAGCATCAACAACTGTTCATGCTTTACATCCTCAAGCAGTAACAGTGAGGCAAGTTTGTGCACCAGCACACGAGTCTTTCCACTACCCGGCCCTGCCGCCACAACAATACAACGCGAATCCTTGTCCGAGATAATCTCCATCTGCCGCTTAGACAACTGTCCAAACAACTGCTTATACTTCTCCGGGGTCAGGTTACGCTGAATCTCGTTTACTCTTTCTCCCTTAAAATATTTGGCAATGAACTTCTTATAATCCATCTGAAAGTAATCCTGCACATACTGCAAAGCTGCCTGATAATCCTTTACCATCAGATTAGCATACTCACCCACAATGTGTACCTGCTGAATTTTCTGCTTGTAGAATTCGTTCAGCATCCGGTAGTCATCCTGTTTGTAACGCGACTTATTATCCTTGATACGTCTGATATTCATCGCATTGTAAAGAACCAGAAAGCCTCCTTCCAGCTTGAGAGCTCCAATCTTTGACAGATACAGAAGTGCTTCCTCTACATCCTCCAGCTGTAAATCATCCAGTTCGCCCAAAAGAGACTGAGCATTAGCTTTCACCTGATTCAGCAATTCCACGACTGAAAACTGTACAGCCGTCTTTTCTGTATCACTGTCTTCAATTACTTTATCCTTCACCAGCTTATACAGCCACTCCACCGCAAACCGGCTAATCACCAACCGTTTTTCAAAACGCCTGATAATCGATTCCATATCAGCACGACGGACAAGTTCCATATTATGAACTGCGTCCTCCTTTTTATAAGTATATCCTTTAATCGTCAGGAAATAAAGCAATGTCCGGATATCCTTCTCTTTCGATGTCGTAATACCATCATGCACAGCATTATCATTCAATTGCTTACAAGATATCCGCAAAGCATCATCCGGGATATGACTGAGAATATATCGTTCCAATTTCGCAAACCTATCCAGAAACATCCTTGCTCTTCGCTCCGAATCACCAGCATCCAGTAAATAAGCCGATATATCCTTACTGTCGGCCAATATACCTTCCTGTCGCATCCGCTCTACTACAGATACCACCTCTTTCTTTGTCAATCCTAATATATCAGCCAGATAATCAACCCTCGATTCAGCCCCACTATCCTGCGCCTTGGCGATGTATTTCTGCGAGATCAATGAAGTAATAATCCGAACAGCCTTTTCTATTTCATCGCTATGAAACAAGACTGATGCCGTAATACGCTTTCGGGCCTCATCCATATTCTTCACCGTAATACCGGTAGCATACACATGCGGCACATTGGTTCCCCTTTCCAGATAACCACTTTGCTCCAATGCAGCCAAAGCTGTCCGCACGCGCGTTTCAATATCCGAAACCGAATCATCCCATCCAGCATTCCGGGCAATCTCCAGAGCAGAACAACACACCCGCATACGCTTTTTCGTCATGTCCTTTACCGCCTTCCAGACCTGTTGAATTTCACTAATACTCAATTTCGTCTGATTCAACAAAATGAAATGCTTATCCAGATCATTATCACTGTAAAGCACATAACATCGCGCATTAAGATGTGGATCACGTCCGGCCCGACCAGCTTCCTGTACATAATTTTCCAACGAATCGGAAATATCGTAATGCACTACCAGTCCCACATCCTTCTTATCGACTCCCATACCGAAAGCCGACGTAGCCACGATAATACGTACCTGGTCACTCATAAATGCATCCTGATTGGCAATCTTCTCGTCCGAATCCATCTTTCCATTAAAAGGCAACGCCTTATATCCATCACGAGTCAGTTTCAAAGCCAGCTCCTTGGTACGCCGTGTCCGCGACACATATACAATAGTCGGACAAGTAGACTCCGCCACCAATTCTCTCAGTTTAGCATACTTATCCTCATCCGTCTCTGCATGAATAACCGAATAGCGCAAGTTGGTTCTCGAAGCCGTAGAAGCAAACAGCTCTAAGTCCAAGTTTAAAGTCCGTTTAAAATAATCACAAATATCCTGAACCACTTTTTGTTTAGCCGTAGCTGTAAAGCAGGAAACCGGTATAGGATTTTTGCAACCTTTCTTTTCCTGATATTCCTTTATGAATTTTCCAAGATAAAGATAATCTACCCGGAAATCCTGTCCCCAGGAAGAAAAACAATGAGCCTCGTCTATAACAAATCTTACTACATGACGCATCATCAAAATCCGCTCAATGGTCTTCGAACGTAACATTTCCGGAGCAATATACAACAACGAAGCATCTCCCTCCTGTACTCTTTGAATGGAAAGTGCCCGTGTAATAGGGTCCAGCAAACCATTAATGGTTACAGCATCTGTAATTCCCTTGTCGGCCAGATTATCCACCTGATCTTTCATAAGTGACTGCAACGGAGAAATCACGACTGTAAGCCCATGTACAGCACGTGCCTCCATGAGCGCCGGCAGCTGAAAGGTCAGCGATTTTCCACCTCCAGTCGGGAAGATAGCCAGTAAAGGCTTTCCTTCTATAGCAGCCCGGGCCGCCCGTTCCTGCAAGGGTTCTCCACCATACGTACGGAATTGGTCATATCCAAAAAACACCTTCAAACTATGAAGTACATCCAGCTGACTATTACAATACGTACACCCTTCCGAACAAGGAGTATGTCGCAAAAGTTTCATCACATATTCCACAGCCGGATAATTGCGGAGCACCCATCCCGGTGTTACAGAACGATAATCGGTAGTATCAATCAGTGCCAGCGCATAGGCCATTTCACAAGGATACTGCCGGACCAACATATCTACGTCGGCATGCTCGCAGATTTTTCCTTCATACAGACGGCGTATCAGTCCAGACAATCCCCAGCTCACCCGTTCAGCCTTCACCATACTAAAGAAGCCGTCGAATTCTTCCTTACCTTTCAACAACGAAGCAAAAATTTTCCGTATTTCATCAGGTAACGAATTCCAGCGGGCAATTTCATCCAGCAGCAAATCACGTGCCTTCTCACAATCGTTCACCGGATTATTCATCTGGTCGCATACTAACTTATCATCCTTCACCAGCCGATGGTAAGGACGTTCCGGAAATAATAAAGGTGAAACATACAACGTATCGACCAGCGTCCAGCGACACGCTTTATCGGAAAACAGATACTGAGCATCGTGATGAATAATATTGTGTCCGCAAAGGTAATCCGTATCCCTCAGGAAATCGAACAGCTCTTCTTTTGATGCCTTATGAAAAGTCGCACCGTCTTGCCGAAGAGCTCCTATATCATGAATTTTATGATCCTTCAGTCCTACCTCCACGTCTACAATGGCATAGCGTGATGTTTTATTTTTTGTGAATATGTCCCAAATTGCCATAGATTGTGTTTCTCAAAATAATCGCAAAAATAATGAAATCCGACAAGAATGGAAGGGAATAAGGGAGAATATTCAGGTGATGGACTAACATTTCAACCATCTCACGAACAGTTACTATGAGAGAAGTTACGATAAAAGTTATTATTTCTCATTTTGTTTATACCGACACCTAAACTAATTTCCTCCGCTTCAACCTGATGTACCTTTAGCATACTGATGTGTATTTCTTTTTGTCTTATCTCTTTTAATTCATTGATTTGGAGCTGATACAACTCCTGAAAATCAACGAATTAATTATATCATTTCCATTTGTCATTTCCAAAATCAGTTTTTCTGTAACCATTCTATTTTCCGCCACGACAATTTTATCGGCTGTTTTTCAGCCGATAAAATAAAAATGTCCGCAAGAAAATAGTTTAGTTTTAACATTCCGATTTATAAAAACATGGCAGAAGGACCTTCTTGTCGCAGTCCTTACCATGAAGAATACATTCAAACAAGTGCTTCAGGTAATCCTGAGGGGCTATATCATTAAGCTTGCAGCTTTCTATCAGAGAAAAGATGAATGCCGAGTTTCCTGCTGCATCCTCACTGCCTATGTTCATACAGTTCTTGAGCAGCAGCTTTACAGGTTTCATCCTTTGCTCACAGAGGTTGTTCGATATTTCCGCAGAACCGTCCTTGAGGATATTTTTCAGGGATTTCCACTGGTTTATCGTATAGTTCACAGCCTTTCTCATCAGTTCGTTTGCCATGAGTTTGGTATCCTGCATCATCATGACCACCTTATGATGGATACGTTCAAGAATAGGTCTCGTAAGCTTAAGTCTTTTTTCCTTAATCTGCTCACCGCTGAGTTTCATTGTGCGGAACAAGTCTTCATTTCTGAACATATCACCGATAGGGTCTATTATATCCATCGCAGTTCTGTCTGATGGCAAGGCATCGACCCACAGCCTCCTGCAGTGTGTCCAGCAGCCTATATGAAGCACCTTTGAGTCTTCTCCGTCGAACATCCTGTAAACCGTATATCCGTCTGTAGATACAGATCCCATAAAATGTTCAAGGAAGGTCTTTGCTACATCAGAGGCTCTGCTGCCGTTATTGTAATGATAGTAAACCAACTTGACATGCTTTGCAAAAAAAGCCCATAAATACTTTCTCCTGTAAGCCTTGCCTTCCGGTGTTTCAACTCCGACAAGCTCGGTCGTCTCGTCAACCATAAGGTATTTTGCCTGTTGTACAAACTCCTTGAAGACATCTTCCATAAACTCCCTAAGTCTGGAGATTCCGTTATGGATATAGCTGTTCAGCGTGGTGTTGCTTATGTGGATGCCTTCTCTTGCAAGCAGTCTTATCTGTCTGTTCTCAGGCATACTGAAGTCATATTTCAGACAAAGCAGACGGGCAAGCAAATCAGGGGAAAAGATTCCTCCAAGGTTTTTCAAGGGATGCTCCATCGTGTTAGTGAAAGTGCCGTCTGCAAGCTTTACCCTTGCCACCTTGTACACATGCTCCACGTTATGAGCACGCACATGTTCTATAAACCTGTATTCCCACACATCAGCCATTCCGTTACGCTTCATAAGCCTTGCACCATCCGGGAGTTGGTAATAGTCTTCTATTTCATGAACAATTACCTTATCCACCTTCAGCCTGGTCTTTGCTGCACGGGGAGCAGTTTCCTTTTTCCTTGAAGGCCTGCAGTTCTGTGCAGGTACGTTACCGGAAGAGGTATTGCTGCCGGTACCGTTACCATCGGTCTTATTATCATCATCACCTTTCTTGCCAGAACCGTCGTACTCGGACTTCTCCATTGCAGACTTGTCGATGTTACGGTTGTTCAGCAGCCTTCTTTGCTCTGAGGTACGGCCGAAACGGTGTTTCCTGCTGCCCTCAAGCTGAAGCCTGAGATTGGATATCTCATTTGCCAGCATCATGTTCACCTCGTCTTTTGCCTCAAGCTGCTTTCTCATAAGTTCCATCTCTTTCCTGTAATGTTCAACCGTACTCGATTGCTTTTCGAGGGATTCTTTGAGGTCATTGATTGTATCAACCAGAGCCTTGGAGTTCTCTTTGTTTGATTCTTCAATAGCCTTAAGCCTCGCAATCAGTTCGTTTACTTGTTTGCGAAGCCCTGCCTTTTCCTCATTCGCCAGACCCAGCTGGCAGCAAAGTAACTCGTATGCCCTTTCATCAATCATGATATAAAGGTACGAAAAATCAGGCAGTTACGCAAACTCTTTATCGTTTATTTTGTATCATTTTGTTGATAATCAATGTATTAATATTAATCTTTCGGACTGACGTACATCTTGTCAACTACTATACTTTCAGTAAGATAGGTCATGTCCGACCATTGTATCCGGTAGCATTTGGAAACTTCATCAAACACAGGTTTCTTGAACTTTCCCATGACAGGACGTTTCTCGTAAAGCACATAAAATCCGCGTTCATAATGAAGTATCTTAACGACCTTCCGGTTCCTGGACATGAACATATATACATTGGATGCATCGCTCGGGTCAAGTGACATCTCTTCCCTTATACTCTCACACAGGCGGAAGATTCCTTTCCGCAAATCCACATTACCGTTAAACAGGTAATAGTTCAGGTTAGCACTCAGTCCAAGCATATCATCCTATCATTTTATTAAGCAACAGGCTCAAGTCAAGAACTGTGGTGTTTCTCAGGAACAGTGTGGCACCTGATGTCAATTGCAGCTTAACCCATCTTATAGGAGATTCACCTTCAGGTTGTTTCACCTCCAACTTTACGGTTGGACTGTTGCAAGGCTTGCCGGTTATCCGGACTTTGGCAACCTTGGGTTGCTCAACCTGAACTGTCTTGCCTAACTTTTCGCTCCATAGCTGATGACGCTGCCAGTTCATGAACTTGTCGTAATTTACTCCATAATCCGCACAGAACTCACGAAGATCCTTGGTCTCACTGCATAACTGATAGAGGTCATATACCTCCTGGTAGTTTACTTTTTCTTTTGCCATAATCATTGTTGTTTAAGGGTTACGGCGCAAAGGTAGGTTTAGGGAACATGCGTGTCAAGGCGGAAAATAGAATGGTTACCAGCAAAGTAACTCGTATGCCCTTTCATCAATCATGATATAAAGGTACGAAAAATCAGGCAGTTACGCAAACTCTTTATCGTTTATTCTTATATTATTTTTATTGATAATCAATGTATTAATATTAATCTTTCGGACTGACGTACATCTTGTCAACTACTATACTTTCCGTAAGATAGGCCATGTCCGACCATTGTATCCGGTAGCATTTGGAGACTTCATCAAACACAGGTTTCTTGAATCTCCCCATGACAGGACGTTTCTCGTAAAGCACATAAAATCCGCGTTCATAATGAAGTATTTTCACAACTTTTCGGTTCCTGGACATGAACATATATACATTGGATGCATCGCTCGGGTCAAGTGACATCTCTTCCCTTATACTCTCACACAGGCGGAAGATTCCTTTCCGCAAATCCACATTACCGTTGAACAGGTAATAGTTCAGGTTAGCGCTAAGTCCAAGCATATCATCCTATCATTTTATTAAGCAACAGACTCAAATCAAGAACTGTGGTATTTCTTAGGAACAATGTGGCACCTGATGTCAATTGCAGTTTTACCCACTTAATCGGAGATTCACCTTCAGGTTGTTTCACCTCCAACTTTACGGTTGGACTGTTGCAAGGCTTGCCGGTTATCCGGACTTTGGCAACCTTGGGCTGCTCAACCTGGACTGTCTTGCCTAACTTTTCGCTCCATAGCTGATGACGCTGCCAGTTCATGAACTTGTCGTAATTTACTCCATAATCCGCACAGAACTCACGAAGATCCTTGGTCTCACTGCATAACTGATAGAGGTCATATACCTCCTGGTAGTTTACTTTTTCTTTTGCCATAATCATTGTTGTTTAAGGGTTACGGCGCAAAGGTAGGTTTAGGGAACATGCGTGTCAAGGCGGAAAATAGAATGGTTACAGTTTTTCTTCTTTTTCTATTCCTCATTTTGGAAATGATAATCAATTCCCATTTTTATCCTGATTTTTAACTATTCGAGAAATTCGAATAGCTCGTTCTTTCTGCTGTTCAGGTGTTTCAAAACCATAAAGATATACAAATTTAATAATTTCTGAATAGTTCTCAGAACCCTATCCTTTCTATAGAGTCTTTTACCCGTATTCTTACCAACAAAAGTAATTTTGTACTTTCATACATCACTTGCTTAAAATGAAATAAAGTTTTTTTGTTTATAACCAATAATCAACTGATCATATTAATCAATACTTCGGTAAATTTTTACCGAAAAATTAAAAGTTAAACAATAAAACCGGCAAAAGTCGGTTCGGAAACACTAAAGAGGTCATTGAAATGTTGTCTAAAACGAATGGTTAAGCATGAAGAAATGTGCTGAAAAAAATGTGCTAACCTGCTGATAATAAAGGTGAAAAAGTATTGCATAATTCGCTGGTTTTTTAGTAAATTAGAAGTCTCTCAACTCTTCTGATTATGACTAAAGAAACACTCCTTATGCAATACCAATCCGAGTGCCTGTCGGCTCTCAAATCAGTAGCGAATATACAAAAACCTTTTGAAAAAACGTTCATGGACACCATGAAATTATTCATGGCCATCCCGGATCGTATAAACTTCCTCCAATTGGGCAGATATGGCTGTTTCTCAGAACAGACTTATCGTAACCTTTTTGAGCATGAAACTTTCGACTGGTTTGCGTTCAACGGCTCTATCATCAGCAAGCATCTCACAGGCAAAAGAAAAGCCATCGCCATCGATCCTTCCTATATTCCCAAATCAGGCAAGAAGACACCTTGGATAGGTTACTTCTGGTCCGGTTGTGCAGGAGAATACAAGCGTGGACTGGAAATCATGGGCATCGGTGTCATTGACATCGACAATCATGAATGCATGACTTTAGGTTCCATTCAGACGCCGGATTGTAAGACCTTGGATAATATGGACAAGAGCCTCGTTGACTGGTACAGCAGCTATCTTATCAGTAGAAAAGACAAGCTACAGAGCCTGTCCAGAACGGTGGTTGCAGACGCATTCTTTTCCAAGGAAACATTCATAACACCTATGTGTGAGAACGATTTCCATGTCATCAGCCGCTTTCGGAATGACGTAATCCTGTACTATCCGACATTGGAGCAGAAAACAGGAAAACGTGGTCATCCCAAGTGGTTTGACGGCAGGATTGACTTTGCCAATCTGGATTTGACCCGGTGCAAGGAATACGAGGTGAACAAAGGAAAGCTATACGGATTGAGGGTATATGCAAAAGCTCTCAAAAGGTATGTTTCCTTAGCCGTCTGGTATCCGATGGACGGGAGGACAGACAAGTGGCAGCTTTACTTCTCTACAGACGATTCCATGGATGGACGTGAGGTGCTGGATTATTACAGAACCAGGTTCCAACTGGAATTTTGCTTTAGAGATGGCAAGCAGCATGCAGGAATCACCAACTGCCAGTCAACCGACTTCAGGAAGTTGGATTTTCACTTCAATGCATCGCTCGCAGCTGTCAACTTGGCCAAAGCGGCATGTAAGAGGCTCGGAATAGCCTATTCCATATCCTCTTGCAAGTCATTCATACACAATGCTTATATGCTTGAACGATTTATTTGCGTGTTCGGGATTAACCCAGACATGCAAGTTATTGACAAACTTTTCAAAGAACTCATTTTATTTACTGCCAGAGCCGCTTAGGCTTGGCGAATTTTTAACGAACTATTAATTAATAAAATCTATTTACTGAATTTTCTAAAGGCCACTATAGTTTGATAAATACCATAACTTATAAAGATTTTTGATGCAAAGAATACGGTTTCACCAATTGCATTTAATTCAGTTCCTTGAAATTTTTCTTTAAAATCAATTAAATAAAACATATTCAAAAATCTCTTCCAAATTTCCCCGATTCCTTCAAAATGGAATGTTTTCAAATCTAAAACAAAAAAACGGGGATAATCATTTTCAATGCCCAAAAAATTTATTACCCAGAAAAAAATTATAGCACACGAAATCGTAAAAATAATACCCCTTAACCAACTTAATCCATTCTTATTAGATATGGTATTCAAGAACAATACGGATTTATCTGTAAGCCATGTTCCAATATTATCATAAGATATTTGTGCGTTCAGTTCTTTACTGTATGATAACATTTCCTTTTCTCTATATTGCATGGCCTTTATAGAATTGTTATTTTTTAGAGCTTCATCTTTCAATCGTACATATGTTTGGCTATCTGACTCTTCCTTAAAATATAAATGTTCTGTAAAAAAGCCTCCTACCATTACCGCATTTGTCAATAAGAATCTTTTTAGATAAATATTTTTCAAAACAACATTTCCTAACAAATTAGCATCAGTAAAATTAATTATACCAGTGAATTTATGTTTCTCATTTATATTACGTATAATTAGATAACCATTAGGTTCAACAAATATATTATTAAGTTTGATAGATGAATCCTCTGACAAAAAAATACCACTTCTTAAACTATTCAATTCTAAAAGTCCTTTAATAACGGATGCAGTAAAATTTATCTCATAGATTTCACCTTTGCTATGAAATATTTTAATCTTCCCTCCAAAAGCACAATTCTCAAAATTTATACATCCACATACATCATTGTTTATAAATGAAAAACCATTAACAAAGTAAGTTCTATTAAAAATTATTCCTTTTTTAAAGACACAATCTTTTATTACGATTTTCTTACGGAATGTGCAATCACTAAAATCTACTTCATCTGAAAAAATACATTTTTCAACAATTATTTCCCTATTTGATGATATTTCATCAAATTTTGCTTTCAATGAAAATTCATTGTAAGAAATAGATACTGGAATTATATTATCATTATTGAAGTGTGAATTAGAAATATCAAATATTTTTTTAAACTTATTTCTTTCTATTATTACCCTATTATTGTATTCGCAATTATTATATAATCCGAAGTCATAACAGAAATCACAATCTTTCACATCAAAACATTTATTAAAAATAGTATATGCAAAGTTTATTGCTACGTTAACGTCAAAACGCCCTTTTTCTTTCTTTATTAAATACCTATTCTCGATTAATGCTCTGATATCATTTATAGGGTAATTAAAACATGCATCTCCATCTATAGCATAATATCCTCTATATGGAGCATTTTCACTATTCTTCCATACCCAATATTCCACTTTTGAATTAAATTCCATATTTCATCGACAATTAAAAGGATATAACCTCGTGACTATTTCGTCACAAGGTTATATAAACTCTGATAATCTTTTGCTACTCCATAAACCACTTTACTATCACTTATCGCTGCAAAATGGCGGCGTGCACATTCGATCTTTGCATCCTCAGAACCTTTAAGTTGTGATTCCTGCCAATCATTACCTTTAGTTTCAGCAATGAAATATATATGCTTCACAGTGCCTTCCTTAAATGCAACAGCCCAGTCCGGATTATAGTGTCCCATAGGTGTATTGATATAGAATCCACGTGGCAGTTTGGTATATACTTCCACTGCATCCTCTTTTTCCAATGCTTCTGCAAAATTTTTCTCAATACCCAGACTATCGACAACTACAATATCATATAGAGATTTAGCACTTTCCAATGCATTAATCCCTAGTTTACCTCTAATGGTACTTTCTGTGAAAATATCCATATCATAAGTGTTCGTACTACGCTCGTATGCTATTTTCTGGATAACAGCTATAGCTTTGGCATCATTAATGATATTTGCAGTCTTTATAATGAATTCTTCCGGATTCATCTTAAACTGAGCAAAAGTTGCTGGTTTTATGCCCTTTAATATTTCCACTATGGTTTTTCGTGTTAATCCGGTTGCATTTACCAAATCACCTACCAAATCATAGCGAACACTATTACCAACAGCTTCCGAAACACGGATTGTGCGTGTCTTTCCTGCCGTCATGGCTACTCCAGCCTGTAAAGACTCCTTGTCGCGGATATTTTCTAATGAACCACCCTCTATTACAATTCGTATTTCTGTAACACTCAGATGTTTGTCAATACTTTCTATGGCCTTCTTTATCAATTCATCTGTACTGAAATCCACTTTATAGTAAGTCTTCACATTGATACGTTTCCAGACTTCTGTGAACTTTTCTTTGAACAAATCTTCTCTAAATGTGGCAACTTTTGGCTTACGTGCATTGTCCGGTTTCATGCTATCCGGGTTAAAGATGGTATCAAGTCTGCCAAGTATTCCGGCTTTAATTGGATTCAGTTCTTCTCCCAAATCAATAGTTCCGGATTTCTTGTCATTGAAGTACTTCTCTGTAAGTTTGCCTTTCTTCACATAGCCATTACTGATAAGCTCCTCATGAATTTCACACGCCAATTCACGGTTGATTTTTATCTCTTTACCGTCTGAAGATACCATTACAATGTCTTCAAACAAATGCGCCGTTACTTGAACAGGCCTGTCTGCCACATCTTCAGCGAGCTCACTCTGAAGCTGCTTACTGAAATGCTCATAGCTTTCGCTGGCTATCACCGTCAGAATATTGACATCGAACACACCATCACCCAACACATCTTGATCCTGGCGCTCACCATTCTTATTTACACAAAGACGCATACCACGGCCAACTTCCTGACGCTTCTTTATTTCGCTGCCGGTATCTTTCAATGTACAAATCTGGAATACATTCGGGTTATCCCAACCTTCTTTCAGGGCAGAGTGAGAGAATATAAAGCGTACCGGTTCCTCAAAACTCAACAGCCGCTCCTTATTCTTCATAATCAAATCGTATGCACGTATTTCATTATCTCCCTCTTTTTCTTTTGAATCAACGGCTATCCCCTTTTTATCCTGAGAAAAATATCCTTGGTGTACTTTTTCTGCTGGGAACTTATTCAGATATCGTACATATTCTTCATCAGAGAAACGCGGCTGCATTTCCTCAATTACATTTTTGTATTCTTCTTCGAACATATCAGCGAATTTACCGTTGCTTGTACCGTCTTTGTCATAAATACGATAGCTATTTACATGGTCAATAAAGAAGAGTGAAAGCACTTTAATTCCTTTATGGAACAATTCTCTTTCTCTCTCAATATGAGTGCGAATAGTTTCACGTATCTGAATCCTGCGAAGCACATCCTCATTTACTTTTCCAATAGCATCACCCTCATAAAGAGTTATGCCATTCAGGAAACGGACAGAACCATCTATTCCATCAATGCGTTCAACAATGAAATGATTATCATATTCAGCCAGTTCACCGCTTTGTTCATAAAGATTAAATCCTTCACCCACCAATCTCGTTGCTTGCTTGAAACCATTGGCTGTTTTTACATCAAACGAAATACGGGCTTGCGGATTACCTTTTCCTATTACAATTTCATCCAGATAGACAAAACCATTTGTAGCCGTTGAGCCTTTTTGTGATATACCTTTTACTTCAATCTTCTTCACCAACTTACGGTTGTAGGCATCCATCGCATCCAGCCGGTACACCATATTGTACACATCATCTTTCCTATGGGTTGCACTATAAAGCAAAGTGAACAGAGGATGAAACTTCGCAATTCCTTTTCTTGTGGCGTTTGCCTTATTCGCACCAAGAACACTTTGCGGCTCGTCAATAATCATAATCGGATTTGTCTGAGCCAATATATCAATAGGTCTGCGGCTACCGAACTCATCACGTCTGGAGAATATAATACGTGCAGCAGCATCACCACTACGTCCTTCTTGATTTTTATCCTCATTCATGGAGCTGTTGAATGCTTGCATATTGATGATCATCACATGCAATCCGCTATCACTTGCAAAACTATCTATTTTGGAAAGCTGCTTGGAGTTATAGACAAAGAACTGGATACGCTTGCCGTATTCTGTGGCAAAGTGTTCCTGCATGGTTTCAAAACTCTGCTGCACACCTTCACGAATGGCAATACTAGGCACTACTATGATAAACTTATTCCAGCCATACAACTTGTTCAGCTCATACATCGTCTTGATGTATGTATAAGTCTTACCGGTACCGGTCTCCATTTCAATGGTGAACATCGGGTTTGAAATATCACCTTGCAAATATTCAACAGGTTTAAGTCCCCAGTTCATCTGAATTTGTCTCAGATTCTCCGTAATTGACTCCCAGTCAAGCATCAACTTCTGATTGCCAAAACCCGTCAAATCAAACACTCCTTTATTCTTACCCTGGTCTATCAGAAAATCGGCACTATTACAATATTGCTGACCGGTAAATATATCTGTCACACTTTTGGCTGCATCAGCCTGAAAACGTTGGTGCTTATATTTCAGTTTCATTCTGACTCTTCTTTTTTTTCAAGTTGTCCAACATACGGATAGAATCAAGATAATCTTGTTCTACGTCACTGATGGTTCGTTGTTTATATTTACGGTATTCGTTCGTAGCATGTTCCATTGCCTCTGTGTGCGACACTTTACCGGAATCTTGCAATAACTGTTCTCCCGACATGGTCAGGATTCTGTCAAGATAGTTTGCCCAGTCACTCATTGTCATGGGTTGTTCACGCTCTGCCTGACGCTCCGCAAAGTCCAGATATCCGGAAACCAGTTGTCCCATTGCGCGAAGTTCTTTTTCGTCCAGATAATTCTTGGCCGTCTTTGCTTCTGCCAATGTAGGCTGAGTACCCTTAAACGTCAGCAAACCCATAAAATCCTTTTCGGCATCGGCACGCTCCACAATCAGTTCAGCAGCCGTATGTCCGTGAACCGCATAATGAATTTTATTCTGTACTTTTTTAAAGAACTCCTGGCTTACAGAAGCACGAGGATCATAATCTATACTTGTAGCATATATTTCCAACACCTGACGGTAGAACACCTTTTCTGTGGCACGGATATCACGTATGCGTTCCAGCAATTCCTTCCAATAACCACCGCCACCCAACTTTTTCAACCGCTCATCGTCCAGTGTAAAGCCTTTTATCATGTATTCTTTCAGCCTTTGTGTTGCCCATTGCCGAAAGCGAGTGGCTATCACAGACTTGATACGATAACCAAGTGCTATAATCATATCCAGATTATAGTATGTAGTATTATATGATTTTCCATCTGAAGCAGTTGTTCGGAATTTCCGAACAACTGAATTTTCCTCCAATTCTCCTTCTTCAAAGATATGTTTGATGTGTTCACTCACATTCGACTTGCTCGTCTGATACAGTTCACACATCTGCGCTTGAGTAAGCCAAAGTGTTTCATCCTCCAGTCTGACATCAATCCTGATCTGACCGTCAATGGAGGTATAAATAATCATCTTATTTTCTTCCATACCTCAACACTTTATATAACCTTGATATTTTTTATGGCTTCTTCCTCGCTCCAGTCCAACAACTGCTTCAGGGTTTCGAACACATTGATTTTTGCATCGTCACGGGCAAAACAACTGTCACGGAACAATACACGGAGCGGTTGCTTGTCAGCCATGGCTTTTACAATATTTTCCGTAATATCATCTGCAAAGCAAGCCACAAGGTCACCATCATTAACCGAATAAATCATCTTTCCATCCACTTCTTCACTGGTCATAGGCAAAGATAGTTGTACACCCCAACTGAGCATAGCTCCAAACAAAAGGTCAAGGTCTGTACGGTCACTCTTTACGTTATTAAGGAAAAGGTCAAGCTGCGACTGGTCGTATTCTTCCGGAGCTTTCTTTACTTCTTCAAAATTGCTATCTGCCAAACGGAAAACACGAAAACCAGTGTCAAGATTTTGTGTTGTCAATGGAGATTCTTCCTTGATTTTCTTTCCAGCCCGACGGATACGTTCTTTGGCTATTTCTGGAATTGTGTTATAGCCTGCTTTACGAGCTTCACTGTCTTCAGGCGTTTCCTCTGGAAGTTGAACCATGATATATTTACGTTTACCGCCATCTTCTGCATTTAGCTGCATTACGGCATGGGCTGTCGTAGAAGAGCCACTGAAAAAATCTAATATCAATGAATCCTTATTACTATACAAAGATATACAACGCTGAATTAAAGTAACAGGCTTCGGATAATCAAAATACTTTTTTCCATCAAACAGTTTTGCCAATTTCTGGGTTGCTCCTTGTGAATGATCTACTTCAGTATGCTTCCAGATAGTCATTGGAGTAACACCAGTTTTTCGTAATTCTGAAAGAAAACGTTTTATTCTAGGAACGCCATTGCCATCTGGACCAAACCAAATACGATTATCTTGGAGTCTCTCTCGGAAAGCTTTCCGAGAGAGACTCCAGCTGCGCCCAGCTGGAGGCTCTACTTCACGCCCCGAAGGGGTCGTAATTGTATATACATTCTCTTGAATTGCAGGTCCAACAGATATATCACTTGAAGACCATACCCCTCTTGGATCATTATCCGGATTAGAATAACGATCATTTGCTTCTTCACTTCTTTTTATTCCATTACATACCGCATTCTCTCCATTTTTTGCATAGACTAAAATATAATCATGCGAAGGAGAAAAATGCTTCATCAAATTAATAGGCGAAAAGGCTCTTTCCCATATTACTTGTGCAAGAAAATTTGTACTTCCATATATTTCATCACAAATATTCTTTAGATTTTTCTGTTCATTATCATCTATTGAAATAAAAATCACTCCATCCTCAGTCAACAAAGAACGAGCTACCATTAAACGAGAATACATCATCGAACACCAATCTGAGTGAAAACGACCATTGGTTTCTGTATTCTTTCTGTAACGATTTCCTAGTTCATCTATATTTCCAGCAAATAAATCATAATCATCCTGTGAAGCTGCAAAATCATCATCATACACAAAATCATTACCTGTATTGTAAGGTGGATCAATATAAATCATCTTCACCTTACCCATATATGACTTCTGGAGTAACTTCAATACTTCCAGATTATCGCCTTCTATATATAGATTCTGTGTATTATCCCAATCAACACTATCCTCTACTACCGGACGCAAAGTCTTTGTGGTAGGACGTGCTACTTCCCGACGAGCTTCTTGTTTTCCCGGCCAGGTAAACTGATACATTTCGTCCGTATCTTCCACTGCATTATCTCCCAGCAGTTGACGTAACGCCGTGAAATTTACTACACGACGTAACTCACCAGTTTTATCATCCTTTACTTCCGTAAAGCAAGAGGGAGCAATCTGATAGAGAGCTTCCAAATTCAGTTGTGTCCCATCAACCGAGTTCAATTCTAATTTATTGGGTTTCATAATTATATATTGTTCTTTTTTAATTTGTCAGTTAGTAATGTTATTTCTTTCCTTAGTTGACGCACCTCTGTATTCAATTCCATTTGTCGATTAAACTGCTTTTCAGCTTTTATCCGTTTTTGCAGTGTCATAATCTGTTTCTGAATACTTTCTATTTGCTTGCGCAAATCAACTTGTTCTCTATATTCTTCTCTTGTAGATGCAGATAATCCAGAAATCTGACTGAGCAAACTGTTGTAAACTGCATCCATAGACTGCCCAAGAATATTCAACGTATCAGCATCAATCTGTATATCCCGTTTCAATTCACTAATGCCACACTTCCATTTCTGTTCACCATGAATAACCGACATTTCTTTATGATGCATCAGTAAATCAAACTTTTCATCGTACTCAATAATGAAAACCGTATGCCGTGGCAACAATTCATCCATTGCACAAAAAGGCTTAATACTATACCTGTCCTCTTTCATCTTGCAATAGAACACGTCAATCTCATGCACATATTCACCATCCTCTACATTGAGTGTAGCAGGTGCAAGCTTATATAGCCAAACAATACTTTCAAACTCCCGTGTCAAAAATTCACGCAAGGAAGAATCACTGCTTCTTCCATAAAACGCATTCTTCGGCACTGGCTTATTGACTATTGTTGAAGTAGGAAAACTCAGTATATTATCCATAATCTACTTAATCACCAAAAAACAAATCAATTCAAAATCATCCAGTCCTTTAATGTTATAGGTCAAAGCACTTGTTTCACCTACAGAGAAAAGACTGTCTATATCACTCTCTTCTTTCACTGTGATAATACTCTCTATGGCCGATTGCAGCAGGTCGCTGTAATGACGCATATTCTTTCCATCACGAGTTTCCTTATTGAACTGCTTGCAAAGTACCTTATCCGGCTCTGTCTTATCCTTGCAGGCATAACGCATCTTGTCCAGCAGCTTCTTGGGTGACAGATGATCGCAGATAACGGTTCCGGTATGCGAAAGATAAACCATATAGAAGGGATGCAGCAGATTGGAACGGTCGATGTTCACACCGTTGTTTTTGTTCTTCAATACATACATCACTCCCGGTTCTATCAATTCAGAAGCATTGACCACCGCACTCATACCAAAAGGTGTCAAATCCATATTGGGATGCTCTTTCAGATTAGCCAATAAATCCAGACGAAATTCATTCAACCCCAAATCCATGATATTGACACCAGTATCCATATCCTCAATATCTACCACTTCATTCTGCAACTTCTTCAACTGATTACGGCGGTACTCCAAATCGCCTTTTTCATTAGCTGATAACAGATTATCATCCCCTGTACTGGTAATAACAGTTGCTTTCATTCGGCTTTCTACACGACCTTTCAGCTTGATGTAATCATCCAGTTCCATGTCCGGCCAATAATTCACCAGCTGAATCACATCGTTTTTGCTTCCGATACGGTCTATACGGCC
This sequence comes from Phocaeicola coprocola, assembly GCF_041333015.1. Lineage (NCBI taxonomy): Bacteria > Pseudomonadati > Bacteroidota > Bacteroidia > Bacteroidales > Bacteroidaceae > Phocaeicola > Phocaeicola coprocola. Next base: position 249,818 of record NZ_JBGKGM010000003.1, on the reverse strand, counting down.
AAAACGCTGAATGATGCGTACAGGATTCCAGTGTATATCGTAGTTAATCAGATAATCACAGTCCTGCAAGTTCTGTCCTTCACTGATACAATCGGTAGCAATCAGTACATCTATTTCTCTTGTATCATTCGGATGAATGGCATACCGGTCTTTTGACAAAGGCGAGAAGTAGGTCAATATATCATTGAATGTACATTTCAGTTTTGGCAAAGTACATTTCCCTTCCGTACTGCCGGTTATCAGAGCTGTATGCAGTCCGCAATCGTTCAAAATCCTGCCGGAAAGTTGTTCATACAGATAATTGGCTGTATCAGCAAATGCTGTAAATATCAGCACTTTCTTATTGCTACCATTGATTGGATGTTCAAACTTGTTTTTCAAGTCTGCTACCAGCTGTTGCAGTTTCGTATCATGTTCCGGTGTAATATCCTTTAGCATAAGGATGAGCAGTTCCAGCACTTCCAAATCAGCTTTCAAATCACGCCGCCAACTCACATAATCCATGTCCCGAAGATTGATTTTTGATTTACGACCTACAAACGGATCATTTTCATTATCTTCAGTATCAAAATCCTCTGAAAAATCAGTTACATCTACTGTTCCTGCACCGCTTTCCTGGAATTTATCAATAGCAGTAATAGAATCATTTATAAAATCACGAATTCTTGTCAAAGTCAGACGGAAAGAGTTCACGCTACTTTCCAGACGCTTCAACAAGTTGATAGCCATCAACTTCCGAATACCTTTTTCACGGCCATCTACAGTGAGTCCCTCACCTTCATAATCTATTCCATAATTGCCTTTTTCACTCTCAAAAATAAACAGAGAAGGTGTATATATGGAAAGATTCAATCTGTTAAGCATTTCTGCTATATCCGCGAAAGTAATAGCATCGTTCAAATCTGTAAGCTTAGGTCTGCGTGATACAGGTGACAAACGTTCAGGAAATTTGCCCACATCATTCGTATTGTAATACTTGATGATATGGCTTCGGCTTCTGGCTATGGTAACTGCATCAAGCAACTGGAAGAAATCATAACTTAATGAATCTACCAGTTTCTCTGTTGTTCTCTTTTCCGGAGGCAATTTAGCCCATTTAGAATATACAGTCTGCGCATCTCTGAAAATGCTATCTATGTTCTTCCCTGTATCAAGCAAATCATTTATATTCTCGGCCTTTCCTTCATACGCAAGTTGCAGCTGATTTTTCAAATCACTGAAACGGTTGTTTACCGGTGTAGCGGAAAGCATAAGCACTTTAGTCTTTACACCACTGCGTATGACTTTATTCATCAGCCGGGCATAACGGTTTTCCTTGAAATCATCATCTTCATCATCATTATCAAACCGACCGCCATTGCGGAAATTATGGCTTTCATCTATTACAATCAAATCATAATTCCCCCAATTCACCCGTTCCAAGTCAAGTCCATTACTCAAACCTTTATCCCTTGACAAGTCAGAATGAAACAGAATGTCATAACGCAAACGGTCTGCCAATACCGGATTATTTTTATAGTTGGAGCGGAATGTCTGCCAGTTGTCGTTCAACTTTTTAGGACAAAGAACCAATACATTTCTGTTTCGGTTTTCGTAATACTTGATAACCGAAAGAGCCGTAAATGTTTTTCCCAATCCCACACTATCAGCAAGAATACACCCGTTGTATTTTTCCAGTTTGTTTATGATTGCCAATGATGCATCACGCTGGAAATTATACAGTTTATTCCATATAACACTACTTTTGAATCCTGTAGCTTCATTAGGTAATACATCCTCGCTTATGTCTTCAAGAAATTCATTAAAGATATTATATAGCGTAATAAAGTAGATAAAAGCCGGTGCATTCTCCTTATAAACGGTTTCGATATTTTCTATGACATTATCTGTCACATCCTGAAATTTCTCTTTGTCTTTCCATAATTCCGCAAAATTCTTCAAAAACATATCTGTAGAACTATGTCCAGGCATACCTACCACCATCGGACAGATATTGTTCCCTCTATCAAGCCCGAGTTCAGTAGTGGTAAACTCATTGAAAGGCATATATGTATATGTTTCTTCACCTTCCTTTATATTGAGGAAGGTATTCATGGAGCCGTGAGTTATATTTGTCTTGAACCGTGCTTTTCTGCGAATCCAGTCTGCACATTCTCTCGCAATAGCCCGCTGTGTAAGCTGGTTTCGAAGCCTTATTTCAAAATCCGATCCGAAAAGACTTCTTTCCCGATTTAATTTGGGTATATAGAATTCTCTTTTTTGCTTTTCAGACTTATCCGTATAGAACGTCGGTGAAGTAAAAATAAAGTTTACACAATCCACCTTTTCCAGTTCTTCTTTCAATGCTTCGTATGCATAGATAGAAAAACTGGCTGCCGCTATAGAGACTTGGCTATTGTCAGACAACAATAGCTGCTTCAAATCATCTATAACACGTTCGGTTATATTATTGAATTGCTTCGGAACTCTCATTTTCTCTTTTCATTTATCAAATTTCAACACCAAAGAGAAAAGCTATTTAGCCAATATTTAATATTATTGTATTCTCAGTTTCTTTGCGCTATACACAAAGATATAAATATTTAAAACATTACCGCCTGCCTCTCTACTTTTATTTCAACATTATTTCTCCCCACCAACTTCTTCACCACCTCCACATCCGCCGGAAGCCAGTCCACAGAACCCAGTTCCTCCCGATTCAGCCAAGTTGCGTTTTCATGCTCCTTCAACACCAGATGACCGGAACGGACAGAGCATAGAAAGCAGTGCATCGTGAGGTGGAAAGCTGGGTAATTATCTTTCCGCCGGGAAACTCCCAGTAGTCCTTAAACTCACCATAGCCGCGCTGGGTGGCAAAATACTTCCCTTCACGACAAATTATTGCCGCTACAACTTCTATCTGCTTCATCTCAATATGTAAATTATTTTTCCCTTCAAAATTCAATACTATCTCCTTCCCTGCTGATGCACCAGAAAGGAATGTTTTTAGCATCTGTAAACTCTTTCATACGCCAGGCTGACTCGAATCCACTTGCCACAAAGTGCATGGGAACAAGCAGTCCTACCTGAAACGTGTCGATAAACTGACGGGCGCCACGGGTATATCCGTTACCGATACGGCCGTCTACCGGAAACATTACCACGCTGAAACTGTCCGTTATTTTTCGGATGTCTTTCAGTTCTCCCAAAAAGCGTTTTTCTTCTTTCTCGGGATTGACATCGATACCGAATTCGGCGCTGTAGACCAGCCCACCCCGATAATCATCGGTCAGGAAACGGGCATACCAGTTATTCAGGTCGCCTGCATGGAAGATACGCCTGCCATCAGTTTCCACTATCCACGACACACCGCTGTCGTTGCTTCCAGTTGCCGCCACACGAATCAGTCCGTCGCTCCATGTACCTCCTTTGGCAAGCCAGACATCGGCTTCTTCTTTCTGTGCCCGGCGATGTTTCAGGATATCTTTCGAGAGGATATAAATGATGTCGGACCTCGTTTGCCGCCACGAAAAGATTTCCCGGTTGAAATGGTCTTCGTGAAAATGACTGGAGAACACGTACACCGGCTTCTCAGTTTTTAGCAGCTGAGGTACAATGCCCTCCGGGCCCATCCAGTAGTCGAATATCAGGATGCACCGATCTGTTTCGATGGCAAAGCCACTGTGAAAAATATATGTAAGTCTCATTTTTTTACTATTGTATATCGAAATAATGCAAGGTTTATATCATCCTTGACTGAATGAGTGCGAATATAGTAATTTTCTCTCGATTCCGCCTCTGTGAAACAAAAGCAAACAGTCTTAAAAAAACGCTTAAAAGAGCAAGGGGAAAGCTAAAACCTGTTACAACAAGCCAATATTATTTTTAACTTTAAGGCAGTTTATACAAACAGACATAGGCAAGAACAAATAGGACACAAAAAATGAAAAAAGGAATATTATTACTTGCTTTCCTGCTGGCTATATGCTGCGGAAGCGGACTATATGCCCAAAATGTATCGTGTAAAAGTTATTTTGAGGTAGTAGAGACAAACGATGAAAATCACCGGCTGGACGAAGTTGCAATTTATCCGCCCGTATTCGGAACGTTGCCTGAGGGAAAAAGACTGAAAATAAAAGTCTGCAACAACGACGAAAAGAAGCTCAAAAAAGCATTTTTTTATGTATATTACAAAAACAAGAGGGTAAGCAAGCTCCTCCTTCCTGACTTGAAAAAGGGTGAAACGTACGAATTTTGTGTAAATATTCACTCGAAAATGACCAGGAAAGACAGACAGGAATTACTCTTTAAAATAAGAAGAGGAAAAACGTATATAAGTTACCGGATAGCTCAGCCTCACAACAAGAAAGGATATTGATAAAAATATTTGCGTACACTTTCTGTCAGACAGCTATAATTTACATCATCCATATCAATTTACTTTTTGTCAAAATGACATTTCTGCCTTTTGAGAATCTCTTTTTCGGTTACTCCCCGGGGTGCTGGAATTTATTTCTGATTCTCATAAGGCAGATTTTTTCAGAAAGCAAGCAAAGCAGCTAAACTGGCAGATGTATTTTTCCGATAGTGCCTCAGCAGATTGCCTTCAAAGAGAATGGAGCTATAAAGACTGACTTTCTGCTAAAAGAAAAACAGTGCTTAAATGTCTTTAAGAGATAAAAAAGATCTTTCCGGAGTGTCCATATAGGACCTTTTTCACCGCAATATGGGAATAGAGGAAAAACATCAGGAAGTTTTTATTTTTTTTCGGCATCTTTTCATTAATCTTTCAGCATGTTTTCACTGTTTTTTCACCGTCTTTCTTTGCCTCATTTACTGCCATAAAGCATCTTTCAAGAGTGAAAAACGAATAAAAATCTCCTTATATTACTGACGGAAGGGGAATTTTCTTCGGATATCCTATTAAATAAATAGAAGGAATACTTACAAAAAGAAAGTAAAATATCGGAATCACAAAACAGCACTCTCTACGAAAGCCACAAAATCACCAGCCATATCAATAGAGAAACTACAGCTACAATGGTAATAAATATTAACTTTCCTCGAAAATAACTCTTTTGTTCCCACGCAGTCCGTACTTCTGTTTCGGCCTGAATCTGTTCTAGTTTTTCGGGTGAAATGTCGGACGAACGACGCTTGCCGGTAAGTCCCAGCAAACGACCATGAGTTTCGCTCATACGTTTTTTGCCGACTTTTCGCAGTTCGCGGTTTTCCTTATCGCGCTGCATCATATCGTTTATACATCCTAAAGTTCCCATAGCAGCATACATTTAACCAACTGCCTAAAGATAAGGATTTTTCTCTTCATTCACAAGAAAAGAACGATAAAGGTGTATATCTGTTTTCAGTGTATCTTTTTCAGAATGTTCTTTCTGGCAACTCTCAAGGCGGGAGTTAACGGGGAGGTATCGTCCAGCATCTCGAGTGCGGAACTGAATTCTGCCAGAAGCTCGGGATATAATCTGCATAGAAGAAAGGAAAGCTTCATGCTTAGCGCCCGGACTCCTACAGAGCTTCCGGAAGATATCATCTGGTTCATGCAGAAATCGAGAAAGTCGGTACGGAGATTGTCTTCACATAATGGCTGGGCTACAAGTAGCGTAAGCAGTAACCGGCGCTTTGTTTCGCTGGATGTACTCATGGCTTCTTGCATCAGCTCGTCGCATTTGGGGTATAACCAGCCTTGATGGGCTGCATCGAGATGAGTGAACAGCCAGGCTGCATTATCAGCAACTCTTTTCTCGCTGTCGAAGAGCAGAGTGTAAAGCTGTTCGAGTAAGGAATGATCTTCGCAGCACTGGATAACATGGCACAACTCATGAATGTCGTTTTCGTGGATTCGCCCAAGAAGTCTGTTGCGAAGATTGTGGGAGTTGTCAGTCTCTGCCATATCTACATGCATTTTTTAATTGCTTTCCGGCAACGGTTCAGCACTTTCTCTCCTGCCGGATGCTGTCTGGTTCCACCAAGTTCAATAGCCGATACGACTTTGAAACCGCTCCATTTTAAGATTTCACGCATAGCTTTTATTGCGCCACGGCTTTGCCCAAACAGGATATTGAAAGGGAAAGGTGTAGTGCTTGTACTTATCAATATGGCTTTTTTGCCTTTATGAAGCGGCAGAGGCAGCCCACGGGTATCTTCTCCTATCATGCCGTATACGATACGATCGAAGATGATTTTCAACTGCCCGGGCATATTTCCCCAATAGCAGGGTGCTCCTACAACCAGCACATCGCAGCTTTTTATGACAGCAAGTACACACTGTGCATCGTCTTCGGGCAATACACAATGGTGGGTTTCACGGCAGGTCATACAGCCGGTACAGGGTTTTACCTGCAATCGGGAAGCTAAGACGGTAGTGACTTCTGCTCCTCTTTGTTCTGCTTCCTCGCGAATGGCATCCAGCATGGCAGAGATATTTCCGTGAATGCGCGGGCTTCCGTTGATAATCAAAATATTCATGAGAAGTGGAGATGTATTTATAATTGCAGATTGCTGTGTATTATGCTTTCATGGCACGCAATGCCTTGCATAACTGATCGGGGCAGGAAGTAGATTTGTTGCCGCAATGAATTCCTTCCAACCGGCTGATTACATCGTCTACTTTCATTCCTTTGACAAGAGAACTGATTCCTTTCAGATTTCCGTTGCAGCCTCCTGTGAAATGTACGTCTGTGATGATGTCATTTTCTACCTCTATCTCGATATTACTGCTGCATGTACCTTGTGTTCTGTAATTTATTTTCATGATGTTGAAGTTTTTGCTGCTATAAAAAAAACATTCCGGACAAAGCTGGGCATTCTTATAATGGCTGTTTTCACTGCCTGCTCTGCCGCTTTATCCGGAATGAAATGATGGGTAATATTATTCTTCTACCTCTTCAGGTTTCATGTTTGTATATACAGTCTGAACGTCATCAAACTCTTCCAGACGTTCTATCATCTTGTCGATGGTTTCACGCTGTTCAGGAGTTACATCCTTCAAGTCGTTAGGAATGTATGTAAAGTCACCACCTACATCTTCGAAACCACATTCTTCCAGATGCTTCTGAATTGCTGCGTAGCTCTTCGGATCACCATAGATAGTAATTGTACCTTCTTCCGGATCTTCATCGAATTCGTCTTCTACGTTGTAGTCAATCAGATCGAGAATCAGTTCTTCCATGTCTACACCATCTTTCTTCTTGAATGTGAAGACACATTTGTGATCGAACAAGAAAGCCAAAGAACCAGTTGTTCCCAAGTTTCCGCCGAACTTGTTGAATACAGAACGTACATCGGCAACGGTACGTGTTGTATTGTCTGTCAGTGTATCAACAAATACAGCAACTCCGTGAGGACCGTATCCTTCGTATGTCATTCCTTTGTATTCGCTCTGGTCTTTACCCATTGCGTTCTTGATTGCGCGTTCGACATTATCCTTCGGCATGTTTTCGCGCTTACAAGTTGCGATAACTGAACGTAATGCCGGGTTGTTTTCCGGTTCCGGACCGCCAGCTTTTACAGCAATAGCAATTTGTTTACCCAGTCTTGTAAATGTTTTGGCCATGTGACCCCATCTTTTCAGCTTAGTAGCTTTTCTATATTCAAACGCTCTTCCCATTGGATTTATGTTTTAATATGTTTTTTATAATTGTTATTTTCTTAATTATCTCAGTTTGGCATCCAGCTTGTTCTGCAAGTTAGCAATCAGCTTCTGCATTACCTTGTCAATCTGCTTGTCGTTCAGTGTAGCATTTTCATCCTGAAGCATGAAGCTTACCGCATAACTCTTCTTGCCGGCTTCCAGATTCTTACCTTCGTAAACGTCGAACAGCTCTACGCTCTTCAGTAATTTCTTATCTGTTTCGTAAGCTATCTTTTCGATTTCGGCAAATTGTACCTTCTTGTCGATCAGCAAAGCAAGGTCACGTTTTACTGCCGGGAACTTAGAGATTTCTTTATAAGCTACTGTATTGTTCTTGATAGCTTTCATCAGCTCTTTCCAGTTCAGGTCAGCATAATAAACTTCGTTGTCGATATCGAAGGCTTTTTGTATTTTCTTATGCAGCACACCGAAAGTTGCCAGCAATTTACCTCCACGTGTATGTACTGATATAGCTACAGAATAAATATCGTCGGTCAGGTTTCCGAAAACCAGTCCACCGAAGTTTACTCCCAGACGACGGAAGATATTCAATACGTATGCTTTCAACTCGTATACAGAAGTGTTTTCATCAGGATGTGCCCAAGAGTTGCTTACACGCTTACCGGTAATCCACAAGCCTAAATGCAGTTCTTCTGAATAAGCAGCAAGAACTTTTTCCGGATTCCTCTTTTCAGCATTGAAGTGATAGCAGTTACCGAATTCGAAGAACTTCAGGTCAGCATTCTTACGGTTAGCGTTGTGCTGGATACTTTCCAAACCACCGAACAACAGTGTAGCACGCATTACGTTAAGGTCGTTGCTCAATGGATTCATCAACTGTACCAGATTTTCAGGCTTGTAAGTTTCCAGACCTTCGTAGTAAGTAGCAGCAGTAAGAGAGTTGTTCATTATTTCATTGAATCCACAACCAACCAGCTGTTCTGAAACAAGATTCTGAAGTTTTACAGACTTGTCTACATCGCCTTTTACGCTTAAGCTTGACTTCACAGATGTAGGTATTTCCACATTGTTGTAGCCATAGATACGAAGAATGTCTTCTACTACATCGCACGGACGCTGAACATCTACACGATATGCCGGTACCAGCAATGACAGTCCTTCGGGTGTTTCACCAGTGATCTTCATTTCGAGGCTGGTTACAATGCTCTTGATTGTTTCTGCCGGAATAACTTTTCCGATTAAAGCGTTAGTATATTCATAAGAAAGCTCTACCGGGAAGTCTGCTATAGGTGCAGGATAGTTGTCTTTTATTTCGGATGCAATCTCACCGCCGGCAAGTTCTTTTACCAGCAGGGCTGCTTCTTTCAGTGCGTAAATAGTACCATTAGGATCGATACCACGTTCGAAGCGGAAAGAAGAGTCTGTGCTCAACCCGTGACGGCGTGCAGTCTTACGTACCCATGTAGGATGGAAATATGCACTTTCGAGGAATACATCTTTTGTTGTTTCTGTAGTTCCAGAATCGAGTCCACCGAATACTCCGGCGATGCACATCGGTTCTTCTGCATTACAGATCATCAGGTCACGGTCGGAAAGCTTACGTTCTACTTCATCCAAAGTAACGAACTTAGTTCCTTCGGGACAAGTTTTTACTACAATCTTACCACCTTTAATCTTGTCAGCATCGAAGCAGTGCATCGGCTGACCGTATGCATGAAGAATGTAATTGGTAATATCGACAATATTGTTGATAGGACGTACACCGATAAGACGCAGTTTGTTTTGCAGCCATTCGGGACTTTCCTTTACTGTTACGTTCTTGATAGCAACACCTGCATAACGGGGACAAGCTTCAGTGTTTTCTACCACAATATCAATGTTCATATCGTGATTGTCGACCTTGAATGCATCTGCCGAAGGACGTTTCAATGTTGCCTGACGTCCGTTCTGAATCAACCATGCATACAAATCGCGTGCAACACCATAGTGAGAGCAGGCATCCGAACGGTTAGGAGTAATATCTACCTCCAGCACGTAATCGCTCTTGATATTATAATAGTCTTTGGCAAGAGTTCCCGGTACAACATCTTCAGGAAGTACAATGATACCTTCGTGGCTTGTACCGATACCGATTTCGTCTTCAGCGCAAATCATACCGTTCGACTCAACGCCGCGAAGCTTTGACTTCTTGATGGTAAAGCACTCATCACCGTCGTACAGTTTGGTTCCGAGTGTTGCAACTACTACCTTTTGTCCGGCAGCTACATTTGCAGCTCCACAAACAATCTGAACAGGATCGCCCTGTCCCAAATTAACGGTAGTGATATGCATGTGATCTGAATTTGGATGCGGTTCGCAAGTCAGCACTTCGCCGATAACAAGCCCTTCCAATCCTCCTTTTATCGATTGAACTTCTTCTACATCGCCTGTTTCCAGACCAATGGAAGTAAGTGCGGCTGCCACTTCATCGGGTGTCAAATCGAAGTTGACATATTCTTTCAGCCAATTATACGAGATATTCATATATGTATAGTTTTATGTATTTCTTAAATTGTCGTGCAAATGTAATATAAATATTTGGGATAGAATATGAGTGCAGGGAGTTTTTTACGTTCACTCAAAGACAGATATCCAAATAAATTACTTTATTTTCCGCCTTCTTATCATACGGATGTACGCATCAGAACGGCACATCCGGAACCGGAGCGCCAAACGGATTTTCGGGTTGCGGAGCCATCTCTACTGGAGGAGGAACAAACGATTGTCCTCCGCCGCTGTTTATTTTCGAACGGAGTACAGGAGCTGCACTTTCTTCACCCGGCATCGGCACGATCATTTCGTCATCCGGATTCTGGAAGCGGGCAAACTCGCCGCGGAAGCGTAACAGCACATCGCCTACCGCACCGTTACGATGCTTGGCAATAATGATTTCTGCCATACCGTGCAGGTCGTTTCCTTTTTCATCGGTATAAATCTTATAATACTCCGGACGGTGAATGAAGCATACCATATCGGCATCCTGCTCGATGGCTCCCGATTCACGCAAGTCGCTCAACTGAGGGCGCTTGCCGTCGATTCCCTCACGACTTTCTACACCACGGTTCAACTGACTCAGGGCGATGATAGGGATATTCAACTCTTTGGCAAGTCCTTTCAACGAACGTGAGATGGTACTTACTTCTTCCTGACGGCTTCCGAATGACATACCGCTGGCATTCATCAACTGAAGGTAGTCGATAATGATAATCTTTACATCGTGTTCACGTACAAGTCGGCGTGCTTTGGTTCGCAACTCAAATACAGACAAGGAAGGTGTATCGTCAACATAAAGCGGAGCATCGTACAGTTCCTTTATCTTATAGTCGAGCTGTCCCCATTCGTAAGGAGCGAGCTGACCGCTCTTGATTTTCTCACCGGGGATCTCGCACACATTCACAATCAGACGGTTCACCAACTGTACGTTACTCATTTCCAAAGAGAACAATGCAACGGGAACTTTATTGTTTACGGCCATATTCTTCGCCATAGAGAGTACGAATGCTGTCTTACCCATCGCCGGACGGGCAGCAATAATAATAAGGTCGGAATTCTGCCAGCCGGAAGTCATCTTGTCGAGCTGATGGAAACCACTCGACAAACCACTCAAACCGTCGGTTCTTGCCGCTGCTTTCTGAAGCATCTCATACGCTTCCTGAATGACAGGATTAATCTGCGTATAGTCTTTCTTCATGTTCTGCTGCGAGATTTCGAAGAGTTTTCCTTCGGCTTCCTGCATCAGATCGTCTACATCCTGAGTCTCGTCGAACGCCTTTGTCTGGATGTTGCTGGTAAAAGAGATCAGCTCGCGTGCCAGAAACTTTTGGGCGATGATACGAGCATGATATTCGATATGGGCAGAAGAAGCTACCTTACCACTTAACTGAGTGATATAAAAAGGTCCTCCCACTTCGTCCAGGTCACCACGCGAACGAAGCTGTTCTGTCACCGTCAGGATATCAATCGGTTTCTGCTGTATTGCCAGATCGGTAATCGCGGCGTAAATCAACTGATTGCGGTGTTCGTAAAAAGACTCAGGACGGAGGATTTCACTGACTAGCGAATATGCATCCTTTTCAATCATCAATGCACCCAGCACAGCCTCCTCCAGTTCAGGAGCCTGTGGCTGCAAATGTCCGTATTCATCAACCGGCTTCGTTTTGGTAGCCTTCGGGACACGGGTAGTTCTTCTCGTTTCTGCCATTTCTCTCTTTTAGATTTTAATTGTGCAAAGATAGAAAAAATGATTCTTATTTCCATAATGGCTGGCATGCCAAACTTTATTGTACATGGCACAGGCTATAATGTTTTACCCTCACCTGATGTATATTTTCCGGAAATGGATGCAGATTTTAAAAACTTTACACTATCTTTGAAAAAACAAAATTTAACGATATGATTACTTTTCCTAATGCAAAAATAAATCTCGGACTAAACGTCGTAGAGAAGCGTCCGGACGGATACCATAATCTGGAAACTGTCTTTTATCCTATCAAACTGCAAGATGCGCTGGAAGTGAATCGTCTGGAAGGTTCTGATCTTCCTTATAAGATTCATACAAGCGGAACTGTTATCGAAGGAAACCTTGAGGATAATCTGGTTATTAAAGCATACAATCTGCTGAAAGCAGAAAATTACCAGATGCTTCCGGTAGACATTCATCTGTTTAAGCACATTCCGACTGGTGCCGGATTGGGTGGCGGATCGGCTGATGCTGCTTTTATGATAAAACTGCTGAATGAAAAATTCAAGCTTGGAATAAGCGAAGAGAAAATGGAAGAATATGCTGCACGTCTGGGAGCGGACTGCGCATTCTTTATTAAGAACAAACCGGTCTTTGCGTCTGGTATTGGAAATATATTCGAACCTATAGAGATTTCACTGAAAGGTTATTATCTCGTACTAGTAAAACCGAATATATTCGTTTCTACACGTGATGCTTTTGCATGTATCAAACCTCAACATCCGGAAGTTTCATTGAAAGAGATTATCAAACGCCCGATAGAAACATGGAAAGACTGTATGAAGAATGATTTTGAATACAGTGTATTCCAGAAATATCCGGAAATCGCAGCTATCAAAGATAAATTGTACGATCTGGGAGCAGTCTATGCTTCAATGAGCGGATCAGGATCGGCTGTTTATGGTATCTTCAAGGAAGCGATAGAAAACGTAGATGAAAAATTCGGCGAATGCTTCTGCCGTCAGCGTGAACTGGAATAATTTTTTGTATGACAGACTTCATAGACGATAAAATACATTATCTGAATATTGATTCCGACGGAATAGAGCTTCCGTCGGAATTTACTTTTCCTTTTCATTATACTCCTCACCCATTAACTGTCAAGGCTGCGCACGAGGTGCAGAATTATATCGCTTCACGAACAGACTGGACTGAAGAATTGTCAGCAGGAAAAATGTTCGGGGTGCTGATCGTACAGACTCCTGATGAAAAAGTCGGCTATCTGGCTGCATTCTCCGGGAATCTTGCAGGCAGTAACTTACACCAGTTTTTTGTACCTCCCGTATATGATCTGTTACAGCCAGACGGTTTCTTCCGCATCGAAGAAGCAAACATTTCTGCAATCAACAAACAGATTAAGGAACTGGAAGGTAGCCAGCAACTGAAGGACATGCGCTCAAGGCTGGCGGCATGTCAGGCTCAAGCTAGCCAGACATTGGCTGACGCCAAACAGCAAATGAAAGAAGCTAAACTCGCGCGTGAACAACGGCGTGCTGAAGGTATCAGTGAAGAAGAGCAGAAAAACCTGATCCGTGAGAGTCAGTTTCAAAAGGCTGAATACAAACGACTGGAGAAAAAGCTGAAGGAAGAAACACAGCAGCAGGAGGAAGAGCTGAAACATATGGAGCATCTGATCTGTCAATTGAAACAGGAACGCAAAGTACGTTCTGCTGCCCTGCAACAAAAGCTGTTCGAACAATTTCGTATGCTGAATGCCAAAGGAGAAGTAAAAGACTTATGTGAGCTATTTAAAGATACACCACAAGGAGCTCCTCCAGCCGGAACAGGTGAATGTGCGTTACCCAAGCTGTTGCAATATGCTTATCTGCACCAACTAAAGCCACTTGCTATGGGAGAATTCTGGTGGGGGAAATCGCCAAAAGAAGAGATAAGGCATGCAGGGCACTTCTACCCTTCTTGTAAGGGAAAGTGTGAACCCATTCTGAAACATATGCTTGTCGGCTTGCAAGTGGAAAAGAACCCATTGGCAGAAAACATACACCAGGACACAAAGCCTGAAATTGTTTATGAGGACGACTGGCTGGTTGTGGTCAACAAGCCTGCCGGTATGTTATCCGTACCCGGCAAAGAAGCACTGAACTCGGTATACCAGTTTCTGCACGAACGCTATCCGGAAGCAACAGGTCCTATGCTTGTACATCGGCTGGATATGGCAACATCCGGCTTACTGCTTGCAGCAAAAGACAAAGATACGCATCAAAAGCTACAGGCTTTATTTTGCGGAAGAGAGATTAAAAAGCGTTACACAGCTGTGCTGTCCGGCATAGTCAACACTGATGAAGGAACTATCAGCCTGCCGCTTTGTCTGAACTTTCACGACCGCCCGCGACAAATGGTAAGTTTCGAATATGGCAAACCAGCCATCACCCGCTACAAGGTGCTGGAACGGAAAAACAGGAAAACGCTGATTGCGTTCTATCCGCTTACCGGACGTACCCATCAACTGCGCGTACATGCTGCTCATCCACAAGGACTAGCCTGTCCCATTGTGGGCGACGAACTGTATGGGAAACGTGCAGACCGACTATATCTTCATGCCGCCGAACTAAGCTTTACCCACCCTGTGAACGGAGAAGATATTACAATCTGCCGCGAGGCTGACTTTTCTCTTGAATAAACAGGAAATACTAAAATTTGTCATTCCCGATAAACCTTTCTGCTTTCTTTCTGTCATAACACCAGAAAGCGCGCTAAAATGATTTTAGTATAAACCCAAATTACAACAACAATGAAAACAAAACGTTTATTCACAGCACTGATGATAGCTACCATGATGAGTTGCGGCATAATATTGGCACAACCCGGTCAGAAAGAAAAGAAACTTACACCGGAACAACGGATCGAAATGCAAGTAAAGAAAGCACAGAAACGTCTTTTTCTGGATGAGGAAACTGCTGCAAAATTTGCCCCGTTGTACAAAGAGTATCTGGAAGCTATGAAACAATGCAAGCCGGCTCCAAAGCAATTACAGAAAGGAGAAAAGAAAGAATTGACTGATGCTGAGATAGACCAGATGATGCAAGACCGCTTTGCTGCTCGCAAAAAGCTTGTGGAAACTCAGGAAACCTATTACAAGAAGTTTAAAAAGATCCTGAATATCCGTCAGGTAGAAGTTTTATTCAAAGACAACGGTCCTAAACGTCCTCATCGTCCTTGTATAAACAAGCCCCAGTGCCCACAAGGCCCTAAAGCTAAGATGGGAGAAGCTCCGGCACCTTGCAAGCAATGTCCGGCTTCACAAAAGTAAGTATTTACTCATGCAAGATTGATAACTTTGAAAATAGAATCAGCCTCCAACGTCTAACTCACTGGAGGCTGATTTTTTATTATCACCCGCTCCGTTTAAGGTCTTCTTCATCCCGCTTCGGAGCGACCACATTTATCTAATATTTCCCGTCAGAATTAATACGCATGATCGTCTTCTTTCATTTCGTCTACCGTAATCGGCTTGCTGTCTATAGCTCTCCATGCATAAACTATGTAAGCCAAAACAAACGGTACGAGAATAGAAACATATGCCATAGTGGTCAGCGTAAATTTACTGGAACAGCTGTTGGCAAGCGTCAACGAACTCTGCAAATCGGCTGTTGAAGGATAATAAGCGGTATGGTTATATCCTACACAAAGTAACAATGCCAATACGGTAAGCACCGTACCTGTTCCTGCAAACCAGATGCCCTTCGTATATGTAGCACTGAGAATACTTTTCACCAGACCAAACAATACACCGATAACTCCCACCAAAAACAATATCAGCAGATAAGGCATAGCCAGCAAATTGTTGAAGTATTTATAAGGTTCCATAACAATGGTCTGTGTTTCTGCATCTACAGCAAACCCATCCTTCAGCAACGTACGGATAACAAAAGCCAGAAAAAACAACAGGAAAGGTACTGCATCTGAAATCAGTTGGCGCCGGCAACGAAGAATCAGTCCTTCATGACGAATATTATTGATGAAATACATATTACCCAACAGACGTGCCAGGAAAAATACAGCCAGCCCTAAAATCAAATTCCAAGGATCACCAAAAGCGTCTAATCCATGCCAGCCGTTTGCCCAGCGACTGATGACAGGCATCATTTCATTGGTCATATTAGCTTTTCTGACAATGAAGTTTGAGCCATTGAAGAATGTAGCCACAGCCGCTCCCAGCAACACAGGTCCTACAATTCCATTTATCACCAGAAAATACTGATAAGTACGCTTACCCAGCAAATTACCTAACTTTGACTGAAACTCATAAGAGACAGCCTGTAGCACAAAACTGAACAGAATAATCATCCATAGCCAATATGCTCCCCCGAAGCTTGTACTGTAAAACAAAGGGAAAGAGGCAAAAAAGGCTCCTCCAAAAGTTACCAGTGTAGTAAAGGTAAACTCCCATTTACGACCGGTAGAATTTACCATCAAAGTCCGCTCTTCTTCCGTCTGTCCTAAACGAAACAGTAAAGAGTTTCCTCCCTGAACAAACAGCAGAAATACCAACAAAGCTCCCAGCAAAGAAACCAGAAACCACCAATAGTTCTGTAAAAAAATATATGTTGAATCCATAAATTCCATTATTTAAGTAATAGTTGACTTATCGTTTATTTACACCTCTTCCGGACCTTTCTTGATAGCTTTCAGCATAATACCTATTTCAGCAATCAGCAGCACTGTAAACATAATCAGGAAGATGAAGAAAGTTGTCTGTACCGAACCGGTTTCCAGTCTGGAAATTGCAGCATTCACAGGAAGCAGGTCTTGTATAGCCCAAGGCTGGCGTCCTACTTCGGCAACAATCCATCCGGCCTGACTGGCGATATAAGCCAACGGAATACTCCAAAGTGCAATCCAATGCAGCCAGCTGGCTTTCGACAACTGATGTTTCCATGCCAGAACCAATATCAAAATAAAAAATGCGATGAAATACATACCCAGTCCAACCATTACACGGAATGACCAGAACGACAACCATACATTCGGAACGATCGAATTAGGATCTTTTATATATCCATATCCGAAATAAGGCATGTTTTCATCCAGCACCTGACGGGCACGCTGCATACCGTCCTCATTTTTTTCTTCCTTTGCCTGACGGAAATCGGCAAGGGCACTGATAGCCAGTTTTCCTCTTTCCATTTTTTCCATAACAGAAAGTGCCTGAGAACCGTCTGGAAGCGTATATCCTCCCAACAAAATATTATTGATTCCCGGAACATATCCAGCTACATCATACGTTGCCAAGTATGACAACATTTCTGGAATCTTAAGACTGCCTACCACAGTAAGCGGTTCATGAGTACCTCCATCGTAAAGAGCTTCCATAGCAGCCAGTTTCATTGGCTGATACCTGGCTACCAGATAAGCAGATTTATCACCGGAAAAAGCAGTAACCAACGCTGCAAACAATCCTACTCCTGCCGCAATCTTAATACTGGCTACAGCAAACTCCTTTTCACGTTTACGCAACAGATACCACGCACTGACACCGATAACAAACACTGCTCCCAATATCCAGCTGCTGAGCACTGTATGCAAAAACTTCATAACAGCTACTGGTGAAAAGGCTACCGAAGCAAAATCCATCATCTCGTTGCGTACTGTTTCGGGATTAAATGCCATACCTACCGGATACTGCATCCATGAGTTGGCAACCAAAATCCACCAGGCAGAGAAAGTTGCTCCCAATCCGGTCAGCCAGGTAGACGCCAGATGAAACTTTTTGCTCACCTTATTCCACCCAAAAAACATTACGGCTATAAAAGTAGCCTCCATGAAAAACGCTACAATTCCTTCAATGGCCAGAGGAGCTCCGAATATATCTCCTACAAACCACGAATAGTTGCTCCAGTTGGTTCCGAACTGAAATTCCAGAATCAGTCCGGTAGCAACTCCCACCGCAAAATTAATTCCAAACAACTTCATCCAGAACTTGGCTGTCCGCTTCCAGAATTCATTGCCGGAAACATAATAAAGTGTTTCCATTAACCCCATAATAACAGCCAATCCCAACGTTAGCGGCACAAATAGCCAATGATACATGGCAGTTAAGGCAAACTGGGCTCTTGACCAATCCACCATCGATGTGTCAATACTTTCTAACATAAATTTCTAGTTTTATTTAATAATTGAATTACTTGAACGATTTACAAGCTCTGAACCTACATACTGCTGTTTTTCCTCATCCGTTTTATCCTTCAGAAAAGAAGGAAAGAAAAATAGCTTCAGGATAAAAAACATAATAAAGAGCTTGACCAAAATCAGCATCCAGAGCGTACGGCCGAGCGTCATTTCCCGAAATCCATCCCGATAAAACTCCCAAATTCGAATGATACAGTTTTTAATCATAGTTTATTTTTATAATGATTACAAAGTAAAGTCTTTTATCGGTAAAAAACAAGCCTTTGTCTTGATAAAATCAGGGTTAATCTAGTTCATTTGAGCCGATATATAGTATAATGTATTTTTGCATTAGAAAATTAAATAAACAGAATATGAAACAACAAGCACTATGTTTAATTGCAATCCTTTCGGCAGCCTCTCCTCTTTATGCCCAGGAAGAGAAAGAATGGACTCTGGAAGATTGTATCAATTATGCACTTGAGAAAAACATTCAGTTGCAGCAGAATAAGATCTCGTTGCAAGAGGGTGAAATAGATGTAAAAAGTGCAAAGGCTAATCTTTTCCCAAGTTTATCATTCAGCACCGGGCACAACATGATCAACCGCCCTTATCAGGAACAGAGTGCTACGGTAAGCGGCACGGAAATTATTACCAGTGATAATAAGACGACCTACAACGGGAACTACAGTCTTAATGCTCAATGGACGCTATGGAATGGCGGCAAGCGACTGAACGCCATCAAACAGGAAAAAACAAACCGGGATATTGCTGGGCTTGCCGTTACAGAAACCGAGAATACGCTACAAGAAGAAATTGCCAAATTGTTTATTCAGATTCTATATGCAGATGAATCTATCAACATAAACAAAAATACGCTAGAAGTGAGTACTGCTACATTCAACCGGGCTCAAGAATTATTCAAAGAAGGAAGTATTTCTAAAGCAGACCTTGCACAACTTGAAGCACAGGAAAGCAATGACAAATATCAGCTGGTTACTGCCGAAAGCTCCTTGCGCAACTATAAATTACAACTGAAACAGTTATTGGAACTGGATGGTACAGCAGAAATGAAGCTGGCACTTCCCACACTGAACGATGAGCACGTGATGGAAGTATTGCCAAGCCAGACAGACATCTATCAGACTGCACTGGCTACCCGTCCGGAAATCCAAAGCAGCCAACTGAGCATTGAAAACGCTAAATTAGGTATTTCGGTTGCTAAAGCTGGATACTATCCAACTATCAGTTTATCTGCTTCCAGCTCAAGTACGACAAACAGCGCCAGTACTAATAACTGGGCACAGCAGATGAAGTACGGCTGGAACAATATGATAGGAATCAGCTTAAGCATCCCCATATTCGATAACCGACAGAACAAGAGCAACGTACAGAAAGCAAGATTACAATACAGCAACAGCCAGTATGAGCTGCAAAGCAAACAAAAAGAATTATACAGCACGATAGAAACATTATGGCTGGATGCACTGAATGCTCAAGAACAATACGCTGCTGCCGAGAGTAAAGTGGAAAGCAGTCAGACAAGCTTCGATATGGTTAGCGAGCAATTCAATCTGGGAATGAAAAATACAGTAGAGCTCCTTACAGAAAAAAATAACTTACTCAGTGCACAGCAACAACGGGTACAAGCCAAGTATATGGCTATATTAAACAGAACACTGCTCAATTTCTATGCAGGGAATAAAATAGAACTATAAAAAATTTGAATATGAAGAATAAAAAAACAATCATCATTACAGCAACTGCCATCATCATTATAGCTGGAGGATGCTGGATATTCGGTGGAACAAAAGCGAAAAACAAGATCGACTTTGTCACAGAACAAGTACAGAAAGGAAACGTTAGCAATTCTATCACAGCTACCGGAACGATAGAGCCTGTAACAGAAGTAGAAGTAGGTACTCAGGTTTCAGGTATCATCGACAAAATATATATCGACTATAATTCAGTAGTAAAGCAAGGCGAAGTCATTGCCGAAATGGATAAAGTGACACTTCTGAGTGATCTCCAGTCGGCACAGGCTACATACAACGGAGCGAAGGCTGAATACGAATATCAGAAAAAGCAATACGAACGCAATGAACAACTCCATAAAAAACAGCTTATCAGCGATACAGATTACGAAGAGTCATTATACAACTACCAACGCTCACGCAGTTCATACGAACAGAGCAAGGCAGAACTGGCCAAAGCAGAACGTAATCTTTCATATGCAACAATCACATCGCCGATCGATGGTATCGTAACCAGCAAGGATGTTGAAGAAGGACAGACTGTTGCATCTGGTTTCGAAACTCCGACATTATTAACCATCGCTGCCGACCTGACCAAAATGGAAGTCGTAGCCGATGTAGATGAAGCCGATATAGCAGGTGTGGTTGAAGGAGCACGTGTCACATTTACTGTAGACGCATATCCGGAAGATGTATTCGAAGGGAAAGTACGACAGGTTCGCCTGGGAAGTACAAACAGCAGCTCAAGCAGCAGTTCAACAAGCACATCGGAAACAGTTGTAACTTACGAAGTTGTCATTACCGCTGACAATCCAGACCTGAAGCTTAAACCGCGTTTGACTGCAAACGTAACTATCTATACTCAGATCCGCGAAAATGTACTTACTGTTCCTGCCAAGGCACTACGTTTTTCTCCGAACAAAGAACTTGCCGGCAGCCGTAGTATCAAAGATTGCCAGGGAGAGCATAAAGTCTGGACACTGGAAAACGAAACATTCGTTGCACATCCTGTAAAAGTAGGCTTAAGCGATGGATCGCATACTGAAATACTGGAAGGTGTAAGCGAAGGAACAAGCATTGTAACCGAAGCTGTAATAAAAGGCAGCATGCCGGATATGAGTGCTATGGAAGCACAAGGAGAACGCAGTCCTTTCATGCCAGGTCCTCCGGGAAAAGATAAAAGCAAAAGCAAAGGAAACAAATAAAACTCCAACAATAATACAATGAGTAAAGTTGTCATAGAATTACAAAATATAAAACGAAACTTTCAGGTAGGAGATGAAACCGTACACGCACTGCGAGGTGTTTCATTCTCTATCACAGAAGGAGAGTTCGTTACCATCATGGGAGCATCCGGTTCAGGAAAATCTACATTACTGAATACACTGGGATGTCTGGACACCCCCACCAGCGGAGAGTATCTGCTGGATGGAGTTTCCGTAAGAACCATGAGCAAGCCTCAACGAGCTATCTTACGTAACCGCAAGATTGGATTCGTATTCCAGAACTACAACCTGCTGCCTAAAACAACGGCAGTAGAAAACGTAGAACTCCCGTTGATGTATAATTCAGCCATCAGTGCTGCCGAACGACGTCGCAGAGCTATAGAAGCGCTGATTGCTGTAGGATTAGGCGACAGACTGGAACATAAGTCGAACCAGATGTCCGGTGGACAGATGCAGCGTGTAGCAATCGCCCGTGCATTGGTAAACGATCCGGCGGTTATTCTGGCCGACGAAGCAACCGGTAACCTTGATACACGTACATCTTTCGAAATTCTGGTACTCTTCCAGAAGCTACATGCCGAAGGACGCACCATTATTTTCGTTACTCACAATCCGGAACTCTCTCAATACAGCAGCCGGAACATCCGCCTGCGTGACGGACATGTAATCGAAGATACGGTAAACAATCATATTTTATCGGCAGCAGAGGCTCTTGCAGCCTTGCCGAAAAATGATGAAGACTAACTAAGTCTTTATCGTACGATAACTTATAAATTAAGAACAACATGAACGGAACAAACCTTTTTAAAATAGCCCTCCGTGCGTTGGCCAACAATAAGCTCCGCGCCTTCCTTACCATGCTTGGTATAATCATCGGCGTAGCTTCCGTAATTGCCATGCTAGCTATCGGACAGGGATCGAAACGAAGCATACAACAGCAGATTTCGGAAATGGGTTCGAACATGATTATGATTCATCCGGGAGCAGAAATGCGAGGAGGAGTTCGCCAAGACCCGTCTTCCATGCAGACATTGAAGCTGGAAAACTACGAAACATTGTGCAATGAATGTATGTTTCTCTCGGGCATCAGTCCCAATGTATCTTCATCCGGACAACTTATAGCCGGCCCCAACAACTACCCCTCTTCAGTGAGTGGAGTAAGTATAGATTACCTGAAAATCCGCCAGCTCACAGTAGAACAGGGAGAAATGTTTACAGAGAATGATATCCAGACAGCAGCTAAAGTCTGCGTAATTGGTAAAACAATTGTAGACAATCTTTTCCCCGACGGAACCGATCCGATAGGTAAGATTATACGATGCAACAAAATACCTTTTCGGGTAGTAGGAATCCTGAAGTCGAAAGGATACAACTCAATGGGTATGGACCAGGATGATGTAGTGCTGGCTCCTTACACCACAGTAATGAAGCGTCTATTGGCACAAACTTATCTGAGTGGTATCTTCGCCTCGGCACTGACCGAAGATATGACTCAAGAGGCAGTAGATGAAATCACAACTATCTTGCGCCGTGAACACAAACTGAAAGCAAGCGACGATGATGACTTTACCATCCGTACCCAGCAAGAATTGAGTTCAATGCTGAATACAACAACCGACCTGATGACAACCTTGCTTGCCTGCGTTGCCGGAATTTCACTGGTCGTAGGAGGTATCGGAATCATGAACATCATGTATGTATCCGTAACGGAACGTACACGAGAAATAGGTCTGCGAATGTCAGTTGGTGCACGCGGCATCGACATCCTGTCACAATTCCTGATAGAGGCCATACTGATAAGTATTACCGGAGGACTGATTGGAGTAATCTTAGGATGCGGAGCCAGCTTTGTCATCAAAACAGTGGCACACTGGCCGGTATTTATACAGCCCTGGAGTGTATTGCTGTCATTCGCGGTATGTACCGTTACAGGAGTCTTCTTCGGATGGTATCCTGCCAAAAAAGCAGCCGACCTTGATCCGATTGAAGCATTACGATATGAATAACGATAAATGAGCTTGTGAAAGTTCATCTTTATAACTTTGTTCTTCATAACTTTGGTTTCCTTGTCCGGCTGTCTATGGCAATAAAAGTATTGCTACGCAGCCGGACTTTTTAAATTTTTTAGTTACTTTTGTTTGTACAGACTACATCACCTATGAAACAGCTCACTGATAACACACACCGTTCACTCGAAATCCTGATACACACCATTTGCTGGGGACTCTTTTTCGCTTTCCCGTTGTTCTTTACGCAAAACAATGACGGAACGATAAACTGGAAAGATTTCATGTTTCACTGTATAGTGCCAACCACACTATGCATTATCTTTTATCTGAATTATTTCGTTTTTATACCTCATATTTTATTTCATGAGCAAACCAAACGGTTTATCTTCATAAATGCGATAGTTATTATTATTCTGACCTTTGGCTTACGCTACTGGAACAATATGCACTGCCCTCCTCCACCGTCTCATCGCCCCATGCCGCCATCATATATCTTTTATTTGCGCGATATGGCAAGTCTTATATTCTCGGCAGGGCTGAGCGTTGCCATCTGTATGAGTAAGCGCTGGAGTCAGACCGAAGCGGAACGCCGGGAAGCAGTAAAAAGCCGTACCGAAGCAGAACTGAAAAACTTACGTAATCAGCTTAATCCTCATTTTCTGCTGAATACGTTAAACAACATTTACGCACTGATAACATTTGATACAGACAAAGCACAACAAGCTGTGCAAGAGTTAAGCAAGTTATTGCGCTATGTACTTTACGACAACCAGCAGATGTTTGTCCCACTGAGCAAGGAAATCGATTTTATACGCAATTACATCGAACTCATGCGCATCCGTATTTCTGCCCAGGTAGATATACAGACCAACTTCAATATCAAGCCCAAAAGTCAGACTCCCATTGCTCCCTTGATTTTTATCTCACTGATAGAAAATGCATTCAAGCATGGGATTTCTCCCGTGGAGCCCAGTTATATAAACATCTCCATTTCGGAAGATAATGACAAGATAGAATGTACCATACGCAACAGTAATTATCCTAAGACAAGAGCCGATAAAAGTGGTTCGGGTATCGGACTGGAACAAGTACGAAAGCGTCTGGAACTGGTTTACCCCGGAATATATAAATGGGACAATCACTTGTCTGACGACGGAAAAGAGTATTTTTCCAATATCATCATATACCTTAAACATTAACTCTCTAAAACTATAAATATGAACTTAAGATGTGCCATTGTAGACGATGAGCCCCTAGCACTCGGGCTTCTGGAAAGTTACATAAAAAAGACACCTTTTCTGGAACTCTCCGGCAGTTATTCCAGTGCCATACAAGCCATGAAGTATTTACCCGATCATCCGGTAGATGTACTTTTTCTGGATATCCAGATGCCTGAACTCAACGGGCTGGAGTTTTCACGCATGGTATCTGAAGACACACGAATTATTTTCACTACAGCTTTCGACCAATATGCACTCGACGGCTATCGGGTAAATGCCCTCGATTATCTGCTGAAACCCATCAGCTATTCCGATTTTATGGAAGCTATCAATAAAGCTGTAAAATGGTTTGAACTACAGCAAAAAGCAGATAAACAAAGCACGGAAGGAGATTCAGACGAGAACAAAAAAGACTATATATACGTAAAAAGTGATTACAAACTAATACAAATAGAGCTTAACAAAATATTATACATAGAAGGTCTGAAAGACTATATCAAAATTCATCTTGAGAATGAAGACAGACCTATCCTGTCATTGGTCAGCATGCGTGTCATGGAAGAAAAGCTTCCGGTCAACCAGTTTATCCGTGTACACCGGTCTTTTATCGTACAGAAACAAAAAATAAAAGTTATCGACAAAGGACGAATCGTATTCGGAAAAGATTATATTCCGATCTCTGACAGTTACAAACAGGAACTTCAAAATTATGTTAATGAACATATTGTTTAGTCAGAGCACTATTATTTAACTTTTTTTACTGCACATTTTGAAGTTTTTTGCGCAAAGGCTTGTCACTTCTAAATATAACCTCTATATTTGTAGAGTACATAATAAGAACAGAAGTTGTGAAACTTCTTATTTGAATAGTTTAGTTAAGTCTAGTTTAGTTTTTGTGTTGTGATACTCCTGCTGAAAGTGTTCATCAGGAGTGTCTTTTTTTACAATATTTCTCTTCTATCAATAAATTCGCAGGATAAAGCATAAATTGATTATATTTTCGTATTTTTGAATTCTGTATCGCTCCGGCGGTATCAAGGAATAACTTTTAAAAGCGTTATAACCTCCGGTAAATAAAGAGATTGCAGTTCCACGCTTGAACCGAAATCTGAAATTTATTATTCTGATAATCAGTAATGCCATAACGGGAATTTTATGTATTGGTACCGTAAAGTTCCCGTTGTTTCTATTTTTTCAAGAGGCAAAATAGTGTAAGAAGTACGATTCTTTTTCGATTTACCGAAAAAAATGAAACACCGATAAGAAAAGCGGTTTCATATAAAGAAATAGCATTCTTATTGCCATTGCAAAATATATTTCCATGGCTAACGAACAAATTACTTGGTAATTTATTATTTATTTGAATTCTTTCTGTATCTTTGCATTTGAAAAATCATCAAAAATTCAAAGGTGATATGGCTAATGAAAATTCTATAGATAGTACTACTCTCAAGCAACGTATAGAAGCGATGCCTGAAGATTGCATCCTGTTTCGTTCAGACTTCCCTGAATATCATACAGAATTTGTTGGTAGTATTTTGACTGAATTGACAAATGACGGTACACTTGTTAAAATTGCACATGGAATATATACCAAGCCAAGAAAAAGTCGATTCGGTATTGTACTTCCTTCGGTCGATAAAGTTGTACAGGCAATTGCAGTCCGAGATAATGCAAAGGTGTTACCATCAGGTATGACTGCATTGAATTCATTAGGGCTATCGACTCAAGTACCAATGAATTATACATTTCTAACTACTGGAAGTGAAAGAACAATAATTATATCAAATAGGAAAGTAGTATTAAAAAGAGGTGTCCCCAAGAACTTCTGTTATGGTACCCGCCTGATTTCACTACTTGTTCAAGCACTTAAGGCTCTGAAAAAGGAGAATATAGGAGAAGGTGAATTGAATATAATTCGACAATTGATATCAAAAGAAACAGATAAGGAGACTTTAATCAAAGATGTAGATATGATGCCTGCATGGATGAAACGAATTATAAAACCAATGCTAACCGCTTAAAAGGAACTTAAATTATGGGAAAACTGTGGTTAAACAATGAGATAGTGGACCGTTTAGCAATGTTACAGCAGACGGAGGTTGGACATCCTGGCGTTAATCAGGTAGCTATAGAAAAGGACTGGTGGGTAACAGTTACGCTGAAGGCATTATTCCAAACAGATTGCCGTGATTCTTTGATATTCAAAGGCGGAACATCGTTGTCAAAAGGTTTTAATATCATAGAGCGTTTCTCTGAAGACATTGATTTGGCAATCAATCATTCGTTCTTTGGTATTGAGGGAACAAGTAAAAGTCAGCGGGAGAAATTACGCAAAAAGGCACGAGCATATATTCACGAGACCCTTTCTTCACAACTAGATGCCCGTTTGAAAGAAATGGGAGTTTCTGGTTACAGTATAGAGAATGTATCTCAAGAACAAGATAGAAATGGAGAATGGAGACTAATAGATTCGGACAAAGATCCTAGTGTAATTCTATTGCACTACCCGTCAATTCTTGAAGATTCAATAAATTATATTCCTCCTCGTGTAAAGATAGAAATCAGTTGCCTTTCAATGGATGAGCCAACAGAGATACGACACATAAGTTCTTTGATAGGCGATAGTTTTGATGGCGAAGATGCTGATGCTGAAAGTTTTGTCAGGACTGTAGTTCCTGCTCGTACATTCCTTGAGAAGCTGTTTCTTTTGGCGGAAGAATTCCAAAAAGAAAAACCACGGAGCGTACGAATGTCACGACATCTGTATGATTTAGAAAAGTTGATGGATACAGAATATGGAGAAGAAGCTTTGTCGAATCGAAAACTTTATGATGCCATTGTTCAACATCGTAAAACTTATAATGCTTTGAAGTATGTAAACTATGATTTACATGCCCCATCAACCATCAACTTTATGATACCGGAATCGGCTATGGAAGCATGGCGAGATGATTATGCCGATATGAGGCGTTTCTTCATTTATGGCAAATCTATAGAGTTTGATGCGCTTATGCAGAAAATGGCAGAGTTGCATGAAAGAGTTAGAGCTATGAAAATTTAACTTTAAGAATCTGTTGAGAAAATAAAATTTACAATAAATAAAAATATGTACATTTCCCATATAAAAGTAAAAGGATTCCGCAATTTTAAAGATTCGGACATCGAATTTAATGATGGCCTCAATGTCCTAATAGGTCATAACAATGCTGGAAAAACAAACTTACTGAAGGCATTACAATTGGTAATAGAGCCACATTATAGATACAGGAGACTAAATGCTAATGATTTCAATAGGGATATTTCTCTTGAAAATCTGAAAAGCCAGTCACCATCAGTTACAATATCAGTAACATTCAAAAACAGTAACATTGAGTATAATGAGCAAGAAGAGGATTTGAGAGTGGTTGCTAACTGGTTTACTGATATGGAGAATGGCTATGCTGCGATGTTGACTTATCGGTTTTATTTGCCTGCAGAAAAAGAAGATGATTATAAAGCAGCTATGGCAGATGTGGAGGATATCAAGAATGGGTGGAGTATTCTTGAGAATGATTTTCTCCGCTATTATGTATATAAATTGCTTGCGGGCCCATTGGATGCACCTATTCAACCTGAAATGGACAAGTTGGAACGGTTTGACTTCCAATTTTTAGGTGCTATGAGAAACGTAGAAGATGATATGTTTTATGGGCGAAGTACCATGCTGAAGGATGTGCTAAATTTCTTTATTGATTATGGAATAAAGACCAAAGAGGACAAGACGAAAGAAGAGAAGGAATCAGAATTAAAGGATGTAAGGAATAACTTCAGTAATGAAGCGACTGCTCTTATGACTTCATTATTGGAAAGATTGTCGGAAGGGAAAGATGTCATGCTTGATTATGCACATGAAACAGGAGCATCTTTCAATAATGCATTGCCTGATTTTAAGAGTACATTGACAGAGCAGGATTTATTCTCAGCACTGAAACTTATTATCAAGTATGGCGAAGACATTGAAATTTCAGCCACACATAATGGCTTGGGATATAACAACCTAATATATATGTCTCTCTTGCTTGCCAAAATGCAGGCTGATGCTGATGGCAACTATATGGGAGATAATGCCAAAGTATATCCGATACTTGCTATTGAAGAGCCTGAAGCACACTTGCATCCAGCCATGCAATACAAGTTTCTTAAATTTCTTGACAAGAATCTAAAAGTAGATCATAAAGTGCGCCAGATTTTCATCACAACTCACTCCTCGCAGATTACTGCCGCAGTTAAATTGGATAATATAATATGTTTGCATAAGGGAGAGGATGGTGTCACAAATGTTTGCTACCCAGGTAAGGTATTTACAGATTCTGATGAAGACAAAAAATCAAAGAACTATGTACAAAGATTCTTGGATGCAACAAAGTCGGACATGCTTTTTGCTCGTAAAGTTATTTTGGTAGAAGGTATTGCAGAAAATTTATTGATGAGCACACTTGCTCGCTATGACGGTAAATCACTGGAAGATCAGCATGTGGCAGTAGTAAATATTAATGGTCGATATTTTAATCATTTTGTAAAGTTGTTCAATATAGAGTCTTCACCAAATGCAATACCTAAAAAGGTGGCATGTATTACAGACAGAGACCCTGTAAGAAAGAAGAAAGAGGCAAATTGTAAATTTACAGTTTGTTACCCATTCGATTTGTATAAAGATAATGAGCATTACGAATATTCTGTGAACGCAGAAGAGGAGGAAAATGCATTTAGGGAGCATTCATCTATCAGGTATTTTTCACAAGATGCAAATAAAGGTAAAACATTTGAATACGAACTCGCTCTGTGTAATCCAGATCTTGAATTGCTGGTTACGGAATCTATGTCGAATCAATCTGAGATAAAAAACATGATGGGTGGTGATTATGCACAAGCAAAGGTCAAAGTGAAAAATAATAAGAAATGGGATGATGTCAAGACCTCTATTGACAATACTGATTGGGAAGAGGATGAAAAGAGACGTCATCTTATAGCTGCTCGCTACCTTTCTTCATTGGATAAAGGCGAAAACGCTTTAGAACTTTGTCTCGCTCTAGAAGAAAACTTTGAGCTAGAAGCAGGCAATGAACATAAGAAGATTTTCAATGTTCCACCTTATATTCACAATGCATTAGAATGGTTATTGAGATAAGTTCTGACTCACGGATTGATATCAATCACCACTTTAGAGTTTCAGCAGGTCCTGGAGCTGGTAAAACTCACTGGCTTTCCTTGCATGTGTCCCATGTACTGAAAGACTCAGAAAGTCTTGGGAAGATGGGTAAGGTCGCCTGCCTTTCCTATACCAATGTAGGAGCAGACACGTTGATGGGCAGAATGTATGAGGATAGAAGCCGTGTTCTTTCTTGTACAATCCACAGTTTCCTTTATGCCTATATAGTTAAGCCTTATCTACATTTTATCGCAACAGACGAAGGATTTAATATAGAACTATTAAATGGAGAAGATGACAGAATATTATCTGACTATAATACTTTTGAAGAAATAAGGAAGGCCGTTAAGCAGTACTATGCTGAACAAGATGCTACTTTCTCAGCAATTAGGGCAGCAAAGTGGAAGCTGCAAGAAGATGGCAGCCTAAAATGTTATGCGAATCCACCTAAGAAATGCTGTAAAAAGGGTTATGCTTTGAATGAAAATGCATATATCGTTTATAAAAAGTTGGCATGGAAAAAAGGATATATGCACTATGACGATGTTCTCTATTTCAGCTATAAGCTCATACAGAAATACCCATTTATCAGCAGAGCTTTGGCAATACAGTTCCCTTATGTTTTCATTGATGAATTCCAGGATACCAACCCAATTCAGGCAAAAATTATCAAATCGTTAGGTGAGAATGGAGCTATTGTAGGCGTTATTGGTGACTATGCTCAGTCTATCTATGGATTTCTGGGGGCGGACCCAAATCAATTCGCCTCGTTTACCTTAGATGGTTTACGGGACTATACCATTTTGGATAATAGAAGAAGTAGTAATGAAATCATTGATTTACTTAATGTAATTAGGACAGAGTTTCAACAACACCCCATAAGAAACGAGCATGGCATGAAGCCCTTGCTGCTTGTTGGTGAGTTGTTGGCTTGCTATGAAGAAGCAAAGAGAATAGCGGCTAATGAGGTACATGCATTATCATACAGAAATATAGAGGCGAACATCTTGAAACAATGTGTGGATGCCCACGTTCAAAACAGTAACTTATTAAATCAAATCAAAGATAGTAATGCAAATAGAAAAGAGTTTGTAACTATATGGATAAAAGCCATTGAACATGCAAGAAACAAGCAATTCGGAGCAGCTTTTAAAATGCTCGAAAACATTGGAGTTATGGATATTGCTGCTTACACTTCTGTCAAAGAAGCACTTGATGATTATGGGAAATATTGTAATGGAACATTAAAAGATTTCTTTGATTATCTATGCAAACGCTGGAAAATAACTAAAATTAAAAAAGATACTAGTATTTATAGTTTTTACTCTTCTCATACATACAGAGAATTATCTCAATGTGTTGGATTATTAGAAGATTCAAGTGCCCAAAGAACAGTACATAAAGCAAAGGGGGACGAATTTGAAAATGTACTTGTCGTTTTCACAGAAGAAAAAGCGTTAAACATGATTATTAACCCTAATCTTAAAGACAACGAATCTGACAGAGTTTATTATGTAGCGATGAGTAGAGCTCGGGAAAGATTATTTCTAACCGCGCCATCGATTTCACAACAAATGGAAAATACTCTTAGAAGATTGCCCATAGATATAAAAAAGATATGATAGCGATATTTTCTAAGACAGATATGTAATACAAAAGGACAAGTCATCTAGGCTGGTTGCGGGCTATCGCTATTTATTCTTCAGCTGTCGTAGGCAGCGCGCCTGCCAATGAAGTAACAGATAAATTGATATATTTGCAAAGCTAAGAGGTCTGAAGGCTTACTCCGGACACACTGTTTGAAACACTACCACACAAAGGTACTTATAATAATTTGTTTATTATGACGATTGGATACAATAATAGCCTGCACCACAGCAGGCTATTATTGTGTTTAGAAGCTTTGTTCGACGATTTTTATTTCCACAGAAGATAAGTTGTAACTAGAATATATGGTTTCATTTAACAACTTATTTAAGCCAATAGAATATCCAGCATCCAAAATTTTATCAACTATTGAGATTATTTTTTCTTTAAATCCATTCTGAGAAGAAACAGGAAAATTATTTATCATATCTTTTGAAAAAGTTATACCACCACAATAACTACTAGAGGCATATTTAGATTTAATATAGAAGATTGCCAACTTCGAATTTAACAAACCACATAAAAATTTCAAGTTATTGATGTCGTCTGAACAAATAACCAATGTGGATTTACCTGGGATATAATCTCCACATAAATCAATAAAACCATCAAGTAGGTTTAGACCCTTGAAAATAAGTTTCTTGGACAATGTTTTGCGAATATATGCCTTACCAAAATTAGATACAAATGTTTTTTTATCTATCACAGGACATAAATATTTAGCTCCAAGGTATGTTATATCTTTAACTCCCCATCTATTAGAAAATTTATCAATAGTACCTGTATTAACAAGTTTTAATTGTGCTGCAGAATCATATTTTGATGTGAGATTATAGACATACGGAGATAATTCATACGCATCGTGTGTTGCACAAGCATTCTCACATTCCGCTATGGTGCTAAGCATAATACTTTTATCCTCCATTTTTCTGATTAAATAATTGTTCTCACTAAATAAAGAATCAATATAATATGGTTTTGGAATTGAATTAGATGGAACGGAATTCATAAGTATTATATTTTTATTCCCGGCAAATTTATATGCACTTATCTTGTCTGAGCTACGAACAAAAAGTGTTACTATGGCATCCACCATTGCACTTTCAAAAGTTTTATTCCCTGTATGTAAAATTGTTTTCATACGGGGAATCATACATTGTTCTCTGAATTTACTTCCAAATGGTTTAGATAACCATTTATCAGGGGTAATATAGCACAAGCATCCATTAGATAGAGTCAACCCCCATTCAAGAAAAGCCATGTATATATCCCAATTTCCTTTTATGAATTTATAATGTTTGGTAATATATTCACGTAGGTCTGTTTGACCTAATAAAATCATGGTCTCAGAATCGATATACGGAGGATTGCCAATTACAATATCAAAACCATTTTTATCATCATCACGATTGAAAACATCGCTGAACCAAGTATGCCAGAGGAAAAAGTTATTATTCTCGGCAAGATTAATAGTTTTGAGTTTGTCAAGAATTGCAGGGTCGTATCCTTGTGCCTCCAGTTGTTTGTTGATGGTGTCGGAAATCTCTTGCTGCAATGTCACTTTCCTGTCATGGTCACTACAAGAGTAGTATGCTGATAGCAGATGCGAGACTGTTTTTTGCAGACGGTTTTTCTCATCATCGAATAGTGATATTTCTCCCTTATCTTCCTTGTGCTCCTTTTCGTAAGTAAGTTTACTTAAATCCACGCCCATAAAACTTTCAATAAGCGAGTTACCCTGCATAATCTTATAATCAAGGTTTGGTAGTGGCGATGGAGTCTCCTCATCTACCACAATAGAGAGCCAAAAACGCAAACGTGCAATGTCAACCGCACCTTTCTCTATATCCACACCATAGATATTGTTTTGGATAATGCTTTTCTTGATTTCTGCTCGGTCATACTGTTCTCCGCTCAACACCTCACGACAATGTAACAACTCGTTGAGTAAGCCCATAGGGAATGCTCCCGAACCGATAGCTGGATCGCAAATCTTCACCTCTTCCAGTGCTGTGAGTAGTTTAGGTTTTTTATTCTCAGGAATGTCATCTACACCATCTTCGGGAGTAAGAACGAAGTTGCGAATTTTGTCCTTTGCTATACTTGTATTGGTTTCGAGGTAGGCAATAAGAGACTCCTGGCACATATATCGTACAATCTCTTTCGGTGTGTAGAATGCTCCTTTGTCCTTGTTGTCTTCAAGTAAATTCTCGAAGATTTTACCCAACATTTCGGGGTCAACTCCGACTTCTGCATCATTAGGATCATTCTCGTCAATGGTAAAGTTGTATTCGCTGAAGAATTGGAACAAGCGTTTGAAGTAATCGGCTGGGAAACGGCTTTCGGGCTCATCTTCTTCATCACGTTCAAACAATCCGCCATTGAGGTATGGAATATCCTTCCATTCATTAAGTAGCGATTTATCCCAACTGTAATCGGTAAACAGGGCTTCACGCTCTGCAGGTTTAGTGTTCAAGATACCGAAAAACAATGGTTCGAGGACTGAATCGAGATAATCATCCTTATATGCTGAATTCTCAAATAAATTTTGCATATAGTTTAGGTCGCCACACATCCAACCTTTGCGTTGCAAGAAATGAAGGAAGGTGATGCGTCCCATCATCTTCTTTACGTAATCACGGATTTTTTTTTCGTTATGGTCAAATGCTTGCGTCAATGCTGCATTAGGCTCGCCAAGCACCTTTTCTTCCCACTTGCTGCCAACCTTAACAAACCGCTTACCCGTAACATATTGGATAAAGTCTGCATATTGTTCACGATACTTATCAAAAAACTCATCAGAAAGAGCCTCTACAGAGAATGCTGTTCTCAGATTTTCAAATGAAATACCTTTTTTCTTTAAGAAGTAGAAACGCTCAATTGGTGTTCTGTACAGTAAATCATCACTGCCGAAGACATATGTATATCGTTTAGGTGAAGTTGCCTCGCCCTTGATATCACAAATAAATGACAATCGCCAATGGTCGCCACTATCAAATACCACCAATGCAGCATCAAACTCGCCCCAAGTCGGATTGATGAATGACTTTACAAGATTGCGTAGTCCCACACGCCTGTTTGCAACAGAGCCTTTTGTAATATTGTAATGAAATAAACCGATACGATAACTGTCTGTAGTATCTATATTTCCCAAATAGTAACCATTATCAGAGGTGCTTCCTATAATCCTTTCTGGTTCTTCTTTCAATTCGGTTGCATTGAAAAAATATTGTAGGAAAGTGTACCACTGAGTCAGATTGAAAGATGATTGGAATAGTTTTCTCAAAATATCCGGTGTATATGTAGTTGGCATAAAAATATTTACTTAAATGATTCTGATATAATGATTTGAGGATTAGAAATATCTTTGGCATCGTGTCGTTGCTCCTTGTTCATCGTCTGATATTCGCCGAATAATTCCGAAATTTTGTTTTGTAAACTATACTCGTACTGCTTCATCTTTGCACGGTCGTTCTTGTACTCTCGAGACAAGGCTTTCAAGTAGCGAGGCAATTGGGCATAGATGCCTTCGTTGATATATCCGATCAATACATCGCATTGCGATTTCAATTCACTATCGGTTGTTATCTGCTTGATGGTACGCAAGAACTTGTTGGCTTCAAGCGAGGTCTTGTCAAGGTCAGTGCGGTTGATGGACGATGTATCGGCTGCCTCCACATATTCGGTCGTATATTGAACCAATGCATTATTTACATGCTTGTAGTGTTGTTCTTCATTAGAGAAAGGCACAGGTTGTTCTTCGGGCTTTGCTTTGAGGTATTTTACCGCTTCTAGAAAGTCGATAATTTCAATACCAGTTTGGGTTGCCAGATAAAACTCGGTCTTGACATTGGAAGAAACAAAGATGACTGACTTTCCACAATGCTTTCCCGTATCACGCATCACTCGGCTCTTCATTGGCAAAGCCTTGATCTTATGATATAGTTTACGGTCTCTGTTGTAGAGTTCACGCACTTCACGCAACAGGGCTATTTTCTTGTCGATACTGTCCTTTACATTGTTGTCAAACATTTGGAACTCCTTTACAATCTCCTCCTTTGAGTAGATTTGAGCGTCTTCGCCAAATGCTGAATGAAAACCCTGTAATTTGACAAGAGCGTTCTTGTAGAGTTGAATTTCCTTGTCACCCTGTTGCGATGGGTAGAACATATAGTTATAGATATTCGTAGCAACAGAACCGATACGGTTTACACGACCTATACGCTGCATTAAACGTGTGGCATTCCAAGGCGAATCGTAATTGACAATTACATTGGAACGATGCAAGTTCACACCTTCTGCCAATACATCAGAAGTAATAATGATGTTGTACTTCATTGACTTACTGTCAAAATTGGCATCAAAATTCTCTTTGATAGTCTGTCCCAAGCGGTTGCGGTTGCTTGCTGTTACCATCAAAACATCTGTGCGACCTATCTCTTTTGTCAATCTATCGTATAAGTAATTCAATGTATCGACACTTTCAGAGAACAACACCAATTTGCCAGATGGATTGATGGTCGTATCAAAAAAGACATTAGTAAGGTTTTCTCGGAACTTGTCAAACTTCGGATCATCATTCTCTTTCGCCCAATCTGCATTGAGTTGCTCCAATATCTCACGATCATGATGGAGCATTTCAAGAAAATCAGAACTAAAAGCATTGGCTGGGAAGAGAATATCTTCAGTTGCATATCCTTTTGCAATGGCATACTCGATAATTTCATCAAGTTCCATATTCTTTGCTTGCAGGTCTTTCACCTTCAAATCAGGGGCGATGATCACCTTGTCCTCATCGAACATCTTAATCATATCAGTTGTAATACGAAGAAGTGTTCGAAGCGACTTCTTGAAAGCATAGAAACTACTCTCCAATCTCTTTACCATATGAACACGGTAAATGGCAGCTAATGTCTGACCAATATGTACAGCATTCTTATACTTGCTACGATATTCAGGTTTCAAAAACTCAACAGCACGATAGCGGGCATAGGTCAGTCCCTTGCCTTCTGGATTTTCATCCGTTTTTCCATCAGTCAATTGCTTAAGCGTCTCATAGAAGCGGTTGCTTGTATCTGAGCCCATTACATACTCCAATTCATTCGGTGGCAGAATATTTGGGAATATGATACCCTGTGATTTAATATCTGCCTTATAATCGGGATCGTTGAGAATATTATTGCGTGTACGGCGTACTGTTACCTTATCAATAACCTTACTACGTATCTGCTCATAGATTTTATCAACCTCAGCAGTAACATCACGCTGGTCACGCTCTCGCATCAATCTCTTATATTCATAGATAAGCAGAGCAAAGAAACCTTTGAGGTTGGGAACTCCGTCAATGGTACAGTTTTGGCTATTTTGGAACAATAGTAACTGATTCTGTAAATCATCAGGACGGTTGTTGAGCGGTGTAGCAGAAAGAAGCATTACCTTCTTTTGAGTGCTTTTCAGCAAGCCCATATTCAGGCAGGGGGATTTGCATATCTTTTGCAACTCATCATATTTGCCAGAACTGTCGCTGCGGAAACCATGGGCTTCATCGACAATGATTAAATCAAATTCCTCTTTGTCCTTGTAATTGTCTTTACCTTCAAGAACCTTTGACAGACTGCCATTAGTAATGAATTGAGTTTTCTTGTATATTCCGAAAAGTTTGAATGTATTTCGCCAGTTATCTTCCAATGCTGGGGGATATACAACGAGGATATTGGTATTTTTACCGTTAGCCTCTACAAAACGTTTGGCTATCATCGTTGCAATCATAGTCTTTCCTAACCCCACGACATCAGCAAGAAACAAACCATTATGCTGCATCAGCATCTGATAGCCCTGAATAACTGCATCTTTCTGGTATTTCAAATCCTTGACCCCATCGGGTAACTGAATGGAGAAGTCATCTTCCACTTGGTCGCCAAATGTATCAATAAGTACTTTGATGTATAGTTCGTATGGAGTAGGCTGATAGCCCAAGTATGTATTCTTTTTGTACTCTTCAATATCTTTTGCTGTTAATGGAACAGCTTCGTTCCATAAAGTCCAAAATTCATCTGAGCAATACTTTACATCATCAAAGTCCTTCATTGCCACATTGAGTTCATACTGTGGCGGCTGTTTAATTCCCAAACCTGAATCGGAGATATTAGAAGAACCCATTATTACCCAACCATCGCTATGCTCGCTATGGTTTTGTGGTAAGCATAAGTAGAATTTGGCGTGCAGATTTCTGGTAGCGTGAATACGCATCTGTAAGCGTCCCGAAACAAGGTCTTCACACATCTGCAAGATTCCTTCTTCGACTTCTGGAGAATATTGAGCATTAACAATATCCTCTTTGAAATCGTTGTTGTAGATTTCCTTTGCCTTGACCTCATCGGCAAGCATCAAAAGGGCCTTGTTGTGCTTACGGAA
The DNA here is from genome assembly GCF_041333015.1 of Phocaeicola coprocola. Lineage (NCBI taxonomy): Bacteria > Pseudomonadati > Bacteroidota > Bacteroidia > Bacteroidales > Bacteroidaceae > Phocaeicola > Phocaeicola coprocola. The sequence continues at coordinate 212,361 of NZ_JBGKGM010000003.1, read as the reverse complement.
AATATCATCGATATTGATACCTACCAAGATTTTAATTTCGGATATATCGCCAAGCTCTTTACGCAACTTGAAATAACCCGATGAACGAAAGAAACCAACGACAGCCAAAAAGCGATCGAATGTCACCATTCCTGATGCAATACCTTTCAACTTATCGAAAAGCGTATTGCCAAGTCTATTATTGAAAAACTTTGTACTCATAGTTCTACGCAATACAAAACTTCTGAATCAATTACTTCTATATGTTATTGCTGGGAATCTCTTTCTATGAGATTCACAAAAAAAGGACTCGTTCTAACAATCAGTTAGTTACAATGTTTACAACTATTTTAAATTGTACAAGTGAAGAAATAAAGGTGGATAATACCTATAAGATGAATGTGGTAAGTCGTTCAAAGCCACTGATTTCTCGGTCTAAAATGAGATAATTTGAAATAAAAGCAGTACTTTTGCATTAAAATGGGGTTCTCATAGAAAGAGATTCCCCAAATTATCGTTTTAGAATAAGCTCTATCCTATTTATTTCATTTCAAATTATGATATAGCAAATCGAGTTCCATTCAAAAAGAACGGAACTCAATCTATTTTAAGATGTTCAATACCCCGAATGTCGGTGACAATGTCGGAGATAATCAAACAGACTACCATTCTCCCAATGCAGCTAAAATCTCACTATTAGCGTTATCTACCGCTGAAGTATCAAGCGCAGAAAGGTATATAAGTGTGGTCTTCTCGGAATCATGACCGAGAGCATCGCTGATGACACTAATGGGAATCTGCTTCTGTTTGGCTATACTTGCCCAGCTGTGGCGGGCCACATACATAGTCAAAGGTATCGGTAACTGAGCCATTTCGCCGACCTTCCTTAGATGACGATTGATACGTTTGGATAGTTTCTTGTAGGTTTGCCTGTCATCGGCATCATTCGTGAGTATGGGCAATAGATACCGTGAGTCTTTGGGATATTTGTCTATGATGGCTTGCATCTGTTGCTCCCAACGGATATCCAAACGGCCTCCTGTCTTTCTGCGATAATAGGCCAAGTACCCATTGCGAAGATTATCATAAGTCAGATATGCCATATCAATGAACGACATACCTCTTAAGCTGAGACTTAATAAGAAAATATCCCTTGCATATGCAAGATGAGGATAGAGACTTAAATCCACCTCTTTAATTCTCTTGATGGAATCAATGTCTATCGCTCTCTTTGCCGTCTGAGCAATTCCAGTATATACACTTTGGAATGGGGCAATAGATTCAATGAGGTGTAATTTTACCGCTTTGTTAAGCACTGTTCTCAAAGTTCGCATATAAAAGGATATGCTGTTCATGGTAAGATTTCTGTTTTTCAGATAGCGTTCATAATCCTCCATTACCTCTGCTGTAATCTCATAGAGCATAATATCTTCATTATTATTGAATTTAATGAAACTATGCAAAGCGGATATATATGTCTCACTTGTTCGTGTACGTCCCATATCTGTCAAACGTTTCGCTTGAGATAAGAGAAAATCAGAGAATGATTGCTGACGGTTCAGTTCCTCAAATTCAGAAATTATATTCCCAAAATCCAAGTATGTTCCTTTATCTATATGCCTTTTGATAATAGCATATATCTGTTGCGTCTCCCAATCGGTGCGATTCTTGATTTTAATAAGCGAATTACTATTGGTAACTATTCTACTATGTCGCTTGTCCCATTCATCGGGGTAAATCCGATACCCCGATGTATAAGTATGCGTTGTCCGTTTAATGATTATCTGGTAATAAAGTGTACCATCTTTACCCTTGATGACAGAAGGGCGAAAACATAATTTGATTGAAATTCCCATAACTATCTCCTTCTTCTTGATGTATTATTGTCATTCTTCCTTTCTCCCCACGGAAGTTCCGAAGAAGAACCACCTCCACCAGTACCAACATGAACCTCCGCCGGTCCTCCGGCGGCAAGGGTGAAAACAGCGCCCAGCAATTCCGCCTGTTTTCCATTTACCTGTTCCTGCGGCTCGAATACGGCATTGACAAACTCCTCATCTGTGATCAAGCCGTTGAAATGTCTTTGGGCCACATCATAGTCTATCTGGAATTTGGTGTCCTCAAAAAGCTCCTCTCCGACCCGTGTCCAGATGTGGAGCGACGGATTTCGGTAGTTGGACACGTTGATGCGGACAAGCTCGGCACCGGATGAGAGGCTGTAACGCTGAGGATTTGCCTTGCGGTCAAGTAGGCCTATCTGCTTCCGCTGCTTGTCTATAACGGTATCTTTCTCTTCTGCCTGTCGCTCGGCGGTTTCCGCCCTGCGGATGGCTGCGTCTATCTCCGCTTGATAGCCGTTCCGCAGCTTCTCGATTTCCGACTTATGCCGCTCCTGCAACCGTTCCTTTTCTGCCTGAAGTTCCTTGATCCGTTTGTTGAGTCCGGCAATCTGCTCGTCTTTGTCCGCGAGTTCCTTTTTTGCCTTGGCAAGGTCTCCCTTGCCGAACCATGCGAGGATGGTGTTCCTGCCCTCCTGCGCTTTCTCCACATCGGCCTGCAACTTGGCTATGTCCTCTTCATATTGGATTACCCGCTGTCTGTAGTATTCCGAGTTCGCCTGATGCTTGGCGGTGGAGCCGACAATCCCACGCTGCAGCCCGAACGGTTTCATGGCCGCAGCGTAGCTGCTCTGGTATTCGTGTAGCCGTGTGCGTCGCATCACATCGTCCGCCGAGAGCCGGGGACCGGACTTTGTATCATATTTCTTTTCGCCCTCTCGCTTCCTGCGGATACGCTCCCCGGTTACAATGGGAACGACAGTGGCGTGCAGGTGCGGCGTCTTCTCATCCATGTGCAGCACGCACGACACAAGATTCTCTTCGCCGAAGGTGTCCTTTAACCATTTGAGATTGGCATCGATCCAACTGTTCAGCCTACCGTCATTGGCAATCTTCATCATCTGCTCATGCGTCCCGGTCAGGATGATACGGATGGCTTTTGTCTGGTTTTTGCCGACCTTGCGGCGCAGCCCGGCCGTGTCGATGCGGTGCTGTATCGCCTCGGTGCGATTGGACACTCCTTCAGGGAACCTGACCAGCTCGCAGTTGAGATGTGTCCGGTCTGCATTGGCATTGACCGGCACATAAATCTTTCCCTTGGCATCCTTTCTTTCTATATGGCATGACATACCAGAGTCATTCCCGCTGCCACGCTGCAGGTGGCAGACCGCGTATTGCGTATTACTCATATCTGTTCGTTTTATAGTTATTGTTACTGTTGTAAAATCCCGTCCTGTTGCCGGAGGCATATGTCTGGAGTCTGAGATATTCCCTCGGCCTATGGGCTTTTTGACTGCCGGACGCGGAGCGGAGGTGGTGAAAATGCCCTAATAAGCTACGGGATTTTACAACCCCTTTCCCTTGGGACAGCAAGCTGTCCGGTACCTTCCTGTCATTCCGTTTTTTTCGCATCAATCAGTTCGAGCCCGAAAGCGTCGATGAGGGACTGCAATACGGGATTGCGCGCTGTCATCTGTTGAAGGATCATCTGCGGCGTGTCCTCCATCAGCAGGAAGTCGGCGATGTCCAGTCCGGCTTCACGCTGTGCACCGGTCGCGATCCTCTCCAGCATGTCGGAGCATGTGGCACGCTTGCAAAAGGATTCCATCATCGGCAGCCGTCGCCTCCATTCTTCCGTCGCCTTGAGGTCGGGGAAGAGGACAACCTCCCGGCCGCGCAATACCTGCATGGCCTCGCTGTTGAAACACCCGTGCATCCCTCCGGCGGCAAGCCAGATGAAGTCGGGTATGAAAAGGGCGGCGACAAGCGCCGTCTTCTCGCTCTCGACAATAGCTACAGGCTTGGCGGACATGGCGACGGAGGCGTCCGACAGCAGGTGCTCACCGAACAGGCACTGCTTCATCCTGAAGTCCGGCACCTTCCTTACCGAATGTACCCAGCTTACCTGGTTGAAGGGTTCCTTGATCCGGTGTCCCGTTTCAACGTCATAGCCCATGATCTTGCCCGCACGCACATTGCCGTCCCGGTCTGTCTGCCAGAATACGGCTGCTCCGCCCCACATCCTTGACGTGCCGACCCTGTAGAGGCGGAACAGCCTGTCCGTATCCTCCTTGCCGGCCACCTTGGTGAAGTAGCGATATAAGGGGTTGATGTCGTACCTGCGCATGGACTGCTCCACCCAATCAGAGGGAAGAAAGGATATCTGTGGCTTCTGTTCGGGCTGTGGCTTTGCCAACGCTTTTGCAACTATCGGTGTGCCGCCGTTCCTTTCCTGCTCACTCAACCTCTCCTTGACGGCCGGATTATCCCGGAAGTATTCTTTCGGAGTATAGTGGTAGCCGCAACTGTTGATATGGTCACAGATACCCACGTTGTCAGGGAAGGAAATCTCTCCCGCCTCGTCGATATAACGGGTAAAGCAGGACTTCCTGCCGCACTCCGGACAGGCGGTCTTGCTGCCCGGCCTGTACTTCTGAAGATGGAATCTGTATCCGTTCATGATGCTCTCTTTTGTGGATTCCTGCAAATGAAAACGGCCATTTGCAGTCTGCAGTTCTTGCAGTCTTGCAGGAATTTTACCTTTCCGGTACTCCGAGACTGCAAAACTGCAAAGACTGCAGGCTGCAACAAGGGGTCATCCGTTGCAGTTTCGGGTTGGCGGTTCATTATCGTTTTCATTAGATTTTCCAGATTTATCATATATGACTTTTTCGTAATGCCCGGCCTTGGACTTCCGCAGTAGCCCGCTCCTGCACAGTTCCCTGAGGTAGTTCATCACCGTGCGCTCGCTGACATTCTGCTGTTCCCTGCCTGTGGCGATGGCCGTTTTCGTGTCGAACGTGTCCGGCAGCAATGACAGCAGTACCTTGGGCGGTTCCTCGCACATGTCCTCTGCCACGAATGAACGGATGCGGCGGTACGAGTCCTCGAAATAGCCGTTCAGCCGGACAGCGGCTTTTACCGATACCATATCCACAGACTGCAGATGACTCTCGCCGGAAGCATACCGCAGCACCTGCATGAGCAGGGCCAGCCGTGCCACCTGCGCCGGATGCTTCATCTCACGGCTGTCCACCTCGGCATCGTCCTCTATCCGGTTGATGCGTTCCACTTTCCTGTTCCACCATGAGAAGAAATACTCTTTTGCCTCCCTGTCCATGGACAGCACATGGGATATCCTTTCTTCCTCTCCCGTGTCATAGTCCAGAGCGAGTACCTTGCCAAGTATCTGCTCCCAGCGTGCCGCTGCCAGAGATGCCCTGTCCTCCCCGCCATCATCCCAATCAGTCCATTTTGACACATCACGGGACTTGGGCAGCACGAACAGGAAGCGGTCAAGCAGTCCGTTATCCTCGAATCCTTTCGTGAGCAGTTCATGGACCCGCTTGGTCTGCGTGGTCCCGACGATATTGATGCACGGCTGCTCTATATGGACAGGTATCGTACTGCTCACCCTTGTCACGTCCAAAGCCCCGCCACTCCATGCCGTGAGCAGCTGCTCTATGAGTTGTCCGTTTGTATAGCGGTTGGCGGAGTTGAACATGCCCATGATCTCGTCCACCAGGATGACCACGCTACGGGGATTGTTGTTGTGCGTCAGTAGGAGCGATTCGGGAGTGAAGTCGGACACGACGGTACGCCGCAGCACGGGTTTCTTCCCATTTTCCCCGGCGGCTTTCCATACCTCCAATTCCGACTCATACGCCTTGAACAGGGCATAGTCGTGCTTCCGTATGGGGCGGTATGCCGCCTCCAGCGGCGGTGTCTTGCCCAGTCCCGGCCTGCCCACGAGGATGATATAGAGGGCGGCATTGCTCTGCCATTCGCCTTTGATGCGGATACGGTAGGTGCCGCCCAATGCCGCAGATACAGCCGAAATCATGGCTGTCGCTATGAACTCTGTCTTGTAGTTTTCGTACCGGGCCATGTCAAGGATGACGGATTGAACCGTCTGCGGGAACACTTCCAGAGGGAAGCCGGTGTCTTCGGTATGTTCCGCCTCCATGCGGATCATGTTGCACAGTTCAAGTCGGGTGTGTGTCATGTCAGCCATTTCTCTTCTTGCAATAGGATGTCACACTCTCGGATTTCCCTCCCGTCTGCACACGCCGAACATCCGACCTGGCATACATGTTCTTGTTGCCCACCTTGACGGGGACGAGGTAGCCGCGCTTCGCCCACAGGTTGAGTGTGCCATCGCACACGTTCAACAACTCACGGACTTGTCTTGTATTGAGCCAAGTCTCTTCCGCCTCACGCTGCATTGCAGCCACCCGTTCCTCCTGCTGCGCCATGATGGTGCGCTGCACGACGGACTCGGCAAACATCTTCAGGTCGGCGGGCGTGACTTCCAGTTTCACGTTTGCGCCCTGTTCGACCAGACTTTCTATGGTAATCATAAATATCAAGTTTTGAAGTTTGTGATGACCATCTTCAAAAGTTCCCTGATGCCCCGCTTCCGATGGCTTATAAAAGAGAAGCACCGCCGACCTTAGGGAAAAGGTTGACGGTGCAAAAGTATAAGGGAATTGAAACGGATTGATATATAAGGCCTTGTCTTAAATTGTCATGACAATTTAAGTCTGTGTGACCATATAATACGGCTTATTTTGTCTTATCCGGCGGCAGTGTCCGTTACATCTTCGGAGATGATTTCCTTGATTTCCTGTACCAGTGACCGGAACAGTTCCCTGTTCTCGTCACTCTCGATAAGAGGAGCCATCTGGTCTTTCCCGTCCTTGATGATATGCTTTGCCGTCTTCAGGAAGCCGACCGCCTGCCGTATGGCACTCTCGCTTTTCAGGGAGGGAAGGTCGAGGAACTGCAGTGCCATTCCCACGCTGTATTCCTTCGCAGCGTGCATCCCGGCCACCAGCTGCAGGTCTTTCAGCACATAGAACGGGAGTGCCTGATGTACGGCACTCGTGTTTATGGAGACGAAACGGCGGATGCATTGCAGGACTTCCTCCCTGTTTCCGCACTTGAGATAATCCGCAAGTAGCCGCTCCTGTATTTTCTTCTTTCCGGCCGTCCGCTGCGCCTGCGGCACCGTACCGCTGCCGGAGTCCGTTGCTGCCGGGTTGCCTCCGGTATCACCGCCACCCATCCCGTCCTTTAAGGACTGCAAAGCCCATTCGCCGATGCCGCCTTTTTCAATTGCGTCCTTCATGGCGAAGTGTTCGTCCCAGTCCTCCTGCGTGCGGAAGCCGTTCTTTATGGACACCTCGATAATCTGTCTGACGACAATGGAGCAGCCCATCCTTTCGGCGTTCCCAGCCTTGGGGTGCCCCGCCTGCCTGCTGACCATGTCAACCATCGCCTCGAAACTCTTGCCGTAGTACAGCCAGCTCAGCACGAGAGGGGCGGACAGGGTTACGCAGCGTTTTCTCAGACTCTGTCTGAAAATGTATTTCATCCTGCCCCAGAATGTGGACGGAGGCGGGGCAGCATCCTCTTCCCTCTGTTTCCTGTACAGTTTCACGATTTGCCCAGGCACCGCGTTCTCCTTAAAGTGGAGGCCTATGTTCCTGAAGCCGTCCGTGCTGTCGTCACACCATGACTGTTGCCATTCCCGCCTGATTCCGGGCAGCTGTTTGAAGATGGCGCGGCAGACGGCAAGGTACTGCATTTCGTTCCCGTCCGCCATCATTTTCGCGAAGCGGCGGTATTCCTCCTTGTGCGCGTCTTTCCACTGGAGGATGTCCGCCTTGAACTGTTCGTATGTCTGTTTCTGCCCGTCCATATTGTATTATTACAGGTTGATATCAAAGGATAAGTGGAAAAGGGGAACTGTCAGTCCAAGAGGTTTACCAGCTCCTTCTTCATCTCGTCGTCAATCTTGCGGTACCGTGCGAAGGCACGGCTCCCTTCCGAATGTCCCGACATGGAGGCTATCAGGTTCGGGTCCTTGACCTGTCGGTACAGGTTGCCGATGAATGTCTTGCGTGCGGTATGTGTAGTCGCCACCTCGTATAAGGGTTTTGCCACGTCCTCCCTTGTCTTCGGGTCGAGGACTATGACCGTACGGTCGATGCCCACATACTTGAGTATCTCCTTTATCTTCTTGTTGTAGCCGAAGTGCGAGAACCGGGGGAGCAGGGCGCTCTCCAGATCCTTGTAGCGTTCCAGTATGTCCCGTGCTTTTTGGTTGAGCGGCACGCGCACTGTATTGGCATGTTCCATCTTCGTCTTCTGCGGGATGTACTCCACGAAGCCGTCCACGATGTTCGCCTTGGTCAGCCTGTTCAGGTCGCTGACACGGCACCCTATCAGGCACTGGAACATGAAGATGTCACGGTAGACCGGATAGGTTGCCCCCATGCCGCTCAGGTCGGCGTAGTACACCTTGTCCCGCTCCTCGAGCGTCAAGTAGAACGGGTCGCCGTACATCGGCCGGGCAATCTGGTACTGGTCAAAGGGATTGTTCCTTGTCAGCCCGCGCTTGACGCACCACTTGATGACGGTGCGGATGCGGTAGAGGGAACCCGACATGCTGTTCTCGGAACGCTTTTGTTCGACGTTGCGGCGTACCTCATTCCGGTAGAATACGGGGTACATGTCCACGTACTTGTGTTCCTCCTGCATCCACAGCTTGAAGTCCCTGATGTCGTCCGCCGTAATGGTATCGATGCACAGGTGGAAGCCTCTCTGGTGCAGCACCTCATGGCGGAAACGCTCGTAGCGCAGCACCTTGTTAAGATTGTCGAGGTGGTGTTTCCGGCTTTCATCCGCAAGCGGTGTTTCCTCGACGTATTTCCGTATCTGGTACGAGAGCAGGTACTCGTCGGCCTTGTTGCCGCCCCTCGCGTTGATGCCGGGATGGTGGTATTCCTCTATCAGGCTTTTGAGCCAGCTGCCGTCCACGCCCCGGTGGTACTCTTTCGTGATGAGGTGGGTGATCTGCTGCACGTCCTTGTCGAAGCCCATCTTCTTTTCCTCCGACACCAGGGCCACGCGGGGCTTGTAGCCCTGCCGTTCCGGACTCCAGTGGTTGGGGTTGATGGACAGCTCGCTCGCAGCCTTGATGTCCACTCCGCCGATGTCCCGGACACGGAAATAGACCCGTGCCTGGTCTGTTATGTTGTTCTTGGCGGCGGTCTTTCGGATGAATGCGGTCACTTTCATATGTATGTCCTCCTTTCTGTCTAATCTATCATGTCCACAAGCCTGCGCTTCATGTCATCGTCTATCGTGCGGTAGCGGTTGAACGCCCTGCTGCCCTCCACGTGTCCCGACATGGAGGCTATCAGGTTTGGGTCGGGCACCTGCCGGTATAGGTTACCCACGAAGGTCTTGCGTGCCGTATGGCTGGTGGCCACCTCGTACAGGGGCTTCTGCACGGTGTTGTAGCCGTGCGTGTCGAGGATGGTCACCGTCCTGTCTATGCCGCAGCGCTTCAGCAGCTCCCGTATGCCGAGGTTGTAGGTGTGTATCTGCTTGAACGGGAACAGTCTGCCGGCATTGGCATCGTAACGTTCCAGTATCTTCAGTGCCTTCTCATGCAGCGGCACCCTGACGGTCTTCGCCTGGCATTTCTTCGTCTTCTGCGGCATGTATTCCAGAAAACCGTCCTTGATGTTGGCCCTCGTGAGCCTGTAGAGGTCACCCACTCGGCAGCCGACATAGCAGTGGAACACGAAGATGTCCCGTATGACGGCCAGCTTCGGGTTGTCGCTCAGGTCCGCATCGTAGAGAATGTTCCTCTCTTCCGATGTGAGGTAGAACGGGTCGCCGTAGGTGGGCTCCTTGCAGCCGTAGAGGGCATAGACCTCGTTGTCGGAATACTTCATCTTCTTGCACCAGTGCAGGAAGGTGCAGAACAGGTTCATGATGTTGATGACGGTCGTGCCGGAAAGCGGCCTCGGCCTGTGGTTGATGAGCATGCGGGGAGCATAGAAGTCGGGGTGTTCCTGCCGCAGCCTGTACTCGTTCACGACATAATCCCTAAAATCGTTCATTTGCTCCAGCGTGACGGTCTCCACGAAGAGGGTGAAGTCCGTCTCGCCCAGTATCTCCCGCCGGTAGTCGTGGTAGCGGGTCATCTTGCGCTCGAAGCGGACGATATGCTCCTTGGTCCTCTCCGCACCGTCAAACTTCTCCAGATACTCATGGACGCGGGCAAGCAGGTTCGGATGGTTGCGCTCGAAGGCGCGGGCAGGGTACAGCACATCCTCGATGACCTGCTTCATCCACCTGCTGTCCGCCTTGTCCGAAAAGGTCTTCTCCGCCCGCTCAATGATGGAGGCGATCTGTTCCGGCAGTCGTTTCTGCTCTACGGCAGGGACAGCCGTTGTGCGCCTGTAGCTAAGGGTATCAGAATCCCAATACCTGTCCTGTACCTCAAGGGGAGAGACCACTTTTATGTCCACACTCTTCTCCCTGACCCGGAAACAGATGTTCGAGGTCTCTGGGGAGCATTTCTTCAGATACACGGTTACTTTCATCTGCGTTGCTTTTTCGGTTATGCGGCAAAGGTATAAAAATTCCCGTAAATGTTCCCATATATCCCGAAGAAACTTGCAACAGATTAAGACAAATTAAAAAGTCATTCCCGAATCTGATACCACATAAAATACAGTATATCAATGATTATATTTGCACTTGTTTAGCTCTTTTTTTCATTTTGGCCTTTATTCGACTTACCTGATATCAGATATTGCAGTTCCACGCTTTTTGTATTACTTAAATGTCTTTTCGGGACTGAAGGACTGTACTTAATATTATGGAAAATCAAGAAAAGATGTCGGGCAATCCCGTACACCAAACAATTATCATTCGGGAAGAATCCAGAAAATCGAACGGTCTGGGAACTGCCGGATTTGTACTGGCTCTGCTGGCGCTTTTAGGATGCTGGGTACCTGTACTCAACTGGATATTGTGGTTGCTGGGATTCATTTTTTCGTTTATCGGCATATTCAAATCTCCCCGCGGACTAGCCATTGCCGGATTGTGCATCAGCTTGGTAGACTTAATTCCGTTAATCCTCCTTTTAGGATTTGCAGCCGCCTTACTAATCTGATAATAAACAAATTACTCCAAATAAGCGATTTGTTTTAAGCTTCTGATAAACCGATTTATCCCTATTCATAAAATATCTAACAAAAGAAGGTAATCTTTTAATAAAAATTTGTACATTTTTTTTCAAAATATCACCTTCTTTTCAGGAAAATATCAGCATATTTTTTATTAGCATTGCTTAACATTATATCAAACCAATATAAACACGTATGAAACAATCTGTATATATCCTTGCCTGTATGGCTTTTGCCTGCATGTTCAACTCCTGTGGCGGAAACAAATTTATCTCCTCGTCAGGATTACACTCTGCTCATTTCCAACAAAAGGTAGACGGAGAAAAGACCTGCCTGTATAGGATCTATAACAAAAATGGTGTTGAAGCATGTATTACTAACTATGGTGCACGGGTAGTATCCCTCATGGTTCCCGACCGTAACGGAAAAATGGAAGATGTAGTATGCGGCTTTTCTGATATAAACAGCTACACCAGCCAGTCACAAAACTATGGTGCTACCGTGGGGCGATACATCGGACGTATCCTGCATGCTAGATATACAATGAATGGTAAGGAATACCACTTGCAAGCCAATCACGCTGACGGACATACCGCTCATGGAGGCAATCCGAATTTCGGTGCACGAATGTGGAAAGCCAGACAAACCTCTCCCTCGTCTGTTACACTGACTTATCTCTCTCCCGATGGAGAAAACGGATTTCCAGGGAATCTGCATATAGAGCTGACTTATACAGTCACTGAAGATGATGCGTTAGATATATCCTACAAGGCTACCACGGATAAACCTACCGTTCTTAACTTGTGTAACCATTCATTCTTTAATATATCGGGAAACCTGAACAGCAGCGTAGAAAATCAGACCATGTGGGTAGATGCCGACTATTTCACTCCTTACGACAGCAAGAAATGCGTAACAGGAGAATTCTGGCCCGTAGAAAGCACTCCACTGAATTTCAAACAACCTCATGCAATAGGTGAACATATAAACGACGACTATGGACAGTTGCATGTAGTGAACGGTTACGATCATGCCTGGGCACTTAACCATCCGGGAGATGATACTCGCCCGGCAGCATGGATATATGATGAAAAAAGTGGACGTAAAATGGAAATTTATACTACCGAACCAGCAGTCCACATATATACAGGAAACGGACTGAAAGGCAAGGTTGAAGGTAAGAACGGCATCTATTATCCGTTCCGAGGAGCCGTATGCTTCGAAACATGTCATTTTCAGGACAGCCCGAACAACCCGCAGTTTCCTTCTACAGCATTGGCTCCGGGAGAAATATTCCAAAGCCATACCATGTACAAGTTCGTTATAGAAAAATAACAGGTCTTTGGGTGATATTCAGCAAATTGGAACAGTTTTTCTGTATAAACAGTTATCGCAATGTGATATTTTATGGCAACATTTGCATAACAAACAGAAAAACAAAAATATATGTTCAAAAAAAAGCAATATATCCATGTCTTACATAGCCTGTTGGGCTGCTTTTTACTTGGAAGTACAATCATAGTCCAGACAGGATGCGACATGATAGAATATCACCCCTACGATTTAAACATAGAGGGAGAAACTAATATTAATGAAAGGAATATCCAGTCGATAGAAGCTAGTACAGCCGGAAAGCAAAGTATCTCGTTTGCACTTATCAGCGATACCCAGCGCTGGTATGACGAAACGGAAGATGCAGTAAATGCAATCAACGGACGAAATGATATCGATTTCGTAATACACTGTGGTGACTTATCCGATTTCGGTATGAAAATGGAATTCGAAGAACAACGTGACCGTTTGAACCGACTGAACGTTCCTTATGTATGCTTACTGGGTAATCACGACTGTCTTGCTACCGGAAAAGAAGTGTTCAATACAATCTTCGGCAATGAAAATTTTTCGTTTACCGCTGGAGATACTCATTTTATATGCCTGAATACGAATGCGTTGGAGTTTGATTATTCGGAAGCTGTTCCCAACCTTTTGTTTCTAGAAGATGAACTGAAACACGTTCCGCCTCAAGCAAAAAAGACAGTAGTGGCAATGCATGCACCTCCTTACTCTGAACAGTTCAATAACAATATAGCAAAAGTATTCCAGTATTACATTACTCAGTTCCCGTCCTTGCAATTCTGCGTGTACGGACATGTACACAGCTTTAATGAAAATGAGTTTTTCGATGACGGCATTATGTACTATTCTGCTCCTTCCATAAACAAGCGGAGCTATATTTATTTTTCTATCACCCCAAACGGTTACGATTATGAACTGGTCAACTTTTAAATATTTACTGACTCTCCTGCTGGCCATCCCGGTCAATCTGCTTGCTATAACAGATGAACCTCAAGAGGTTTCCGATACTAAAAGATGGGACAAACGTATACACTTAAGATATGAAGGATGGGAACGAATGAAACCTACTCACGTAAAAATGCAATATGCCGGTGGTATGGGAGTACTGTCTACCGGTGTAGGTTGGGATTATGGTAAACGCAGGCAATGGGAAACAGATGTTCTGCTCGGATATCTGCCTGCTAAATATGCCAGCGATTTCCTTCTTACACTGACAGTAAAGCAAAACTACATACCGTGGAGCATGAGTTTCGACAAGCATTGGGCACTGGAGCCTTTTTACTGCGGAATGTATCTTACCACCATTGCCGGAGAAGAGTTTTGGAAGAAGGAACCCGGACGCTATCCTAACCGATATTATAATTTCAGTACGAAAATTCGCCCGTATATCTTTATCGGGCAACGTATGAACTTCAATCTGAAAAACAGTATAGTACAACATATCTCTCTATTTTACGAGGTCAGTACCTGCGAGCTGTATATCATCAGCAAAGCGACCAACCGGAGTCTGACCATGAGAGATGTACTTCGCTTTTCTTTCGGTGCAAAAGTGCAACTGTTTAAGAACAAATAAAGGATTTTAGCTTCCCGATAATTAACAAGGCTTAAAATAAGAAGAATCGTTTCCGCCCAGTGCAGTATTTGCCTGTATCACTCATTTTAAAGATGACTAACAAAAATAATTATGATGATACAGCAAATCGAACATAAATATAGCGAGGAACATATTATGGAAAGTACCACAGTAAACAAGAAAAATACAGCAAGAACCATATGTGCCATTATCGGAGGAATCATTGTACTGAATCTCCTGTGGTGGATTGCTATATTATGTATACGCTAAACATATAATGCAGAAACACTCAAAATAATCTCTTTATAAACTTTCTTCCTATATGATAAAAAAGCTTGCTCTATGTGAATAGGGCAAGCTTTTATTCAGGTCAAAAAGAGAACTGTCAAATCAGAATTACCGTAACACTGCGGGCTCCGTGTGCCCCCATAACAAGCGCCTGTTCGATATCGGCTGTCTTCGAAGGGCCAGAAATGAATACGCCATAGCCATATTCGCCTGTATCGATTCGCTTATAAGCCTCGTGCATGTTATTTACCAGATTGTTTCTGTCGAGTATAATCACCAGCGCTTCGGATATAAAATATACGGCACGTTGTTCCACATCTTGTGTCAACCATACTGCTCCATTCTCACAGACTCCTATACGTCCATCGACGATTGCTACATCAGTACCGTCCAGATCTCCCGATTCCTCTACATCGTCCGGATGAAAAGTACTGCAAGTAATGGGTTGTATTGTATTTCCTGTCTTTATTTCCTTTATTGTTGAAGCAATGCGTTTGGCATCAGGATATGCAGCCTTTATCACGTCATTGACATTTTCCTCATCTTTCAGTATTACAGCCTGTCCGCCTACTTGTTTTATAACCTCGCAAAACTTCGAAAGTTTGTCTTCGTATGTAAGAGCTTCATGCTCCAAGGCGGACAAATCGGGCTTTTCATAACGCACTCTGGTATTGCGGCGTATGCTTTGCAATATGTCTTCTCTGCTACTCATACTCATTTCACTTTATTCTTTTTCCACATTTCATTGAAGCTCTCTTTGGCAAATTCAGGTATTTCACGTTCTTTACCCCAATCATTCAAGTCGTTGTATATCATGCCTCGAGGCAATGAGTTTACAATCGGAGCATTTTTTAAAGCGAAGTTGAACAATGCCGGACGCGACATAAGGAATTTCATTCCACCTGACATCAGTTTCTTGGAAGAGCTGGCTACCCCCAGTGTATGCAACTGCTGTCTCCAGTGATAAATCTGATCGGCCAAATCTACCTTTGCAGGACACACGTTCTGACATGAATAGCACAACGAACATGCCGATACGTTGTCATAGTAATGAAGAGGTGCCTTCAGCATACCCAAATTGATACCGATAGGACCAGGGATAAAGTAAGTATATGAATAACCTCCCGAACGACGATAGACTGGACAGGTATTCATACACGCTCCACAACGAAGACAGTTCAAGGCTTTTACATGTTCCTGATCGGCCAAAATACGGCTTCGGCCATTGTCTACAATGATGATATGCAGCTCTCCCCCTTTACGAGGTTTCCGATAATGAGATGTATAAGTCGTAATAGGCTGTCCTGTACCTGAACGAGCAAGCAGACGGGTAAATACTCCCAGTGCATCACGGTCCGGCACAATCTTCTCCATGCCGAACGCCGTTATCTGAAGCTTGGGCTGTGATGTTCCCATATCAGCATTGCCTTCGTTGGTACAAACGACACATTCTCCGGTTGAAGCGACAGCAAAATTCGCACCCGTCATAGCAGCTTCGGCTTCGATAAACTTACGACGCAGGTTTTTACGGGCAGCATGAGTAAGATAGGTCTGGTCATTATTGCCAGGCTCTGTTCCCATCTCGCGGACGAACAACTCTCCGATCTCTTCTTTCTTAACATGGATAGCAGGAAGTACGATATGGCTCGGACGTTTATGCATCAGCTGAAGAATACGCTCTCCCAAATCGCTTTCTACGACCTCTATACCTTTCTTCTCAAGAAATTCATTCAGTCCACATTCCTCTGCCAGCATTGATTTGCTTTTGATAAAATGCTTCACCTGATGTCCGTTCAATATATTATAGACAATGGAACAATATTCATCGGCATCTTTCGCCCAATATACATAAGCTCCGTTGGCCAAGGCATTTTTTTCAAACTCCAACAGCAACTGATCCAGGTGGCTGTTGCTATACATCTTTATGGCAGATGCCATATCACGTAAATGTTCCCATTCAGGAACCTCTTTGCTCACTTTATCACGCTTGGCACGAACCATCCACAATGTTTCATCGTGCCATGCTGCCAGTTCTTTATTCTCCAGAAACTTTCCGGCAGCTTTTGAATGTTTCGTACTCATAATCCTGCAGCTAATACTTGAACAATATGAATGGTCTTTATAGGAAGCTTCTCACGCGAGATAATACCGTTTTGATGCATCAGGCAAGAGCCATCGGCTCCTACAATATATTCGGCTCCAGTCGCCATGTGACGCTTTACTTTATCACGACCCATTTGCCCTGAAACATCGTGTTCTTCTACGGCAAACATACCGCCAAAGCCACAACATTCGTCTGGACGTTCGGGTTCTACGATCTCGATATCCTTTACCAACGACAGCAAATCGCGTAGCTTATTATAATAAGGTATGTTCAGTTCACTGGGAGAAGAGAGTTTCATCAGACGCACTCCATGACAACTGTTCTGAATACTTACTTTATGAGGAAACGAAGCCTGAAGAGAAGACGGCTTCACCACATCGTGGATAAACTCGCAGATATCGTATATCTTGCCTTCGCTGGCACAACGATGTTTTTCTCCTTCCAGCAGATTGCCATAATGATCGCGCACGAATACTACACAACTGGCAGAAGGTCCAACTATATAATCATAACTCTCGAATAACCGGTCGAATCGCTTTGCTAATTCTTTCGATTCATTTTCGAACCCTGCATTCGCCATAGGCTGTCCGCAACAGGTTTGGTCTAACGGATAGTCTACATCTACCCCCAAACTTTTAAGGAGCTTATATGAAGCAACTCCAACTTCGGGATAAACGGCATTGATATAGCAGGGAATAAATAATCCTACTTTCATCATTTTACCTATTTTGTTTCTGTATAAACAAAGGTATGCGTTATCATTGAATAAACAAAAAAAGAAAAATGAAAAAGTTTAAGAAATATGCGGTTTTTAAGAAAAAAGTAAGCGATGTCCGGTCTATACTGTATCAAAATTGAGCCAAAGGGATAAAGCGCGTGCACCCCGCGAATCACTTCGCAGGGTGCACCCAACTAATAACTAACTTTTTACTTTGTGGTTTTACGTAATTTCATATGACTAACACTGCAAAGATACGGTCATTTGCCTATCTCAGCAATACCTATTTGTAGGTATTTTAGAAGCATTCCAGATAAGAATACTATATTTTCATTTTAACCTCGCTTAGTTCCACCAGCTTATTTACAATAGCATAAATAGTAAGTCCGGCCGCTGAATGAATTTGCAGCTTGCGCGTAATATTCCGTCGGTGGGTGATTACAGTATGAACAGAAATATAGAGTTTTTCGGCTATTTCCTTATTGGTCATCCCCCGTACTACGCAACCGATAATTTCTTTTTCTCTCTGACTTAGTGTATCCTGATCGGAATCATCTTCTTCTGCAAAATTCATAAGTACAGAGATTTTCTTCTCCAAAGATTCAACATTATCAAACAGATTAATGCTTTCTTCGTATCCCTTCAACTGATTGGCATCTACAAAAGTGCAGATTAATGATACAATCTTTGTTTCCAGATGAGGATAATGTTCTTTGAAAGCATCCACATCGAACCACCCTTCGAACTGAGGATTCACAATCAGAATATTCGGTGTATGTGCTTCCATACAATGCTGAAGTCCTTCTTTTGATGTCACTTCAATAGTCTGTATATTCATGTCAGGCAGGCGCTTCAGTACCGCAACCAGTCCGCTCCGGACTATCACCGAAGTTTCTGCCACAGCTATCAAGATTATTTCCTGAGATTTCATTTTTCCCCCTTTTCCAATTCCATTATGGCAGGGACAAACAAGTAATCTTCTACCCGATTATGCGATGCCAAATCTTCTTCACAACTAAATATATCGAACAATGTTGCGTTCAACAACTGATTATCGCCGTTGGCCGGATAATACTTAATGATGATATTTTTCAATTCGGTCAGCTTTGCATTTACCTGATCGTGATGACGCGCAAAGACTCCTATATTATATTGGGCGGAACGTTCACCGTTCAATAAGCCGCGTACGTAGGTAAAGACCTTCTCATTTTCATACTCCATGTGTTTTCTGACCTCACCTACATAGTCATCGAAAAACTGGAGTATCAGAAACGATACTTCATTTTGAGATGAAAAGTCTATAGCCTTAATCAACTTACGGCGTATGGTAGGCAACTGAAAATCCAGAAAATACGAATGGGCCCGCTGTAGATAATCCATCAAAGCAGGTACAGAAAGCCCGGTCACGTGATCCTGCATACGATTATTTTCTTCAGTCAGAAAATTTACGACAGCAAGAAAAGTGGTACAATCTACTCCATTCATGCTGCATACCTCCTGTACTGACTTATCTCCGAATCCCAGTGATACACCAAAACGGCTTAAGACTTGCAACAAAGCATAGTTTTCGCAAATCAAGTCACTCATCTTATCGGTTGGCTTATATATTTTGGTTCCGCACATATTAAAAATAGAATTCATACATTATATTCGTTTACAAAGTAAGACAATCTATACAGGGTACGCAATCCCTATTTATAGGTATTTATTAAGTCCGGCTGTCCCTTACTCTATCCAAAGTTTCAAAACTCTTTGCGTCTTTTCGGTTACACGAAAACGATTATCAGTACGTTCATTCACCAGCCATACAATATTCTCTCCCGAACAGACTACATACTGGTTCTCTTTTTCAAACAAAGAGTATTTACGATCGCGCAGATAGTCACGCACTTTTTTGAAACTATGCATACCGAAAGGAACAAACTTATCCCCCGACTGCCACCGGCGCAACACAAGTGGTTCTTTTACAGTA
Organism: Phocaeicola coprocola; assembly: GCF_041333015.1. Taxonomy (NCBI): domain Bacteria; kingdom Pseudomonadati; phylum Bacteroidota; class Bacteroidia; order Bacteroidales; family Bacteroidaceae; genus Phocaeicola; species Phocaeicola coprocola. The sequence goes on along the minus strand of NZ_JBGKGM010000003.1, from coordinate 193,321 downwards.
TCGGCATCCAAACAGGCAAGTTCAGGATTTCGGGAAACCTCAAAACCATCTTCTATTTGACAAATTTCCTGATGTAAAGTGTAAGATTGATCCTCCTTCGATTCTTCTCTTCTTTTCAGAAATAAATAATCGCGGTCACGCAGTAAAACATAGTTTTCCGAATAAAACAATTTACCTGATTCTGTACCTAAACTTCGATATATATTCTTCAGTTGAACAGCATTGAAGCCATAAGGATGTAGTAATTCAAACAAAACGGCAAGGGGAGCTACAGCTTTCATTATTCGGGAAATACTGAATTTACCTTCCCTCTCTGTTACTTCTGTACATACTGTTTGTATCGACTTACGGTACACAGCCTCCACATCAGACAGTCTGCGTGCAGTTTCAGTTATTGATTCACAGACAGAAGGATTTATCTCTTTTAATAACGGGATAACATTGAGACGAAGCTTATTACGCAGATATTCATCTTCCAGATTTGTACTGTCGGTCACATAATCTTGTTTTAAATCGGCAAGAAAAGCCAATATGTCATCACGGCTGACGTCAAGCAGCGGACGCAGCACTTTACCATTGACAGCAGCAATTCCCTTAAGTCCATTAATACCTGTCCCTCTGACTAAGTTCAAGAGAAAAGTTTCTACACTGTCATCACGATGATGAGCTACAGCTATCACACTTGCTCCAATCTGTAGACGTACCTGTTCGAACCATTCATACCTAAGTTCGCGTGCGGCCATCTCAATAGAAATTCTTTTCCGGGAAGCATATCCGTTCGTATCAAAATGTATAACCTGAAGTGGCACATCCAGCCCTCGACACAAATTCTGAACAAATTCTTCATCCCGGTCAGATTCTTCACCACGTAAGTGAAAATTGCAATGTGCTGCAACGCAATTATATCCTTCCAGCAACAACACACGCAGCAAGGCAACGGAATCTGCACCGCCACTCAATGCCACAAGTATCTTATCGCTACGATGAAACAAGTGTTTCTCATTTATATATTGAATAACCTTTTGTCTAAACATACTGCAAAGGTAAAAAATGTTCTGTAAACACGCAGGTGAATATTTCAAAAGTAGAAAAGTATATCATTGTATAACTTAAAACTTACTTTATAAGGGATGTTGTAAAAAATACTTTCCTGTAAGCAAAATAATCAAATTAAAACATTTTACGACAATAAAGTAATATATTGTTATTTTTAATAGCAATAATTAATGCATATATAAGAAACTGTAATAGAAAAATATATTTTATCAAAACTCTCTTTCATCTTTATTTGTTTTTTGAAAGCATATATATATTTTTGCAAACACAAGGAAACAACAAACGGATATAAAAACAAAATAAGAAAGCAAATGAAAGAAAAAGGTTACATTTTATCAAATAGCAGCGTAAATATATCGCAACATCAATGCGGACTATATAGTCCGGCCAATGAACATGATGCTTGTGGTGTAGGTATGATAGTCAACCTACATGGTACAAAATCGCACGATTTGATAGACTCTGCCCTAAGAGTATTGGAAAACATGAAGCATCGCGGTGCTGAAGGAGCAGATAATAAAACGGGGGATGGAGCTGGAATTATGGTCCAGATACCTCATGAATTCATTCTGCTACAAGGAATCCCTGTGCCCGAAAAAGGGAAATATGGAACCGGACTAGTCTTTATGCCCAAAGATAAAGAGGCTCAACAAGCTATCATGAGCATAATGATTGAAGAAATAGAACGCGAAAGTATGACGCTCATGCACGTACGAAGTGTTCCTGTCAATTCAAATGTGCTCGGAAAAGATGCTCTTGCAACAGAGCCTGATGTAAAACAAATATTTATTACGGCAGAGGCAGACGAACAATTTCTTGAAAAGAAACTATATATAATAAGGAAAAAGATAGAGAACAGAATCGAACACAAAGACTTCTATATAGTATCACTCTCCAGCCGGAACATGGTATACAAAGGTATGCTTACTTCCACTCAGTTGCGAGAGTATTATGCCGATCTGACACAACCCTATTTTACCAGTGCCCTAGCCTTGGTACATTCACGTTTCAGTACCAATACTTTCCCTACATGGAGCTTGGCACAACCATTCCGTATGATGGCACACAATGGTGAGATAAATACGATCCGGGGAAACCGTGCATGGATGGAAGCCAGAGAAAGCGTATTGTCATCGGAAGCACTAGGAGATATTTCACAAATACGCCCCATCATACAACCAGGCATGAGCGACAGTGCTTCGATGGATAACGTACTGGAATTTTTTGTCATGTCAGGATTAAGTTTACCTCATGCACTTGCCATGATGGTTCCAGAATCGACGAATGACAAAAACCCTATCAGCCCTGCATTAAAGGCTTTTTACGAGTATCATTCCATCTTAATGGAACCATGGGACGGACCAGCCGCCTTGCTTTTCAGCGACGGCCGCTATGCCGGAGGTATGCTCGACCGTAACGGACTCCGTCCGGCACGCTGGCTGGTTACCAAGAGTGGCACAATGGTTGTGGCAAGCGAAACAGGAACAATCAGTTTCAATCCCGACGAGATTGAAGCAAAAGGAAGGTTGCAGCCCGGTAAGATTCTACTTGTCGACACACAAGAGGGAAAAATATATTATGACAATGAAGTAAAAGAAAACCTGGCTTCTGCCCTACCTTACTCTGAATGGCTTTCTGCCAACCGTATCGAGCTCGATACATTGCGGAGCGGTCGTAAAGTAGAAAATGCAGTAAAAGATGCCGGACGCCGGTTGCGTATTTTCGGACTCACACGTGAAGATGTAGAAAGAGCGCTGACTCCAATGTGTAAAACAGGGGCTGAACCAACAGCATCAATGGGAAATGACACCCCGCTTGCCGTCTTATCAGAAAAGCCCCAGCTGCTTTTCAACTATTTCAGACAGCAGTTTGCCCAAGTTACCAATCCAGCGATTGATCCAATTCGTGAAGAACTGGTAATGTCACTGACTGAATACATTGGTGCGGTAGGAAAGAACATTCTTACCCCAGATGCCCTGCATTGTAAGATGGTACGTCTGCCTCATCCGATACTGACAAATACACAACTTGATATATTGTGCAACATCAGATACAAGGGCTTCAGTACTGTAAAGCTAAAAATGGTCTTTGACGCCCAAACTGGAGAAGACGGATTGCGTGCCGCTATTGACAACCTATGTAAGAAAGCAGAAGAAGCAGTCGATGGAGGAGCTAATTACATTGTACTTTCAGACCGGGATATAGACGAGAGCCACGCACCAGTTCCTTCCTTACTTGCTGTAAGTGCCGTACATCATCATCTGATATCAGTACAAAAACGTGTACAGACTGCTCTGATAGTTGAAAGTGGTGAAGCACGCGAGGTAATGCACGCTGCCTTATTATTAGGCTACGGCGCAAGTGCAATCTGTCCGTATATGGCATTTGTAGTAATAGACGGATTAGTAAAGAGAGGCGACGTACAACTGGATTACAATACAGCCGAAAAAAACTATATAAAGGCCTTGTGTAAAGGACTATATAAGGTAATGAGCAAGATGGGTATCAGCACCATCCGATCATATCGTGGCGCAAAACTTTTTGAAGCTGTAGGATTGAATTCGGAAATGATGAAAAGATACTTCGGTACTTGTATTTCTACTATCGGCGGAGCCGGTCTGAAAGACATTGCAAACGATTATCTGAAATTCCACACCGCTGGAGTTTCCATCACCGATGATGAAGCAGAAGCAATGCTCGATAATATCGGACAATTCTCTTTCCGCAAGGATGGTGAAATACATGCATGGAACCCTGATACCATTAGTTTGCTACAACTGGCCACTCGTACTGGAAGCTACAAGAAGTTTAAGGAGTTCACACAAAAAGCAAACGAGAAGTCAGCTCCTGTATTCCTTCGTGACTTTTTCAGTTTCCGGAGTAATCCGATAGACATAAACTCTGTCGAACCGATAGAAAACATTGTCAGACATTTCGTAACCGGTGCAATGTCATTCGGCGCCATCAGTAAAGAAGCTCATGAAGCCATGGCGCTTGCCATGAACAAACTGGGCGCACGAAGCAATACCGGAGAAGGTGGAGAAGACAGTGCACGATTCAGCGCCGTATATCATTCCGACAGTGACAATGAAGACATCAGTTTATGCAGTAAGACCAAGCAGATCGCTTCAGGACGCTTCGGAGTCACAACTGAATATCTGGTCAATGCAGAAGAAATCCAAATCAAAGTAGCCCAGGGAGCAAAACCGGGAGAAGGCGGTCAGTTACCAGGATTCAAGGTCAATGAAGTGATAGCACGTACACGTCACTCCATCCCTGGCATTTCCCTCATTTCTCCTCCACCTCATCACGACATTTACAGTATCGAAGATTTGGCACAACTTATTTTCGATCTGAAAAATGTAAATCCACGTGCAACTATCAGTGTGAAACTGGTAGCAGAAAGCGGTGTAGGAACAATTACAGCCGGAGTAGCGAAAGCCAAAGCTGATTTAATTGTTATTTCTGGAGCAGAAGGAGGAACAGGCGCATCACCAGCTTCTTCGATGAGATATGCGGGTATTCCACCTGAAATAGGATTGAGTGAAACACAGCAAACACTCGTACTTAACGGACTGCGCGGACAAGTTCGCCTGCAAACAGACGGACAATTAAAAACGGGTCGTGACATCATCAGCATGGCATTGCTGGGAGCCGATGAATACGCTTTTGGTACAGCTGCTCTGATTGTGTTGGGATGTGTAATGATGCGTAAATGCCACACCAACTTATGTCCGGTAGGAGTCGCTACCCAAGACGAAAAATTGCGTGAACATTTCCGCGGACACTATCGCTACCTGATCAACTACTTCGAATTCCTTGCTCAGGAAGTACGAGAGTATCTGGCTGATATGGGCTTCACACATCTGGAAGACATTATTGGCAGAACAGACCTTATCGAGATTATTCCGCATGATAATGCTGGAAAAATAGGAGGATTAGACTTCAGCCGTATTCTCCATCAGGTAGATAACGGAACAGATATCCACCATACGGCCGACCATCCTACCGATCTTTCTGAGGTAAAAGACCGATCAATCATTGCTGCGGCACACGAAGCGCTGGAAAAAGGGAAACAGGTAGAGTTGGAATATACCATTTCGAATACAGACCGTTCAGTAGGAACTATGCTTGCTGGAGAAGTTGCCACCAGATATGGACACAAAGGACTACCCGATGGAACTATTAATGTCAAATTCAAAGGCTCCGCAGGTCAAAGTTTCGGCGCATTCCTTACACGGGGTATCAGTTTCCGTCTGGAAGGTGAAGCAAACGATTATGTCGGTAAAGGTTTAAGCGGCGGACGTATAGCTGTACTTCCTCCAATGGGATCTTGCTTTGATGCTTCAAAAAATACAATTGCCGGCAACACCCTAATGTATGGGGCTACAACCGGAGAAGTATATATAAACGGATGTGTAGGTGAGCGCTTTGCTGTCAGAAACTCAGGAGCCATTGCTGTAGTAGAGGGCGTAGGCGACCACTGCTGCGAGTATATGACAGGCGGACGAGTTGTTGTCTTAGGACATACCGGACGAAATTTCGCTGCCGGAATGAGTGGCGGTATCGCATATGTATGGGATCCGGAACGCACATTCGATTATTTCTGCAATATGGAGATGGTGGAACTCAGCCTGTTGGAAGACTCTGCTGCACGTAAAGAACTTCGCGAACTGATAGAATCTCACTGGAAATATACAGGTTCCAAGTTAGCACGTACACTGCTCGATAGCTGGCAGCAACATGTAGACGAGTTTATTCAAGTCACTCCTATCGAATACAAGCGCGTGCTGGCAGAAGAACAAATGAAAAAGCTTCAGCAGAAAATAGCAGAAGTACAAAGAGATTACTAAAGAACAACTAATAAAACTATTGACATGGGAAATCCTAAAGCATTTCTAAATATACCTCGCCAGGAGGCAGGCTATCGCCCCATCCACGAACGCATCTCTGACTTTGGAGAAGTAGAACAAACACTGAACTCAAGCGAACGCAAGTTGCAGGCATCACGCTGCATGGACTGCGGTGTACCTTTCTGTCACTGGGCATGCCCGCTGGGCAACCGTCCTCCCGAATTTCAGGACGCATTAAGTAATGGTAAATGGCGTGAAGCTTATGAAATATTAACCCGTACAAACGATTTTCCGGAGTTTACCGGAAGGGTTTGCCCCGCACTATGCGAGAAGTCATGTGTGCTCAAGCTGAGTATTGACTCACCGGTTACTATCCGAGAAGACGAAGCTGCTATCATCGAAGCAGCATTCAGAGAAGGATATATTACAGCAAAACAATACAAAAGAAACGGATTAAAAGTTGCTGTCATCGGCTCCGGACCTGCCGGACTGGCTGCTGCCAATCAATTAAACCGTCGGGGATATCAGGTTACTGTATTCGAAAAAGACGAATATATAGGAGGTTTATTACGTTTCGGTATACCGAACTTTAAACTGCATAAACCAGTAATCGACCGCCGACTGAAGATTATGGAAGACGAAGGTATTTGCTTCAAGACAAACTCAACAATCGACTTGGAACATTTACCCGAAGGATTTGATGCATACGCTATCTGTACAGGAACACCAGAGGCACGCAACTTGAACATCCCCGGACGTGAACTTCGCGGCATTCATTTTGCCATGGAAATACTGGCACAGCAAAACAGAGTTCTAGCCGGACAGACATTCAGCGACGAAGAACGTATCACGGCAAAGAACAAGAAAGTTCTCGTAATCGGAGGAGGTGATACAGGAAGCGATTGTATCGGAACAGCCAATCGTCAGGGAGCTATCAGTGTATGCCAGATAGAAATCATGCCTAAACCTCCTGTTGGTCATAATCCCGCAACCCCCTGGCCACAATGGCCCGTAGTTCTGAAGACCAGTTCAAGTCATGAGGAAGGATGTACACGCCGTTGGAGTCTTACTTCAAACCGTTTTCTAGGAACTGAAGACGGGCGTGTATGCGGCGTAGAAGTTGAAGAGGTGGAATGGATTCCCGCAGCAGACGGCGGACGCCCTCAAATGCGTCCTACTGGCAAAAAAGAAATCATAGAAGCAGATTTAGTATTGCTTGCCATGGGATTCCTCAAACCACAATTACCCGAGCTTCCTCAAAACGCGGTAGTAGCCGGAGATGCTGCTACAGGTCCGAGCCTGGTAGTAAAATGTATAGCAGCAGGACGCCGGGCAGCCGCTGAAATTGATGCTATGCTGCAAAAGGGCAGCCATTAAAGAACATTTAAAAACAGAAACATTATGTGTGGAATAGCCTGCATTTTCAATATCAAACAACAAACGCCAGAACTCAGGCAGAAAGCCTTGTCGATGGCGAAAAAGATACGCCACCGCGGTCCGGACTGGAGTGGCATTTACTGCGGTGGAAGCGCCATACTGGCACACGAACGTCTTTCCATCGTCGATCCGCAATCAGGAGGGCAACCCCTCTACTCAAGCGACGGAAAAAAAGTACTTGCCGTAAACGGCGAAATCTATAATCACCGCGACATACGTGCGCAGTATGCCGGCAAATATAATTTTCAGACAGGCAGTGACTGCGAAGTGATTCTGGCACTTTATCAGGAAAAAGGCATACATTTTCTGGAAGACTTGAGCGGCATTTTTGCATTTGCCCTCTATGACGAAGAGCGTGATGAATTTCTGATTGCCCGTGACCCGATAGGCGTTATACCTTTATATATAGGACATGATGCAGACGGAACCGTATACTGTGCCAGTGAACTGAAAGCTCTGGAAGGATTCTGCGAGGAGTATGAACCGTTCCTTCCCGGACACTATTACTGGAGCAGAGAAGGTAAAATGGAGCGATGGTACAAACGTGACTGGATGGAATATCAGGCCGTAAAAGACCGTTATACTTCATTACCCGAATCAGAAGCATATACCACTCAGGTAAACGAGGTGCGTACAGCTCTCGAAGCAGCCGTACGCCGTCAGCTGATGAGCGATGTTCCTTATGGAGTGCTTTTGTCAGGAGGGTTGGACTCTTCGGTTATTTCCGCCATAGCAAAGATTTACGCCGACAAACGTATCGAAACTGATGGGAAAGCTCCTGCCTGGTGGCCTCAGCTGCACTCCTTTGCCGTAGGTCTGAAAGATGCTCCCGATCTGGAAAAAGCCCGGCTGGTAGCCGAACATATCGGTACTGTACATCATGAGATCAATTATACGATTCAGGAGGGTCTGGATGCCATACGCGACGTTATTTATTACATCGAAACATACGACGTGACAAGCGTCCGTGCCTCTACTCCGATGTATCTGCTGGCTCGAGTCATCAAGTCGATGGGTATCAAAATGGTACTAAGTGGTGAAGGAGCTGATGAAGTATTCGGAGGTTACCTTTACTTCCATAAAGCCCCTACAGCGGAAGCCTTCCACGAAGAAACTGTCCGCAAGCTCTCCAAACTCCACTTGTACGACTGCCTGCGTGCCAACAAATCACTTTCTGCATGGGGTGTAGAAGGTCGTGTGCCGTTCCTCGACAAAGAGTTTCTGGATGTAGCCATGCGCCTGAACCCGGCTGTAAAAATGTGCCCGGGACATACCATCGAAAAACGTATCGTACGTGATGCCTTTGCTTCTCTTCTGCCAGAGAGTGTAGCATGGCGACAGAAAGAGCAGTTCTCCGACGGAGTGGGATATTCGTGGATTGACACCCTGAAAGCAATTACAGCAGCCGCTGTCAGCGACGAGGAAATGCAACATGCAGCAGAACGTTTCCCGATCAACCCGCCACAGAACAAGGAAGAATATTACTACCGTTGTATTTTCGAAGAACACTTCCCCAGTGCGTCGGCAGCCAAAAGCGTACCGAGTGTACCAAGTGTCGCATGTTCTACAGCCGAAGCACTGGCATGGGACGCAAGTTTCAAAAACCTGAACGATCCGAGTGGCCGCGCAGTAGCCGGAGTACACGAAGCTGCTTACTAAAAAAGCAATAATACTGCATTGCCATTCAACCAACAATAAACTGATATGGAAATTGAATTTACAAAAATGCATGGCGCAGGAAATGACTATATTTATGTCAACACCCTGCGCTATCCGATAGATAATCCGGAAGAACTGTCAGTCGAATGGAGCCGCTACCATACAGGTATTGGTTCCGACGGACTGGTTCTTATCTGCCCTTCAGACCAGGCCGACTTTAAAATGCGTATATTCAATGCCGACGGCTCCGAAGCTCGCATGTGCGGAAACGCCAGCCGTTGCATCGGCAAATATTTATACGAAGAAGGTCTTACCAACAAGACAGACATCCAGCTCGAAACATTGTCGGGCATCAAGATTTTACACCTGCACCTCAACGATAAAAACACAGTAGAAAGCGTAACGGTCGATATGGGTATTCCGACAGATATTCACGAAGTAGCTTTGGGTGAAGGTTATATCGCCTCCAAAGGCATCGCCGTATCAATGGGTAACCCCCATCTGGTAATCTTTGTTGACGAGATTAACAAAATAAAGCTGGAAGAAGTAGGTCCTGCCCTAGAGCATCATCCTTTGTTCCCCGACCGGGTAAATGTAGAATTTGTTCAGGTTCTTACCGACAGCAAAGTCCGGATGAGAGTATGGGAACGAGGCTCTGGAATCACTCAGGCATGCGGCACAGGAGCATGCGCCACAGCTGTAGCCTCAGTTTTTACAGACCGATGTGGCAGAAAAAGTTCCATCGTAATGGATGGAGGAACACTTGAAATAGAATGGGCAGGCGATAATCATATTTATATGACAGGACCTGCTACTAAAGTATTTGATGGTAAAATAGAAATATAATTATACATTATGGCATTAGTAAACGAACATTTTCTGAAGCTGCCGGGAAGCTACTTATTCTCGGACATTGCTAAAAAAGTCAATGCATTTAAAGTTACTCATCCTGGAAAAAATTTAATTCGCTTGGGAATAGGTGACGTCACGCGCCCACTTCCTCCCGTCTGCATAGAAGCCATGCACCGTGCCGTAGATGAAATGGCAAACGCCAAGACTTTCCGCGGATACGGACCGGAACAAGGATACGACTTTCTGATAGAAGCAATTATCAAACATGATTTTGCCTCACGTGGCATCAGCCTCAGCCCATCGGAAATATTCATCAGCGATGGAGCCAAAAGTGATACCGGCAACATTGGTGAACTGCTTCGCTGGGACAACAGCATGGGAATTACTGATCCGGTATATCCTGTTTATGTAGACAGTAACATCATGTGCGGACGTTCAGGAACACTGGATGAAAACGGAAAATGGAGTAATGTAACTTACCTTCCATGCACAGAAGAAAACAATTTCATACCCGAGCTGCCTAAGCACAGAGTCGACCTGATATATCTGTGCTATCCTAACAATCCGACAGGCACTACTCTAACCCACGAACAGTTAAAGAAATGGGTAGATTATGCACTCTCGAATGATACACTGATTATCTTCGATGCAGCATACGAAGCCTTCATTCAGGAGCCTAACGTGCCCCACTCCATCTACGAAATACGAGGAGCCAAAAAGGTGGCAATCGAAATCCGCAGTTTCTCGAAAACAGCTGGATTCACCGGTGTACGTTGCGGGTATACTGTCATCCCCAAAGAGGTAACAGCAGCCAGCCTGGACGGACAGCGTATTCCGCTTAATCCGCTATGGAACCGCCGTCAATGTACAAAATTCAATGGAACAAGCTACATTACCCAGCGCGGCGCAGAAGCAATCTATACCCCCGACGGGCAGAAACAGATAAAAGAAACTATAAACTATTACATGGAGAATGCCCGTATCATGCGCGAAGGTCTGAAAAAAGCAGGATTCAGTGTTTACGGAGGTATAAATGCTCCATATATCTGGCTGAAAGTTCCGGAAGGTATGACTTCATGGAAATTCTTCGACCAGTTACTATACGAGGTAAACATCGTAAGTACTCCGGGAGTTGGTTTCGGTCCCAGCGGTGAAGGCTATTTACGCCTCACAGCCTTCGGACAACGTGAAGAATGTCAGGAAGCCATGCAGCGCTTACAGAACTGGATATAAAATATAATAAAATAAAAAGGGAGGCCGTCGATTACTTCTTGTTTATCAAGTGGTAACGACGGCCTTTTTTATGGCTATAAACCTGCTTATAAATAGTATACTCACCTCTCTCCGAAAATATGCTGATGTTTTAAAAAAATATGCTGATATTTTACTAGAAACTTCTCGATGTTTCTAAAATTTTTGTACAAAAATTATATGCCCTCTGCTGACGTTATTTGTAAACAATAAGTTATCTATACCTGGAAAAAAGCAATGTTAAGTTATCTCTTCATCCAAATCGAATACAAAAAGATTCATAAAGAACGATATTTGTATCAATTTATCATATATAAAACAATTTAAGTTTCAATTTAAAATACAATACAAGATTTTAGTTTCAAAATAAAACATATATGATTTTATAAGAAACAATTTGCTCCTTCAATGTTCCACACAAAAGCAAAAAGATATAATTTTGCAATACAGAAAAACAAAAAGAAACAAATACAAAATATTATATATAATTTAAACACAAAATAAACAAAACACAATACAAATAGATACAAATACACTAATTTAAAAAGCAAAAGCAATGAAAACAACGATTCAACACAAACTAGCAGCAGCAATAATAGCAATGCTACCTGCAGCCTTATCGGCACAAGAACATATCGAAGCTGATATCGGAGCCGACATCGTCAGTGGATATATTTGGCGAGGACAGGACTTGGGAAATATCAGTATTCAGCCCTCCGCTTCCATCAGCTACAAAGGAATATGGTTATCAGGATGGGGAACGGTAGGATTTGATAAAGATGATACCAAAGAGTTCGATTTGACAGTAGGATATAGCATTAAAGGCTTTAGCGCTTCAATCACAGATTATTGGTTTGACGGAGGAGCCGGTTATTTCCACTATGGCGCAAGAAATACATCGCATGTGTTCGAAGCACAAATAGGATATGATTTCGACTTCATAGCAGTCAACTGGTACACCAACTTTGCCGGAAATGACGGACTTAACAAGAAAGGAGAACGAGCTTATTCATCTTATTTTTCCCTAGCCGCTCCTTTCAAGCTGGGAGGTTTGGACTGGTGCGCTGAAGTGGGAGCTACTCCATGGGCTACAAGCTTCTACAACAAATCCGGAAGCGATGACTTTGGAGCTAATGGCTTTGAAATAGCAAATATAAGTCTGGCAGCAACAAAAACACTAGATATAACAGAATCGTATTCATTACCGGTATCGGCTAAAGCCATATGGAATCCGGCAACAGAAGGAGCTTACTTTGTATTTGGCATTAATTTCTAAGAGAGAGAGAAAATTTAGGTATAGTTTTGATATTAAGGTTAAAAAGACAGGATAACGTTTATACATTACAAAATACAAATACAACGCTTATGAAAAAAATTGAGGCAATTATTCGCAGAACACGGTTTGAAGATGTCAAAGAAGCTTTATTGGCAGCTGATATCGAATGGTTCTCTTACTACGATGTAAGAGGAGTAGGTAAGACACGCGAAGGTCGCATTTACCGAGGAATCGTATACGACACCAGTTCGATAGAAAGAATACTTATATCAATTGTCGTACGCGATAAGAATGTAGAAAAGACAGTACAAGCTGTCATGCAAGCTGCCCGCACGGGAGAAATCGGAGACGGACGTATTTTTATCATCCCTGTAGAAGATTCTATCCGGATCCGAACCGGAGAGCGTGGTGACATAGCATTATACAATGCAGAACAGGAGAAATAAACAAACGAAACGATACAAAATACAAAACTAAACAAGAATAATTATGGATACAAACATTATACTCGACACAGGAAACACAGCATGGATGATTGTTGCCACCTTACTCGTACTGCTAATGACAATTCCCGGTATTGCTTTATTTTACGGAGGATTGGTTCGACAGAAAAATGTACTAAGCATTATTATGCAATGTATGCTTATCGTATGTGCCGTCACTATCATATGGATCGCCTTTGGTTACAGTTTTGTTTTTGGAACAGATCTGATGGAAAGCGGCAGTCGCTGGGGATTCCTGATAGGAGGATTCGACAAAGTTCTGCTAAATGGCATTACAACAGGTAGTCTTTCCGCCGGTAACATTCCGGAACTGATATTTGTCCTGTTCCAGTGCATGTTCGCAATTATCACCCCTGCCCTTATTTTAGGAGCTTTTGCCGAGCGCATTAAATTTTCGGGCTTCCTGCTGTTCACCGTATTATGGAGCATACTGGTATATATACCTATGGCACATTGGGTATGGGGAGGAGGATTTCTCCAGCAGATGGGTGCAATAGATTTTGCAGGAGGAACGGTAGTACACATCAACGCAGGTATTTCAGCTCTTGTCATGGCCATTATGGCAGGAAAAAGAAGTGACTACAAGATTGGGCACCCTATGACTCCACACAACATCACATTTGTATTCCTAGGAACAGCTTTTCTATGGCTGGGATGGTTCGGATTCAATGCTGGAAGTGGACTGAATGCCGACGGTATAGCAGCTAACGCATTCCTTGTTACCCATCTGGCCACTTGCGTAGCAGCACTTACATGGATGGCAGTCGACTGGATACACAATAAAAAGCCGACAACCGTAGGGGCATGTACCGGTGCTGTATCAGGTCTGGTAGCAATCACTCCGGCAGCCGGAACTGTAGATATCGTCGGAGCTTTCTTTATCGGCTTAATTACCCCGCTTATCTGTTTCTACATGGTAGCAGTCATCAAACCCAGATTCAAATATGATGACACACTGGATGCTTTCGGAGTACATGGCATCGGAGGTATAGTAGGATCCATTCTTACCGGTGTATTTGCCACTCAGTTCATCTCCGGAGAAGGTGGAGTAAAAGGAGCCTTGTACGGTGACTGGCATCAGTTGTGGATACAAATCATAGCAACAGTCATATCAATCGTATTCAGTGCTGTAATGACCTATATATTATTTAAAATAACTGACCGTCTGGTTGGTATCCGTGCAGATAAAAGAGTAGAAGAAGAAGGACTCGATATCTACGAACATGGAGAATCAGCTTACAGTCATTAAAAATGAATAAATCAAACATCTTATTAATAAATTAATTAAAATCAAGGTATTATGTCAAAGTTAAGATTTAGAGTTGTAGAAAAAGCTTTCCAGACAAAACCTTTAGAAGTAACGGCTCCGTCAGAACGACCAAGCGAATACTTCGCAAAGTATGTTTTCAACCGCGAAAAGATGTTCAAGTATCTGCCTACTCCTGTTTACAGCAAGCTGGTAGATGCCATGGATAACGGTGTTGCACTCGACCGCGACATCGCCGACAAAGTAGCAGAAGGTATGAAAAGATGGGCTATGGAACTGGGAGCTACACACTATACTCACTGGTTTCAGCCATTGACAGAAGGTACTGCCGAAAAGCACGATGCTTTCATGGAACACGACGGCAAAGGCGGCATGATGGAAGAATTTTCAGGAAAATTACTTGTTCAGCAAGAGCCGGACGCCTCTTCATTCCCTAACGGAGGTATCCGAAATACATTCGAAGCACGTGGTTACAGTGCATGGGATCCGTCTTCACCTGTTTTTGTTGTGGATGATACATTGTGTATTCCTACTGTATTCATTGCATACACCGGAGAATCACTCGACTATAAAACTCCGTTGCTGAAAGCACTGAGAGCAGTCAACAAGACTGCCGTAGATGTCTGCCATTATTTCAACCCGGATGTCAAGAAAGTAGTTGCTTACCTGGGATGGGAACAAGAATACTTCCTGGTAGACGAAGGTCTGTATGCAGCACGTCCAGACTTGCTTCTGACAGGTCGTACTCTGATGGGACATGAGGCATCTAAAAACCAGCAGCTGGAAGACCATTATTTCGGCGCTATCCCTACCCGTGTGGCTGCTTTCATGAAAGATCTGGAAATTCAGGCTTTGGAATTGGGTATTCCGGTCAAGACACGTCACAATGAGGTAGCACCTAACCAGTTTGAACTTGCTCCGATATTCGAAGAATGTAACCTGGCAGTAGACCATAACATGCTTATCATGTCGCTTATGAGAAAAGTGGCACGTACACACGGATTCCGTGTTTTATTGCACGAAAAACCATTCAAGGGAGTAAACGGTTCGGGTAAACACAACAACTGGTCACTGGGAACTGATACCGGCATCCTGCTGATGGCTCCGGGAAAAACAGCTGAAGAAAACCTGCGCTTTATCACATTCGTAGTCAACACCCTGATGGCTGTATACCGCCACAACGGTCTGCTGAAAGCATCTATCATGAGTGCAACCAACGCTCACCGTCTGGGAGCCAACGAAGCACCCCCCGCAATTATTTCTTCATTCCTCGGAAGACAGTTGAGTAAGGTTCTGGATCACATGGAAGACAGTTCTACCGACGAACTGATTTCACTGGGCGGAAAACATGGCATGAAACTCGACATTCCACAGATTCCGGAATTGCTGATTGACAATACAGACCGTAACCGTACCTCTCCTTTCGCCTTCACCGGAAACAGATTCGAGTTCCGTGCTGTAGGTTCGGAAGCTAACTGTGCCAGTGCAATGATTGCTTTGAACACAGCAGTAGCCGAACAGCTCATCGAATTCAAGAAAGACGTAGATGAACTCATGGAAAAAGGAGAACCGAAAGTATCTGCAATCATTCAGGTTATCCGCAAATATATCAAGCTGTGTAAACCTATCCGCTTCGACGGTAACGGATACAGCGACGAGTGGAAAGAAGAAGCAGCCCGCCGCGGACTGGATTGTGAAACCAGCTGTCCGATCATCTTCGACCGTTACCTTGCTCCGGAAAGCATCAAAATGTTTGAAGAAACAGGAGTTATGACTCAGAAAGAGCTTGAAGCTCGTAATGAGGTAAAATGGGAAACTTACACGAAGAAAATCCAGATAGAAGCACGTGTATTGGGCGATCTGGTCATGAACCACATCGTACCTATCGCTACTGAATATCAGACCAAACTGCTGGATAACGTTTATAAAATGAAAGGACTGTTCCCTGCCGAAGAAGCTGAACATCTATCATCGGAAAATCTGGCAATTATCCGTAAGATTTCCGAACATACCATTTACATTAAAGAGCATGTAGATGCAATGGTAGAAGCTCGCAAAGTAGCAAACAAAATTGCCGATGAGCGCGAAAAAGCAATCGCTTACCACGACAATATTTCACCAATGCTGGAACAGATTCGTTACCACATCGATAAACTGGAATTAATTGTCGATGACCAGATGTGGACACTACCTAAATATAGAGAGCTGTTATTCATAAGATAAAATAACCAAAAACGAACTCTAATTTTTTTATTGGATGTTTGATGGAAGTCGGGCTGTTGGGAAAACAGTTCGGCTTTATCATTTTTCAGCCTCTTAAAAAACATATTTCCTGAGATACGAGAAACTATCATATTTCTCACCAAACACAGCTCCAAGCATAGCTGAGTAAATTCCATTCAGACAGATTGAAGAGCCGATACTGAACTTAACAGTCCTAAAACTCTTACAAGTTAAATCCTTTATATGAAAAAATCTCTCTATTTCAGTCTTGTATCCTAATATGACAAACACCTGCAATAGAGAGATCTTTCCAAACGATATTAAGCCAATATACACAGTTATTGCTCATCCGGGAACGGAATCACTTCTCCCGTTGCCTTTAACGACGGTCTTTGTGCATCTCTTTCCCTCAAATAATCAGACAGTTCAGCAGTCAGTTCCTTTACCTTATCTGGCATCGTCTGTGCCAGATCATTCTGCTCGCTTATATCCTTCTTCACATTATACAACCGAATTTGGCGTGTTTCCCATGTATAAATGAGGTGATAGTCTCCTTTCAAAATAGCAGAATAAGCACCGTATCCTTCTTCTTTATTCTGAGATTCGCCCCATAAGTTAGGGAAATGCCATATCAATACTCAGTCTTTTGTTTTTTCCGGAGATTTAAGCACATCTGCAAAACTCACACCGTCTATAACCTGATGAGTGGTATATTTCTTTACTCCTGCCATATCGAGTATTGTAGGATAAAAGTCTTCGATAATAACTCGCTGGCCGCATTCAGTATTTGGCTTGGTAACTCCCGGCCAGTACACCATCATAGGTTCACGAACTCCTCCCATAAATGCAGATCCTTTTCCACCGCGTGCAGGGTAATTCTGGTCTCTGTTTGCTACTCCCTGACGGACATTATTCAATCCCTGCCCTCCATTGTCGGACATAAACAGTAAAATCGTATTCTGAGCAACTTCCGGATTCTTCTGCAAATAATCCAGAATATCTCCCAGACTCTTATCCATACCCTCTACCAATGCCGCATATTTGGCTTCATTTTCATTCAATCCAGTCTTGAGCTGTTCATCGTAACGTCCGCGATATTTCTGACTGAAACGTTTATCATCATCATATGGAGTATGAACTGCACAGTGCGACATATACAGATAAAAAGGTTTATCCATTTTCACAGACTTTTCCATTTCTGTTATAGCTTCTCTTGTCAGTGCCTCGGTAATGAATATATCTTGTCCGTAATACTTTTCCAGTCCTTGCACTGCAAAGCGGGATCCCTCACCAAAATTTTTTGTCCCCAGATAACTTCCCGGAGCACCGTTTGCTCCTCCTGCTATATTTACATCAAAACCCATATTTATAGGGTCTGCTCCCGGTGTAGTTCTTGCACCAAAATGAGCTTTTCCACAATGGATAGTTCTGTATCCGTTTTCCTTGAGCACTTGAGGAAGTGAAGTAATAGCCGTAGAATTATTTATTTCCTTTTCCTCTGATGCAGGCTGAATACCATTATAATTCTATTCAGGAAGATCAATTACATCACTCTTTGCATCGGTCTTCTGATCGAGTTCCAATGTCCAGTTTGTTACTCTATGCCGTGACGCATTCATTCCCGACATCAGACTACATCGCGTAGGTGAAGAAATCGCACATGCATATGCATCCGTAAAACGGACACCCATTTGTGCCATTCGTTCCATATTGGGTGTAATAAATCGTTTATTCAGTGACGTGAGTTCGTTATTATAAAAAGGAACAGAAGTGTCCTGCCACCCCATATCATCAACCAGAAACATAATTAATGTTAGGATGCTGAGATATTTGTGAATAAATAGATACCGGAATAAACGAACTGCATGCAATAAATGGAATAAGGTGTTTTTTCATAGGAAATAATGTTTTAACAAGTATAATTTAGTTTCGTGTACAAAAGTAATCTAAATCTGTCAACTTGTACAGACACTCCTCATAATATTCATTAAAATCAGACTGTCCTTTTAAAATATCCTTCTGCCGCAACATCATCGCTTTATATATAACCAATACAACTCTTGCTGTTATTTTTAGAAACACGACAACAGATTTTCAATCGAGTAGGAGGAACGGGATTAATTCCCGTTCCGACCTCTCACACCACCGTACGTGCCGTTCGGCATACGGCGGTTCCCTAATTAACCTTTAAATACAGGATGATAGTACATCTTAAAAGTAGGGTAACCAGCTCGAAGCAAACGCTCATCTGACAAAGCCGCCTGTACAGTGGGATGACTTGCCATTCGCCAGTATTTCTTACGACAAAAGGCAGCCATTCGCACACGGCTCTCATCGGGAATAAGCTTCTTCAGATTTCGATACCGGGTTCGGACTCGTTTCCAAAACTTCCAAATACACATCCGTATGCGATGACGGAGCCAACCGTCCCATTCCTTTATCCTACTTTTGAGACCTGCAAACTTAAAATAGTTGAGCCAACCACGGATATACCAAGTCAAACGTTGTTTACGATATTCGGAGCTCCAGCCGTTATTACGGCTGGTGAGTTCACGTATCTTAATCTTCATCTTCTTGATACTATCGACATGGATGTAGAATTGGCATTTGCCATTTCTACGACCAAAGGCATAGGATAGGAATTTGATGTCACGCATATAAGCAACATGGGTCTTATCCTTATTCACCTTTAGAAAAAGTTTCGTTTCAATAAAGGGAAGCAGATTATCCAATGTGCGTTGGGCGGAACGACGGCTTTTACAAAAGATGACCAAGTCATCAGCATACCGAACGAACAAATGCCCACGTCTCTCCAGCTCCTTGTCCAACTCATTAAGCATTATATTGCTTAATAAGGGGCTCAATGGACCACCTTGAGGAACTCCGACCGGACTGGCCTCTTTCTTGCCTCCTATAAGTACACCGGAGTTCAGATATTTATGAATCAGAGAAATGACACGACCGTCTTTGATGGTACGTGACAGGATTGCTATCAACTTACTATGGCAGAATGTATCAAAGAATTTCTCCAAATCCATATCGACCGTGAACACATAACCGGCAGAGATATATTCGCCACATTTTAATAACGCATCATGAGCACTACGATGAGGGCGGAAACCATAGCTGGTTGGTGAAAATTGAGGTTCATAAAGAGGTTGAAGCACTTGTGAGATGGCTTGCTGAATCAAACGGTCAACAACCGTGGGGATACCCAAGTTACGTGTCTTCCCATTCGACTTGGGAATCTCCACACGACGCACGGGGTTCGGATGGTAGTTACCATCATAAATGGAAGTTATTAGCTTATCCTTGTGGCAACGAAGATAAGGAAGCAACTCGTCCACTTCCATACGGTCAATGCCGCCACTACCCTTGTTACTCTTTACCTGTTTATAAGCAAGGTTTAGATTAGAAGGGGAAAGAATGTATTCCAATAACTCTCCTTTTTCATGTTTAATGGCTGTAAGATGATTTTCAGTTATCCCAATGAAAGTCTGCATACCAATCAGCACTTCAGGTTCCACCCTCTGCGCCGATTGGTCGGATAGAGTTTCTATGTTCTGCTTTCTTCCCATCATAAGGTAACATTCAGGTATCTTACATAATTAAGGTTCAGCCTTTCCCCATTATGGTGAGTAACAGGTACTATGGCTTCGGCTGACTTCTCACGACAAATCTTGTTTCAACCAGATACAGTTGTGGTGCATCTGTACGTGAGACCTCCCCAGATAAGAACGTACGCTTTCATCTCATATACCCTCTGATTCTACTACATAGGGATTCGGATAGTTATAGGACTTTATTTTGTTTAGCAAACTTGTCCTCCAAATGTAGCCTTATAATCAGTTTCTGTTCGTAGAGCCGAGAGTTTGCCGCCAGCTTCCTTCAGATTCCTCCTCGCGAAGGACACCCTTGCATTGGGCTAACGATTCCCACTATCAGGGCTCGTTCGGGACTTACACCCTATAGCGCACGCCCATGCTGGGCGTACCAATAAAGCCCCGCAACAACTTTGTTACAGGGCTCAAAATCAGTTTAAAATAAATTTTACTTTACAATAACAGAAGGTCAAATCCGTCGAAGCAACTTTGCTGGATTTCCTGCAACTATAGTATTCGATTCAACATCATGGGTAACAACGCTAGCCGCTCCAACTACAGCATTTTCTCCTACTGTAACACCCGGAAGAATAGTTGCACCAGCTCCAATCCATACTCCTCTACAAATATGTATCGGTTTACAGGTTATTATATGACGGTATTTCAAATCATGGTTATTGGATATAAGCTGAACATTAGCAGCAATCTGCACATCATCATCAATTGTTATTCCTCCTGCTGACATCATCAGACAGCCAGGCATGATAATCACATTACGCCCGAATTTCACATTACCAGTTCTGACACCAGCAAAAGGTATTTCGATACGACAATTTTCTCCCAGATTTGGAAAAACCTTATGTAATAATTCATAGTATTCTTCCGTGTCTGGCATCGTATGATTCAGACGAAAAATATGCTGTTTCAATACTTTCGCTTTATCCAACTCTTCAGCTGTTTGATGTAAGCAGTCAATTCTTAATTCTTCCATATTTACTTAATTATCTGTTTCGCCCAGTCTTTAGCCTGTCCTGTTCCGTTATTCAACAATTTACCCTCTCCCCATTTTATCTGAGGATAAAGTTTCTTGAGATACTTTATGCTATTGGTTATCGAACTACTTCCCGAAGTAGCAAATGGAATGATGGTCTTACCAGAGAAATCATATTTCTCAATAAATGTATTAATCGGACGCGGACATAAATTCCACCATATAGGATAACCCAGAAATACAATATCATAATCTTTCACATTAAGAACATCTCCACTCAATACAGGACGTGATTGTTCATCTGACATCTCTCTAGAACTTCGACTATTCTTATCCTTCCAATTAAGATCGGCTGAGGTATAAGGATCAGCAGGAGTTATTTTATAGGGTTTTCCACCTGTCACTTCAACAATGGCATTTGCAACCTTTTCAGTTGTTCCCGTACATGAGAAATAGGCCACTAAATTTTTTTTGCCTGACTGCACATCACTGTTTACACTTTATTTCTGTGCTCCTAACGAGAAACTAAAGCTGATAATTCCCAAAAGTGTTAATACTATACTTTTCATGACTTGTTTTGATTATTGTTTGACTATCTAATATGAAGTAGATTCATACACAGTTTTATAGATTTTAGGAAATTAAATTTTGCATTACCTTAAGTCAACATTTAATAATCTGTTTTTTAACAAGCACAAAAATAAAAGTTTTCTAATAGATATTCTTATACAAAATACTGGTTATCATACCATTTTTACTGAAAATATATAATGACCATTACAGTAAATCCATTTCTTTCGGATATTTTTATACAAGTCCTTCTCTATAATCCGAAAAACTCACACCTAAATTTTATTGAACATATCGACTAAAATGGACAGGTAATAAAACCCAAAACATATCGGAAGCCTGAACAAATGAAAGTGATTTATCTCGCAACAGTCATACTATATCAGATATTGTATAGCGATTTATCCAATAGCCAGCTCCATATCCACTTATTTGTTTTGATACTTCGATAGATATTTTGACGTGACACACAGACTATCAGCATAGTAGTTTCTTATGCCCTATAAGTTCCGTCTTTCAACATCTTTAAAGAACGATTCATAAGCGAAACTTTTTGTCTAGAGATTTCAATATCACTATAAATGCAGACATGAAAGTCAAAGAAATCAAGAATTACTACTTGCATGGCGTTTACTTACTGTTTCACAATAAAAGTGATACCCTGCATCATTTATTGGGTCAGTAGAAATTTAGTGGGGATTATTTTTTATACTCGTAAAGTATTGCTTACTTCGCATTATGAAAAACGATTATTTGAATATGCTAGCCAGCCTCGTGTTGCCGGCTCAGATATTAGATTACTTTCTTATCTCTGGAGTTGAACAAACCTCTCAAGAGATTCATATTAGTCTGGATGAAAAGATGAATTCCAAGTTAAGCAATGACGAACATTTTGAATCCAAAGGTTTTATGGAAGCTGTTAATGTGACAGACTTTCCCATACGGGACCATAAGGTAATCCTCAAGATCAGACGTCGTCGTTGGACGGACTTGCGCACAGGTAAAAGTTTCAGTATTCCCATCGACCTCGATGTTGTAGCCAAGGGAACCAGATACTCCAAAGAATTTGGGGCTTTTTTAAAAGAAACGTATGGAGACATCCCCAGTGACCTGCCGTACGCTTGAGGAATTCTATCATATAGATGGTCATACATTTGAAAAACAGTACAAGGAGGTTCTCAGCGGATATCGTAATTGGGAACAGTTATCCCATGCCGGTGAATGGATGCTGTTTCCGGAAAATATGGGACCGTATCTGGCGATTGACGAGACCTCACTCTCCAACGGTGAACTTTACACCTTTGTAACCAACCGTGATGCCTGTACGAGAGAGTGCTCCCTGGTAGCTGTCGTGGCAGGAACTAAATCAGAGGATGTAATAGCTGTGCTGCAACGAATTGACGAGGAAAGCCGTTATGCCGTTAAAGAAGTGACACTTGACCTTTCAGACTCCATGCGCAAGATTGTACGGACTGCATTTCCTGAAGCCAGCCGTGTGATAGACCGTTTTCACATTCAGAGATTAGCTTGTGATGCTGTGCAGGAATTACGCATCAAACACCGTTGGGATGCCATACAGCAGGCCAATGAGGAAATGGAAGAAGCTAAGCGGAAGAACGAAGATTATGTCCCATACCGATATTCCAATGGCGATACCCGTAGGGAATTACTTATACGCTCCCGGTATCTGCTTTTCAAGTCAGCTGATAAATGGACAGAAAAACAGAAGCAAAGGGCAGCAATCCTATTTGAGGAATACCCTGACATCAAAAAGGCATACGGTTTGTGCCATTCCCTGCGGATGATTTTCTCTAAGAACACCATAAAGGACGCTGCACGTCTGGCTATGGCACGATGGTATAATAAAGTAGAAGAAGCAGGGATGCATTCTTTTAATGTCATTGCTGCTACTTTCTATGAGCACTATGATGAAATACTGAATTTCTACAACCATCGTTCTTCAAATGCGATGGCAGAATCGTTCAATGCAAAAATTAAACTGTTCAGAGCAAATCTAAGAGGAGTAGCTGATAAGAAGTTCTTTTTATTCCGCATTGCGAAGCTATATGCGTATCCCCACTAAATTTCTACTGACCCCATTTATTCGCCGTACCCTCAGCTTTTACGTTGTCCCGTGAACTCGAGGTTTGAAAGAATTTGAGTAAAAATAAAAAACTAGCTTATTACATTCTAATAAGCTAGTTTTCTGAAGTACACCCTCAGGGATTCGAACCCTGGACCCACTGATTAAGAGTCAGTTGCTCTACCAACTGAGCTAAGAGTGCATCATTTATTTTAGAGGTTCCTGGCGGATTCGAACCGCCGTACACGGTTTTGCAGACCGCTGACTAAGCCACTCATCCAAGGAACCATTATTTTCAGCAACCGTTATTTTCAATTGCGATGCAAAGGTACAACTATTTTTGGAATAAACAATACTTTAACTGAAAAATATTAAAAAGAAATATATTATTTTTTTAGTAGACAAGGATTATCTTAAATAAAAAAGAGATTTTTGGAATCTAAACATTACAGACTTTAGTATTAAGAATCAACAAAATACATGCTCCTTTTTCACTTACCAGCAGATATCAGAAGAGTTTTAAAAAACTTACATCTATAATATAGATTTTACCTGCCGATAAATAGAAAAGAAGCATGTTCAATTCTTACAGATATATGATAAATATCATTTTTTTAATTCATATTCCAAACTTGCCATAATGAATGGTCCTATCGCCTTACCTTCATTACTTACAATTGTTACATCCTTACCACACAAATAATAACTAGCTGAACCATCACGAGAAGGATCTTTTGCCGGACCTAAACCAGCAGAACGGCAACTCTGATTTAAATTAATAGTCCCGTCATTATTTGATGTAACAAATGTTTTCAGAAGTCCCTGATATGCTTTTTCCGCAACCTTTTCATATGATTTTGGAAGAATACCCAGACGAACTCCCTTCAGATATGCATAAGTGAACATACTAGAAGCAGAAGATTCCAGATAGTTTGCAATACCACATTCTCCAACATACGAATTATCATATTGAAGAAGTTGGTACCAAACTCCGCTAGTTTTATCCTGCCAGCGCTTTAAACCTTTTGCTACAGTATTTGTAATAGTTACTAATTCCTTGTAGTCAGCATGAGTTTTCGGCATCACTTCCAATACATCTACTAAAGCAGCAAAGTACCATCCCATACCACGTCCCCAAAATTCTTTTGAGCAACCTTTGTATGGTTCAGTCTTATTCGCCCAGAAAGAATTGCTATCTTCCGGATTTGCTGACCAGGCATGATAATAAAGCTGTTTGTCCTTATCATATGTATGGCGAGCAATTGTTTTAAACTGGTGAGCGATATCTGTCCAAGCCTGCTCATTATCCGGTTCAAAATTAGCTTGCCATTCAGCATAAAAAGCAGCCCCCATGTAAAGTCCATCCAGCCACATCTGATCGGGATAAATATCTTTATGGAAAAAACATCCTTTTGCATCGCCCGACTGAATACGAGAATAATCATTCACCAAGTAATCATGCAAGAAATCAGCAGCTTTCTTATAACGGCTTGCATTATCCGTTCCATTTTGCTTGTCAAGTTCTTTTTCCCGCTTATACAAAGCAAAAAGAACTTTTCCTGAATTTATATTGTCTATATTTCCTTTTTTAAAATTCTTAAACGTACCATCCGGATTAATGGCATTATCCGCATATTCTTTTGCCCACTGATAATAGTTACCAGTCCAGTCAGCATATTGATACTGCTCACATAAATTAAGAAGAGATTTAGCTACAAGACCGTTTACATAATCCCATGACTTTCCATGAGTCCATTGTTTACCTTGTGATTGTGCCATTTCCTGCGAATAACGTTGCTGTGCTGTTGCAGAAACTGATGCCAGAAACAAGCATACAGAAAAAAATAATGTTTTCATGTTTTATTGATTTTATATGAATAATAGTTTTCCCATTACGAAAAAAGGTCGGCTGAATATATCAGTCGACCTTCCCTATGAGGTTCCTGGCGGATTCGAACCGCCGTACACGGTTTTGCAGACCGCTGACTAAGCCACTCATCCAAGGAACCATTTCCTAAAAGTAACCGTTTTTTCCCGATTGCACTGCAAAGGTATAACTAATTTTCGAATCTGCAATACTTAAGGGCTATTTTTTTGCTTTTCCCATGTCTTTACAACTTTGCTTATTCGACATAGCACAGCCCGAACAGCCACAACCGCAGCCACTTACCCCAGTTCTTCTTTTTCTGAAAAATTTAAAGAAGTGTTTCCCTGTGTACATCACACAGAGAAGCACTATGATATAAACTATAATATCCTGTACACTCATATTTCTTATTTTATAAAAATATACCTCCTACCTGATGAACCAGGAAAGCAACAATCCATGCCAGCAAAGTAGTATAACAGATTGTAAATGCAGCCCATTTCCAGCTGCCTGATTCATTTTTAATTGCTGCCACTGTTGCGATACATGGGAAATAAATCAAAACAAACAGCATATAACCATAGGCAACCAGCGGAGTAATCGGAATACGATCAGCAAGGTCGACCGATTCGATACCATCATCATTCGTATAAAGCACTCCCAAAGTACTTACAACAAGCTCTTTCGCACCTATTCCCGACAGAATACCAACACCCATCTTCCAGTCGAATCCCAATGGCTCTATTACAGGTTCAATAGCTTTTCCTATTTGTCCGATATACGAATTTTCCTGCTGTTCTGCCGTCGTAGAATAAGCATCATGATTAGGATAATACCCCAGGAACCAGATAATGACAGAAGCAATCATAATAATACCTCCCATTTTCTTCAAATATTGTGCTCCTTTTTCCCATGTATGTCGAAGTACAGATTTAGCAGTCGGCATGCGATAAGGAGGAAGTTCCATAACAAAAGGAGCATCATCTCCCCTCACAATAAAGCGGCTGAAGATACGTGCCATCAACACCGCCAGCAAAATACCTGTTACATAAATCGACAAAAGTACCAGACTAGCCTTTGAAGGGAAGAATGCTCCGATCATCACCAGATAAATAGGCAGACGTGCGCTACACGAAATAAGCGGATTTATCAGAATTGTAACCAGACGAGATTTACGACTTTCGATAATACGCGAAGCCATAATAGCAGGAACATTACATCCAAAACCCATAATCAGCGGAATGAACGATTTTCCATGCAGCCCCATTTTGTGCATAATCTTATCCATGATAAAAGCTGCACGCGCCATGTATCCGGAGTCTTCCATGAACGAAATAAAAATATAGAGAAACAAAATATTAGGCAAGAACACGATAACCCCTCCTACTCCTCCTATTATACCATCTACAATCAGATCTTTCAGCGGACCTGCCGGCATAAATGTTTCAGCCAACGATGCTATCTGCTCAACCAGCCACTCTATCCATCCTTTCGGATATTCTCCAAATACAAAAGTACATTCAAACATCAGATAAAGAAAGACAAAGAAAATAGGGAATCCCCATATTTTATGTGTCACAATACTGTCTACGATACGCGTAAACATTTCCGTATTCTGATTCTTCTCTGTATATGTTTCCTTTAAAGCCCCGGTTATAAATCCATATTTAGCATCAGTAATAGCCTGTTCGCTGTCTTCGTTCATCGATAAACGTATTCTCTCAGCTTCCTTATCGCGAACTCTTATCACCTCCTCACCATTGGGCAAAGTAGAAATGACACGCTGCTCAATATCTTTATCATTTTCCAACAACTTAATGGCTAGAAAACGTGTAGAGTACTTGTAACGGATATTTTCGTTCTTACATATCACCTCCTTTACCGCATCGATACTCCGCTCCAGTTCAGGCCCGTGATTAATGTGAATATGACGAATATAACTCTTTCCATCAAAATCATGAGTTTCCTCATCATGACTGCCATATTTATGATCGGGAACATACTTATCATGCCATTCACGATACTCGCGCATAGCCTCATCTTGTATTTCTTCCTTCTGACCAATAAAATCAGCGCCTTCATAAAGACCGATAATTACATGAAACAAGTTATCAATACCCTTTCCTGTACGGCTTACTGTTGGAACAATAGGCACTCCAAACAACTGTCCCAGTTTTTTATGGTCAAGCGTATTTCCGCTATGAAGAAGCGCATCATACATATTCAGCGCCACAACCATACGGACGTTCATATCAATAAGCTGAGCAGTCAAGTATAAATTACGTTCCAGGTTTCCTGCGTCCACCACATTGATTATCACATCAGGAGTTTCGTCAATGATATGCTTGCGCACATAGAGTTCTTCAGGGCTGTAAGCCGAAAGTGAGTAGGTACCCGGTAAATCAACCAGACGGAAATGATAACCTTGAAAATCGAAGTGTCCTTCCTTGGCATCAACTGTCACTCCACTGTAATTACCTACATGTTCATGCGAACCGGAAGCGACATTAAAAAGTGATGTCTTTCCACAGTTCGGATTTCCCACCAAGGCCACATTGATAGTACGCCGTTTCCCGCTGGCAATTTCCTTCAGTTTTGCTTCAGACACAGGAATATCTTCCGCTATCGGATCATGGAAGTGGGTTTCCTGCATGGATTCACGTGCTTCTTCTTCACTCATCACTTCTATCATGGCAGCCTCCTGCCGGCGAAGTGATATTTCATATCCCATAATTTTGTATTTGATAGGGTCTTTCAATGGAGCGTTTAAAAGGACCTCAACTGTCTTACCCTTTATAAAGCCCATTTCAATAATGCGCCGGCGAAATCCTCCATGACCCATTACCTTTATTATCACACCCTTCTCTCCTGTTTGTAGTTCCGATAATCTCATGTTTGTTTTTATTTTGCGGCAAAGATAAATCATTGAATCATGTTGTGCAAGTTATTTAGATTGTTTTTAAATAAAAGATAAAAAAGAGTTTTTCATGGTCATATAAATGCCCAAATATGAGATATGAAAAGAGCTCATAACTTTTCGTCTGCACACTCATCAAATAATACGAATGCTTTTCAAAAGTTATCGATTCTGCTTCAAGCAGTAACAATCCTTCACTTTTCCCTGGGAATGATATTCAACAATACAAGTTTTTTCGTACTTTTGCTTTCAAACAGTTTTGACAAGTAAACTTAAAAATTCAAAATCATGCTACGGAAAATCAGAACGATACTGGCAACGATATGTATCCTGCTTATTACACTACTGTTCGTCGATTTCACGGGAATGTTGCACACCTGGCTGGGCTGGCTCGCCAAAATACAGTTTCTTCCCGCAGTGCTGGCACTTAACGCCGGAGTTATCTTATTTTTAGTTGTGCTTACTCTTGTAAGCGGCCGTATCTATTGCTCGGTCATATGCCCTTTAGGTATATTTCAGGACATCGTGGCACGAATAGGCAGAAGAAAGAAAAAAAATGCCTTACTCCTATTCCAAACCTAAAAGCTGGTTACGGTATACCATGCTGATTTTGCTCGTCGTAGCTTTCGTCGCCGGCATACATGCATTTGTAGCACTGCTCGACCCTTATGGAATCTATGGACGCATGGCAAACAATTTATTCCAACCCGTATGGATGTGGGGGAATAATCTGCTGGCTAGTATTGCAGAACGGGCAGACAGTTATGCATTCTACCAGACTGAAGTATGGCTCAAAAGCCTGCCAACCTTTATAGTTGCAATAGCAATGGCTGTATTGGTCGTCGTATTATCGTGGAGAAACGGCAGAACTTACTGTAATACAATATGTCCTGTAGGTACGATATTGGGCTTCTTATCACGTTACTCACTGTTCCGTATCTGCATTGACAAAGAAAAATGTAACCAGTGTACACTCTGTGCACGCAACTGTAAGGCTTCATGTATTGATACCACAAACTATCAGGTAGACAGCAGCCGCTGTGTTGTCTGCATGAATTGCATCGAGAAATGCAAGAAGAACGCTATTCATTATCGGTTTGCCTATGCCAAACAAGACAAAAAACAACCAGTCAGCCAGCCGAAGGGCGAAAACAGAAGAGAGTTTCTCGCTAGTTCTCTGCTTCTGGTAACCTCCTCCCTTCAGGCACAAGTAATAGAAAAAGCGGAAAAAATCAAGATGGATGGAGGTTTGGCAGATATCATCGAAAAAAAAGCTCCTAAACGCCAAACACCGATAACTCCTCCGGGATCACAGAGCGCACGCAATATGCAGCAACACTGTACAGCTTGCCAGCTATGTGTTTCTGCATGTCCGAATGACGTTTTACGTCCTTCTCAGTCACTTGACACATTCATGCAGCCTACGCTATCATACGAACGTGGTTACTGCCGTCCGGAATGTACAAAATGCTCGGAAGTTTGTCCTGCCGGTGCAATCCTGAAGATAGACAAAGCAGAAAAATCATCCATACAAATCGGTCATGCTGTATGGGTTAAGGAAAACTGTATTCCACTTACAGACAAACAAGAATGCGGCAACTGCGCCCGTCACTGTCCGGCAGAAGCCATATCCATGATACCCTCTGAAGCCGGAAATCCTGAATCACTCAAGATTCCTGCTATCAATACAGAGAAATGTATCGGATGTGGAGCATGTGAAAATCTCTGTCCGGCACGTCCGTTCAGTGCCATTTATGTAGAAGGGCACGAACATCATCGTATGATTTAATCTTTCTTCAAACAACTCTTTTCAAAAATTACAGAAAATGGACAAGCAACATAATATAAACCGTAGAGATTTCCTAAAGATAGTAGGTATCAGCACGTTAGGAGCAACCGCCTCTCTCTACGGATGTTCCCCAAAAAAAGATTCGGAAAAAGAAGAAAATACCACTGTACCTGTAGGTAAAATGACTTACCGTAATTTTCCTCCATACGAAGACAAGGTATCATTGCTGGGATACGGATGTATGCGCCGGCCAACCCTTCCTGCTCCTGACGGAACAGGAAATGTCATCGACCAGGAAGAGGTGAACCGACTGGTAGATTACGCTATCGAACATGGCGTAAACTATTTCGACACTGCTCCGGTTTATGTACAAGGATGGTCGGAAACATCGACAGGTATTGCCCTGAAACGCCATCCACGGGAAAAGTTTTTTGTAGCCACCAAGATGTCAAACTTTTCAAACTCCGATTATGATTTCGGAGTAAAGATGTACCATAACTCACTGAAGAAACTACAAGTAGATTACATCGATTACTATTTGCTTCACATGTTAGGCGCTCCGGGAAAGAAAGGACTGGAAGGACGTTTTCTCGACAATGGTTTGCTTGATTTCTTGTTAAAAGAGCGAGAAGCCGGAAGAATCCGTCATTTAGGATGGTCGTTCCACGGCATTAAGGAAGAATTCGACAAGGCACTTGCCCTGCACGACAAGTATCATTGGGATTTTATCCAAATACAGTTGAACTATTCGGACTGGAAGCATGCTTCTGGAAATAACATAAATGCTGATTATCTGTATAGTGAGATAGCTAAAAAAGATATTCCGGTAGTAGTAATGGAACCTTTGCTGGGAGGAAGACTTTCGAATATACCGGAACATATTTTCACACGCCTGAAAGAACGGAATCCGGAAGGGAGTGTAGCTTCGTGGGCTTTCCGGTTCGCCGGTTCACCCGAAAAGGTTCTGACGGTATTGAGCGGAATGACTTACATGGAGCACTTGCAAGATAACATACGTACTTATTCTCCACTTGTACCACTGACTCAGGAAGAAAAAGACTTCCTTGAAGAAACAGCACAGCTGATGCTACGTTATCCGACCGTTCCGTGTAATGACTGTAAGTATTGTATGCCTTGCCTTTATAAGTAATATTTAGAAATGCAATAAAAAACAGAATGGTGCGAATTTAACGTAAATCGTTTATAATTAAGCATTTTACAAGAATTGCATGATAGTCAGACCTGCAAAATAAAACAAAATATTGCAGCGTTTCAGTTACCAGACTGTTAGCCGCCTGTTTCGGAAACAACGGCAGGTAACCGGATTTTTACCGGTAAAGGCAGAACGGATTTTTATTCACTGTTTATCAATGTTTTGCATACCAAAGAACGCTTTTGAAAGGAGTATTTTTACAACCTAAAAAAGAGCGTATGAAAGTGGAAAAATTCAAGGTATTGCTCTACCTGAAAAAGAGCGAGCCGGGCAAGACCGGCAAGGCCCCGATCATGGGACGGATCACCCTCAACCGCACGATGGCGCAGTTCAGCTGCAAGCTCTCCTGCACCCCCGGGCTGTGGAACGCGCGTGAGAGCCAGCTGAACGGCAAGAGCCGGGAAGCGGTGGAGACCAATGAAAAAATAGAAAGACTGCTGCTTGCCATACACTCGGCCTTCAATTCCCTCATGGAAAGAAAAAGGGATTTCGATGCCGCTGCGGTCAGGGACATGTTCCAGGGCAATGCGGGCATGCAGATGACCCTGCTCAAACTTCTCGACCGGCATAACGGGGAAATGAA
Source organism: Phocaeicola coprocola (assembly GCF_041333015.1). Lineage (NCBI taxonomy): Bacteria > Pseudomonadati > Bacteroidota > Bacteroidia > Bacteroidales > Bacteroidaceae > Phocaeicola > Phocaeicola coprocola. The sequence continues at coordinate 161,329 of NZ_JBGKGM010000003.1, read as the reverse complement.
GGCCCGTGTTGGTGTGGACCGTGCGCCCACCACACTCTCGACCTACCTCTTCACCTACCGCACGCTTTCCGAATTCATCAAGGCGAAATTCAAGGTTCCGGACCTTGCCTTCGGGCAGCTCAACGAGCAGTTCATCCGCGACTACCAGGATTTCATCCTTCTGGAAAAGGGATATGCCGTGGACACGCTTCGCGGCTACCTGGCCATCCTGAAAAAGATCTGCCGCATCGCCTACAAGGAGGGCCACTCGGAGAAATACCATTTCTGCCACTTCAAGCTGCCCAAGCAGAAGGAAAGTACGCCGAGGGCATTGAGCCGTGAGAATTTCGAGAAACTGCGTGATCTGGAGATACCGGAAAAACGCAGGTCACATATTATCACCAAAGACCTCTTCCTCTTCGCCTGTTACACCGGCACCGCCTACGCGGATGCGGTAAGCATCACCCGGGAGAACCTTTTCACTGACGACGGGGGCAGCCTCTGGCTGAAGTACCGTAGAAAGAAAACCGACTACCTCGGACGTGTCAAGCTGCTTCCGGAAGCCGTCGCGCTGATTGAGAAATACCGGGACGATACCCGCGAGACTCTTTTCCCACCACAGGACTACCATACCCTCAGAGGAAATATGAAAGCCCTGCGTCTGATGGCGGGACTCAGCCAGGACCTTGTCTACCACATGGGGAGGCACTCTTTCGCCTCGCTGGTCACGTTCGAGGAGGGAGTACCGATCGAGACCATCAGCAAAATGCTGGGACATAGCAATGTCCGGACCACACAAATTTACGCCCGTGCGCCCAGAATGGTCGCTTAATAAATACTTCTTTAGCAAGAAGTTAGGATTGGGTTCGATATAATCCTATCGTCAATCAGTTTATCCAAAGGGGAAACCCGATGGGGAGTGTAGCATACTGATTAAAGCTCCAAGTCCACTAATAGTCAGGTGGCGACTGAGGGGCAAGACGAAAAGACATACATAAGGATGAAGCCTTGATTGGTTGAATGATAGTTCAGTGGTACCAAATCTTGCAACAACGGAAGACTATTATACATACGTTGTTTCATAGTACTCTGCCTATTTTGTGCGTTAGTGCAGAGCATAAAGAACCGACTATGACACAGCCGCAATAAGCGGACAAGAACGAAAGTCGCATCCGACAGTATGTCGTGCTAATAGTTATTAAGAGAACTAACTGGGGATTACCTAAGTCGGAACGCTGGAACAAACAGCTATAAAGAAAGCTTTTGAATATCCGATATGGTAACGGAACTTCCGTAGTAGTCCGAGCAAGGGAAAGCCTTGTACATGGCGAAGGGAAGTAGTCTGTAACTTTAATACAAACAACGGAAAACGTGAGAGACGTATGAGAAATCCAGAGCAAGTATTAAACATTTTAGCTGGACACAGCAATGAGCCCGAGTATAAATACGAAAGGCTTTACCGTATTCTATTCAATGAACAGATGTTCTTTGTCGCCTACCAACGTATGTGTGCAAAGCCGGGCAACATGACACCCGGCACAGATGGCAAAACTGAGGATGAAATGAGCATTGACAGGATAAACAAACTCATAGAGAGTATAAAGGATGAGACTTATAGTCCCAATCCTGCAAAGAGAACTTACATTCCGAAAAAGAATGGGAAGATGCGTCCGCTAGGAATACCGTCTTTTGAAGACAAATTGGTTCAAGAGGTAGTAAGAATGGTGCTTGAAGCCATATATGAGGGACACTTTGAGTGGACATCGCACGGTTTCAGACCCAACCGAAGCTGCCACACAGCACTGAAAAGTCTACAAAACAATTTCAACGGTGCAAAATGGTTCATTGAGGGAGATATAAAAGGCTTCTTTGACAACATAGACCATAATGTGCTGATAGAAATAATGAAAGGCAGAATAGCAGACGACAGATTTCTTCGTCTGATACGGAAATTCCTCAATGCAGGGTACATGGAAGAGTGGCAATTCAACAAGACTTATTCAGGGACACCGCAAGGTGGTATCATAAGCCCTATTTTGGCAAACATATACCTAGACAAGTTCGATAAGTACATGGATGAATATGCCAACAAATTCAATAAAGGGACAGCAAGAAGCCGCAACAAGGATATTTGCAAACTCAACAGCAGAGTACACTACCTAAAACGTAGGATAAATGAAGTAGAGGATGTAAACGTAAGAACAAGGATGGTAGAAGAACTGCACGAAAAGCAGAAGCTGATACTTACAATGCCGAGTGGCAATGATATGGATGTAAACTTTCGCAGGTTGAAATACGTGCGCTATGCCGATGATTTCCTTATCGGAGTTATCGGAACGAAAAACGAATGTGAGAGAATCAAAGCTGACATCACTAAGTTTATGCAGGAAAAGTTAAGACTGGAGATGTCACAGGAAAAGACTTTGATTACAAATGCACAAGACAGCGCAAAATTTTTGGGTTACGAAATATATGTCCGTAAAGACTATGCCACAAAGAGAAACAGTAACGGAACAGTGCGCAGATACTTCAACGGGAATGTGATACTACACGTTTCAAGAGAAGTAATAAAGAACAAGCTGCTCAGCCTCGAAGCCATGAAAGTTGTCACCAAACACGGCAAGGAAACATGGGTGTCAAAAGGCCGGACTTATATGATTGACAATGAATCGCACGAGATTGTAGCTCAGTTTAATACCGAAATACGAGGGTTCTACAACTATTACTCAATAGCAAACAATGCATCGGCTTTGGGACGCTCTTTCGGCTGTATTATGAAGTTCTCCATGTACAAAACTCTTGCTCAAAAGCTGAATATGTCAGTGAGAAAAGTCATTGAAAGATACCGCAAGGACAATCTCTTTGCAGTGCCTTTTGTAAACAAGGGAGGAGAAACCAAGTACAGGGTATTCTATAATGAGGGGTATGCCCGTAAAACGGATTGTGAAACAGCCCCAAGTGACAATCTGCCGTACATGTTCAAAACGCCATCGTTGAGTCTGATAGAAAGGCTTACAACAAAAACGTGCGAACTATGTGGCAAGCACGGAGAAGTGGTAATGCACCATGTCCGCACACTCAAAGAGTTAAAAGGTAAAAATGACTGGGAACGCAAAATGCTCTACATGCACAGAAAGACTTTGGTTGTATGTGCGGAGTGTAACGCAAAAATCCAGAGATGTGTCAAGTAAGATGATGTTACAGATGGAGAGCCGTATACATGGAGACGTGTAAGTACGGTTCGGGGGCAGGCAAACGAAAACCTACCGCTGTAAAGCGGAAAGGCGTTGTTTGCCGAGCCTACGTGTCAGCCCGAAGCGGCTGTTCGAGGACATGGACAGGTTCATCGAGGCAACCCGTGATTTGAAACTCATTCTTTAACCCTAAAAAATATCATTACCATGCGCAGTACATTCAAGCTCTTATTCTACATCAACCGTAACAAAGTGAAATCGGACGGCACGACCGCCGTCCTCTGCCGGATCAGCATTGACGGCAAGAAGTCAGCCGTTGCCACCGGCATCTATTGCAGGCCGGAGGACTGGGACAGCAAGAAGTGTGAGATCAGAACAGTCAGGGAAAACAACCGCCTCGCCGGTTTCCGTGACCAGCTGGAAAAGGCATACGATAATCTGCTGAAGCATCAGGGAGTGGTCACGGCCGAACTGCTCAAGGCCACCGTGTCAGGTGCCAATTCCGTGCCGGAATACCTCCTGCAGGCCGGAGAGGTGGAACGCGAACGTTTGAGAATCCGCTCGGCAGAAATCAACTCCACCTCGACCTACCGCCAGTCGAAGACCACGCAGCTCAATCTCAGACAGTTCATCGAATCCCGCGGAATGAAGGACATCGCCTTTTCGGACATCACCGAGGAGTTCGCCGAATCGTTCAAGGTCTTTCTTAAGAAGGAGCTGGGCTACAGGAACAGCCACGTGAGCCACTGTCTGTGCTGGCTCAACCGGCTCATCTACATCGCCGTGGACCGGGAGATATTGAGAGCCAACCCGATAGAGGATGTGGCATATGAAAAGAAAGAACCGTTAAAGCTAAGGCACATCAGCCGGGGTGAGTTGAAGCGGATGATGGAAACCCCGCTGCCCGACCCGATGATGGAGCTTGCACGCAGGACGTTCATCTTCTCCTCGCTGACCGGTCTGGCCTATGCGGACACGAGAGCACTCCATCCCCGGCACATCGGAAAGACCTCGGAAGGAAGAAAATATATCCGCGTCTGCCGGGCCAAGACGGACGTGGAGGCGTTCATCCCGCTGCATCCCATAGCCGAACAGATACTGGAACTTTACAACACCACGGATGACGACAGACCGGTATTCCCGCTGCCGGTCCGCGACGTCCTCTGGTACGAGGTACATGGAATGGGCGTGGCATTGGGCATGAAGGAGAACCTGTCCTACCACATGGCCCGCCATTCGTTCGGAACCCTGATGCTGTCCTCCGGCATCCCGATAGAGAGCATCGCCAAGATGATGGGCCATACGAACATCAACAGTACGCAGGTCTATGCACAGGTTACCGACCGGAAGATATCCGGTGACATGGACCAGCTGATGAAAAGAAGACAGAAAGGGGATACGGTCCTTCTGACGGAAATGTCCGAATAATGAAATGCCGGCCGGAACCATTAAACATTGGTTCCGGCCGGCATTCTTAAATATTGAACGCCCCCGATTATATCAGGGCCTCATGATAATTATCCTCCAGGAGTTTCTCAATGTCGGATACCTTATACAAAATTTTTCCGCCCAGCCGGATATAAGAAATACGCCCCTGGTCCCTATAATCCTGCAGGCATCTGCGGCTGATTCTTAGCAGGTCCGACAACTCCTTGTCAGAGAGAAAACGCTCGCCGTTAAACAGGGGGCGGTTATCCTCCGCAAGCCTTTCCAGCTTCGTCTGGATGTTATCCAGCAGGCCAAAGAACCGGCGGACACTACCCGTCTCTTTGCTAATAATCCCTTCCATGCTACTTCCGATTAATTATTCATTCTTTCTTTTTTCTCTCACCGCCTTTTCCTTGCGTTTCATGGCGACATAGGCCATCAGCTTTTCTACGTCCTCCGGCCTGTAATAGATTTTCCGCTGGATTTGGGTGAATGCCAGCCGTCCGGTATCCCGGAGAGTCTGCAGGGTACGTGGAGAGATGTCAAGACGCAGGCAGACATCCTGGTTGTCCATTCACTCTTCCGGTTTCTTTTCCCTGTTCTTTTCATACAAGCGGTCCGCCTGTGCGGACAGGCTCTCAGTCCGAGCCAGCATCTCCTCAAAGATTCCGGCTTCAATGTAATATACTTCCATTTTTCTTGTTTTTATTTAAAATTGCTTCCTGTCAGGCAATAGTTCGTTAAAAATTCGCCAAGCCTAAGCGGCTCTGGCAGTAAATAAAATGAGTTCTTTGAAAAGTTTGTCAATAACTTGCGGGTCTGGGCTAATCCCAAACACGCAAATAAATCGTTCAAGCATATAAGCATTGTGTATGAATGACTTGCAGGAGGATATGGAATAGGCTATTCCGAGCCTCTTACATGCCGCTTTGGCCAAGTTGACAGCAGCAAGCGATGCATTGAAGTGAAAATCCAATTTCCTGAAGTCGGTAGACTGGCAGCTGGTGATTCCTGCATGCTGCTTGCCATCTCTAAAGCAAAATTCCAACTGGAACCTGGTTCTGTAATAATCCAGCACCTCACGTCCATCCATGGAATCGTCTGTAGAGAAATAAAGTTGCCACTTGTCTGTTCTTCCGTCCATCGGATACCAGATGGCTAAGGAAACATACCTTTTGAAAGCTTTAGCATAAACCCTCAATCCGTATAGCTTTCCTTTGTTCACCTCGTATTCCTTGCACCGGGTCAAATCCAGATTGGCAAAGTCAATCCTGCCGTCAAACCACTTGGGATGACCACGTTTTCCTGTTTTCTTTTCCAATGTCGGATAGTACAGGACAACATCATTCCTAAAGCGGCTGATAACATGGAAACCGTTCTCACACATAGGCGTTACGAAAGTTTCCTTGGAAAAGAATGCGTCTGCAACCACCGTTCTGGACAGGCTCTGTAGCTTGTCTTTTCTACTGATAAGATAGCTGCTGTACCAGTCAACGAGGTTCTTGTCCATATTATCCAAGGTCTTACAATCCGGTGTCTGAATGGAACCTAAAGTCATGCATTCATGATTGTCGATGTCAATGACACCGATGCCCATGATTTCCAGTCCACGCTTGTATTCTCCTGCACAACCAGACCAGAAGTAACCTATCCAAGGTGTCTTCTTGCCTGATTTGGGAATATAGGAAGGGTCGATGGCGATGGCTTTTCTTTTGCCTGTGAGATGCTTGCTGATGACAGATCCGTTGAACGCAAACCAGTCGAAAGTTTCATGCTCAAAAAGGTTGCGATAAGTCTGTTCTGAGAAACAGCCATATCTGCCCAATTGGAGGAAGTTTATACGATCCGGGATGGCCATGAATAATTTCATGGTGTCCATGAACGTTTTTTCAAAAGGTTTTTGTATATTCGCTACTGATTTGAGAGCCGACAGGCACTCGGATTGGTATTGCATAAGGAGTGTTTCTTTAGTCATAATCAGAAGAGTTCAGAGACTTCTAATTTACTAAGAAATAACGAATTATGCAATACTTTCCTCCTTTATTATCAGCAGGTTAGTTCTCTTTTTTCAGCACATTTCTTCATGCTTAACCATTCGTTTTTGACAACATTTCAATGACCTCTTTAGTGTTTCCGAACCAGCTTTTGCCGGTTCTATTGTTTAACTTTTAATTTTTCGGTAAAAATTTACCGAAGTATTGGTCAGGAACTCAAATTATTGAAATACAGTTCAAAATACTTTCCAAAGGCACTTCCGGCTGGGTGTCGTGGTTTCCGACTCCCCCTCCGGAGCCGTTTTAAGGAGGATTTCCCGTCATATTACGGCTGGAACAGTTTGTAATCCCGTCCTGTGATCTTCCTTATCACGTCGGCGTTTTCCTTAATATGTTCAACCGGTATGCGGCTTATAACACCGGAAACAGTGAAATCCTTACGTCTGACCGCCCAGACAATGTCTGAGATACATTCGTACACCTGTGCGTCAATATGCAGGGGCTTGCGCCGGTTGGATGAAAAGTTGTTCAGGAGGGCTTCAATATATTTTTTACCTCTTCCTCCGTTATCGTCTTTTTACTCTCCGGCCGGGATGAAGATTCCTTGTGGGGTACCACCTCTTCCAGATCCCCGGAAATGCAGCTCAAATATGAGCCTTTGGCGGCAACTATATCCAGTATCTCCTTCTCGTTGATATGATACGGATTTGGTTTTTTCCTTTCAATGCTGTCCATAACTATGATTCATTACTGTCCCGTAAAAGTGGATAAATAGTTCTTTGAAATAACTGAAACATAGCTTATTATACTCTATTTGTAAAGCGCGACGATTTGAAATTGTACCTTTGAAACCAAATCAAATGGCTTCAAATGAATCAAGACAAATATGTTTTCGCTCAATTGGTAGAGTTTTTGAACAACAATAAATTCAGAAGAATCGTGGACAAATACGATGGAAATCGTTACGTCAAACATTTCACTTGCTGGAACCAGCTTCTTGCTATGATGTTCGGACAGCTAAGCAATCGTGAGAGCCTACGCGACCTGATTGTTGCATTGGAAGCACATCAAGCCAAGTGTTATCATTTGGGATTGGGTCGTGAACCCTTGGCCAAAACCACACTTGCATCAGCTAACCAAAATAGGGATTACAGAATCTTTGAAGATTTTGCATTCTTCATGATGAAAGAAGCCAGTGATAAACGAGCTACTCATATTCTGGATATCGAAGGAAAGAAGTACGCTTTTGATTCAACCACCATTCCGTTATGTTTGGCAACATTTCCTTGGGCTAAATTTCGAAGTAAAAAAGGTGGAGTCAAGGCACATGTCCTTTATGACATTGAGGCTCAGGTTCCGGCTTTTTTTACAGTAACCACAGCTTCAAAACATGACTCAACAGCAATGTCTGCAATTCATTATGAACCAAATGCATACTATATTTTTGATAGAGCGTATGATTCGTTTAAGGAACTATATCGGATTCATCTTACTGGCTCTTTCTTTGTCGTAAGAGCCAAGTCGAATCTTAAATTTAAGTTCTGCAAATGGAAACGCAGACTACCAAAGAATATACTATCTGATGCTGAAGTGAAATTATCAGGATATACCTCTGAAAAGAAGTATCCGGAATCATTCAGGATTATCAGGTTCTATGATGAAGAAGATGATCGTGAATTTACCTTCCTGACAAATGCCAAACATATATCTGCACTTGATGTAGCTAATCTCTATAAAAAGAGATGGCTTGTAGAACTGTTCTTCAAATGGTTGAAGCAGCACCTTAAAATCAAAAGGTTCTGGGGCACCACAGAAAACGCAGTCCGTATTCAGATAAGTGTGGCTATTATCACTTATTGTTTGGTAGCTATTATCCAACATGATTTGCACTTAAGCCGTTCGACCTATGAGGTCCTACAGATTTTGAGCATTTCATTAACGGATAAAACACCTTTACAAGAGTTGTTCAATAAGACTAATTTCAATGATGTCAAAGAGCAATTAAATCCCCTTTTCCCGGGGTTGTTTGATTAATATTTAATTCGTCCCGATTTTAACGGGACACTAATGACTATGATTTATACATTAATTCCATGTGACAATTGGGCGTTTTGTAAGGCGGACGTTCCCGATGACGGATTATCGTCCTACGCCGCAAAGAAAAAAAGAATAAACGTGGGAAAGGGTACCTTGTCAGCTATAGTCATATATAGACATGAATAGTCAATACCGGCAAAAGACATGACAAACGGCTGTCCGGCGGGAGGTCTGGATTCTCCCCGACGTTGCCGGGATTGTGATATATCAGGTCATGGAGATATTGGCAGACTGCATTATCGGGATAATGACATACCAAGTTACGGATATTGTGATAGATTATGTCGTTGGAGTGTGGAAGTTGCCATAGGGAGGCTCTTTCAGCAAACGGAAGTACGGAAGGTACAGATATTATTGCAGCCATCATCAACAAAGACCGGAACATCACATTGGGAGAACGGTGCTTATCTGCGATATGATTATCATTTCCTCCAGTCATTTTGTATTGAAAGACCGGGAAAAAGTGGTGACGGGTTTGTAACTCTTTATATTTGTAGCTTTGCTATCGACCAGGGCAATGAATAGTACCCGACAATCCAGTTCTTTATCATATCCAATAAATGAAGAAATAGGGCGGCATATCAACGAATACCCACACCGGGGAGTGACGATTATCAATACAACCGGCTTTTATACAGGACGAGAAGTAAAGATGATGTTTATATTAGCCGGGAAGAGGGAAGCGCCGGTCAGCTTCCGGCTGATAAAAAATATAGACACGGAGGCTTTTGTTTCACAAAGTGCCGTTATAGGAGTTTATGGAGAAGGATTCGATCATATCAAAGTAGAATAAGAAAGAAATAAAAAATGATAATGATCATCATGAAAAGCGGCATCTGCCGTGCTTTTGTTCCCGACACAGGATGCGGTGTGACGCAATGGTTCGCATTCGGCGGTGAAATGGCCGCAAGCATGTCATGCTACTATGGACAGACCGCATCAACGATAGAGATAGAAGCGGAAACGGACTGTGAGATGTTTATCGTGGACAAACCGACTTTGGAAAACCTATGTTCCACACAAATAATCCTAAGAAACAATTTGTAAAATTCGAAACAGAAAAGTATGAAGACAATCATTGCAGAGAAATTATCATAACTTGTGATAATTTTTCGGCCAAAATACTACCCGCAGGGCTGGAGATTTTTTCCGAAAACAGGAGGCTTGACCTTGCTTTCCCGTCCAATCCCGGAGTTACCTTTGCGCCCAGAACGAAAATGACTGCCTGATGCGGCCCACTGAAAGGCGCGAAAATGGAGGTAAACGGAAGTGGAGGCAGATTAGACAGGAAAACTTCAAAGGAGAAATCCGTGAAAAGAAGAAACCTAAAAGGAAAAGGAACATTGCCGGAAACATGAAACCGGCAAACCACCTGCAAGGAAGTATGGTTTATCTGTCTGTCCAAACTCGTTTGGTCGGGCGGATAAATCATTCTTCCCAGTTTGCCTGCCGTGGGGACGGCTTGTGCCATTCATGGGCAAGCGGTCATATACAGCTTTCCGCTTACGGCTCAAAGGAACCGCAAAAAGAAAAATCCATAGAAAACCCGTAAAAGCACCTCTATGGCATAAGCATAAAAGAAATGGGTCTTGCATCATCAGTCTAAACCATTGGTTAGGCGTGATGCAAAGCCCTTTTCTCCGCTTATGCGGCAGTCGGTACACGTTCGTACAAACCTGTTTGGGCGATGGTGTGCCGACGGATAAAACCGCTTTTACGGAATGTTTTTATGTTTATATTAGAAATATTTCTTATTATAAAAACGCGCTAATCATTTTGTCATTCGGGTTGTTTTTATTAAATTTGCAGATTATAGCAATAGTTATGCAAATGAAGCGGATAAATCGACTGAAAATAGTGCTTGCGGAACAAGGTAAAACAGGGAAATGGTTGGCGCATGCATTAGGTAAAAATGAATCGACAGTCTCTCGTTGGTGTACAAACGAAGTTCAACCTTCGGTAGAAACACTACTGACGATTGCCGAAACGTTAAAGATTGATATTAAAGAATTACTTTGTTCTACGCAAATGTGTAATCAAGATGATGGCATCCAAATATAAAGCAATCGATTTTTTCTGCGGAGGTGGTGGAATGACTTGCGGTTTAAGACAGGCAGGGATTAACGTTATAGCAGGTGTGGACTTTGATCAAGATGCCAAAGAAACGTATGAATACAATAATTCCGGAAGTGTTTTCATTCAAACTAATATAAAGAATTTACGGAGCAATTATTTTGAGCGAAAATTTGGGATACGGAAAAATGATGACTTTTTGATTTTGGTAGGATGCAGTCCCTGCCAATTTTACAGTATAATTAATACGGATAAGAATAAAGCCTTAAAATCTAAGGATTTATTAAAAAACTTTGCTCGGTTCATCGAATATTATAGACCGGGATATGTATTAGTGGAAAATGTTCCGGGCATAATCACAAATAAAGATAGCATCTTACCTTATTTTCTACGAAAATTGGAAGATCTCGGATATAAAAATCCTGTTTATAAGGTTGTAGATATGAGCTATTACGGCGTACCTCAAAGTCGTCGAAGATTTTCTCTTATCGCAACACGATTGGAAAATGTCAATATACATTTACCTAAGGCGGACGATAAAGAGACCGTATTAGCCGATTATTTAGGTGAAAGGAACGGTTTTCCCAAAGTTAGCGCAGGCCATAAAGACAGTAGTGTGTTTAACCATACGGTTGCCGGATTAAGTGATGTATGTCTTAAACGATTGGCAAAGACCAAACACGACGGCGGGAACAGACTTGATTGGGCAAATGATCCGGAATTGCAATTACCTTGCTTTGTAGGAAAAGACGATTGTTTTAAAGATACATTCGGGCGTATGTGGTGGCATCGACCGGCTTCGACTATTACAACTAAATTTTATAGTATCTCAAACGGACGTTTCGGACATCCGGAAGAAGATCGGGCTCTTTCTTTACGGGAAGGTGCTACATTGCAAACATTCCCGAAAACCTATGTGTTTAAAACAAATAGTATTGCCGCAACGGCAAAATTAATCGGCAATGCAGTTCCGTGTGAATATGCTCGGCGATTAGGTGAAACGATAAAAGCACTGGAAAACAATGGCACAATTTAAAACTCGGGCAAGAGCTCTCGACTTATTGGGACGGCAACAAATTGCCGGTATCCCTACAGCTATTAACGAGCTTATAAAAAATGCACATGATGCGTATGCGGATAAATTCGATATCGATTTTCTCCGATGTAATAATCTGCTGGTATTACGTGATGACGGGCTCGGTATGACAAAAGAGGAATTTGAAACTCGTTGGCTTACGCTCGGGACCGAAAGTAAATTGGCAAATAAAAAAAGCAGTTTACCGCCTATTGACATATCAAAGCCAAGACGTCCTATCATGGGAGAAAAAGGCATAGGAAGATTGGCTATTGCATCAATAGGAAGTCAGGTTTTAATCGTATCGAAAGCAAAATTAAGATCTAAAGAATATGATATTGTTGTGGCTTTCATTAATTGGGAGATATTCGAGTTGCCGGGGATTAACTTGGAGGATATTGTTATTCCGGTAAGAGAATACTCTCATATGCCGAATGCAGCCGATATTGACAGTATTAAAAATGAAGTAATACAATCCCTTGATAAATTAAATCAAAAAGAACTTATTGACGACAAGGATTTTGAAAAAATAAAAAGTTCTATCACGTCTTTTAAAGTTGACCCACACCAACTTTCTTTACAACTACAACAAGGATTTGAATTAACCAATGGCTGTGGTGGAACTCAATTTTTCATCTCCCCAGTTTACGATACGATTATTTCCGATATAGAGGGAGACGGCAATTCGGACGAAGCTACAAAAATCGAGAAAATGTTGATGGGATTTCACAATACAATGACCCCCGATCATCCTACTCCCGTCGTTGACATTTCATTTAGAGACTATAGGGCGAATGACGGTAGTTTTGTCAGCATCATAGATAAAGAACACTTTTTTACCACGGAAGAATTTGAATTGGCGGATCACCATTTTCAAGGGCAATTTGATGAGTTCGGACAATTCAAGGGATTAGTAAAAATATATGGAGAAAAAACATTTGATCACATTGTAAATTGGCGGGATAACTATTATAGAGAAACCGAATGTGGTCCGTTTAAAATTAACTTGGCGTATTTACAAGGAGAATTGAAAAGTTCTCGTGTAGATGTCGAAAATTATGCCAGGATTAAAGCCAAAGGAGATAAATTCGGAGGTTTATACATATATAGAGATAATATTCGAGTTCTACCGTATGGTGACTCCGATTATGATTTTCTGGATATTGAAAAAAATCGTTCGAAACGAGCATCAACATATTTCTTTTCTTATCGACGAATGTTCGGTGCTATTGAAATAGCGGACCGAGAACACAGCGGTTTGGTAGAGAAAGCCGGACGCGAAGGTTTTATTGAAAATAAAGCATATCGCCAACTTCAAGCGATTTTAAAAAATTTCTTTGTACAACTTGCCGCTGATTTTTTCAGCGAAAAAAACAAAACGGCACAATCGGAATTCTTCAATCAGAAGAAAGACGAGTTCAATGCGTACCATAACGCACTTGAACGTCGGGATAAATTGGCCAAATCGAAAAAGGAGAGATTTGCTCGTGAGCTCGATATCTTTTTTGCCGGTTTAACGGAACATAAATTCGAAAACGAACTGGAAGAATTACTTACGAATTTTAGGAACGATTTACATTCGGTTTTATACATTAACGATGCGGATGAAGCAAGCCAGAAGATAATAGATCTGGAATTTGCCATGAGACAAAAAGTTTCCGATTACAGAAAAAGAATATCGGTGACAAGTCCTAAAGGATTTGCAATGTCAAAATCAATGAGAACGGATTTTGACACGTACCTTAATGAGTTTAAAATTCTGGAACAAACGGTATTTAAAAATATCAATGAAAATATCGATCAGCTAATCGATGATTATACGGCACAGTTGAATCTGGAAATAAGTAAGCGAAAGCGGTTGGAGCAAGCGGTGGAACTGATTTCAGCCGAAGCTCTGTCACTTAATAAGAAGAAGAAAAGCGAAACCAATGATGTTGTTTCCGATGTTTCTCGCAAAATTAAGGATCTTACGAATGAACTGATAATCGATTTGGATAATCAAATACGAAGCGTAAAGAATCAATTCAAATTATTGGCAACCGATAAAGCCGATAACTTTGATTTGGTAACGGAACGCAAGAGAATGGAAGCAGAAATAGAATCCATAAGCAGTCGAAATACGGATGTTATGGAACGCATAATTCGACAATTTGAAAGTTTCTATGTCGAAAAAAACGAAGACGGTCAAATAATTACAAATGACCAAATAGCGGAAGCCGCTTCGGAAGAGTTAGAGGAATTGCGGGAACGATTGCAATCGGACGTTGAATTAAGCCAATTAGGATTGGCTGTCGGAATATTGCACCATGAATTCAACGGTACGGTTAATTCGATTCGACATAGTCTGAAAGATTTAAAAGCATGGTCGGATGTAGATATCAAATTGGAAGGAATATATAAAAACATCAAGGTAAATTTCGAACATTTGGACGGCTATTTAAATTTGTTTACCCCGTTAAATCGACGATTGAATCGACGTCGGGAAGACATATCTTTATTGGATATTAAAACATTTTTAATAGATTTGTTCAAATCCCGTCTTGAACGACACAATATAGCTTTTAAACATACTAACGGGTTTGCAGGTCGAAAAATACACGGATTTCGTTCTACATTCTATCCTGTATTTGTGAATATCATTGATAATGCCATTTATTGGTTAAAACAAAGTGATGTTCCTGAAAAAGTTATTCGGTTGCATGCGGATGATACGGGAATATACATTTCCAATAACGGTATTGAAATAAAACCCCAAGATAAGGAACGAATCTTTGAATTAAGATTTTCCAGAAAGCCCAATGGAAGAGGATTGGGGTTGAGTATCAGTAAAGAGGTTTTGAATGCAGAGAACTATGATATATTTGTGGCACAACCTAAGGAAGGCTCTACAGTTACTTTTAAAATTCAAAAAATGCAATAAAAATATGGCAGACAGATTTATTGAGCAATCGAAAGAAATTGCAAACAACTTTATACAAAATATTGTTTTTATTGATGACAAAGCATATAAGAATGATATGACTAACAATGCATTTAGCGCATTAGATGTATCGAATGTATTTGCACAATCTGGAAAAATCTGTGCTGTATATGCACCCAAATCCATTTCTGATGTTAATAGTTACAATACTATACTAAATAAAGCAGATGTTGTCATTTTAGATTGGTATTTAGATATAGAAAAGGAGGAGAACCAAGTTGAAGATCCCGATGCAGATGCAGATAATGACGATCCGCGCGGAGAGTTTACATTAAAATTGATATCTGATTTATTATCACAAACTGGGATGTTGAAACTGTTAATTGTGTATACTGGAGAAACGGATTTATTTGAAATTACGAACAGTATATATCAGAAAGTGGATCAGCATTCTTTTCATAAAGGAGATTGCGTTATTCAATCTTTAAATTCTAAGATATTAGTTAGAGCTAAAAAACAAAATTCGGAAACTCAATTTGCACATAATCCGGAATTGAAAGATAAAATAGTATCGTATGAAAGCCTTCCGACTTTGATTGTTGAAGAATTTGCAGACATGACCAACGGTTTGTTATCGAATTTTGCTTTATCTTCAATATCGGCAATAAGGAATAATACATCCAGAATGTTAAGCGTCTTTTCTCCCAAATTAGATCCGGCATATCTCGGGCACAAAATATTATTGGAAAACACATTCGAATCCAAGCAACTATTAATAAAATTATTTGGCGAAGCTATTTCGGAATTATTAGAGACAACAGATATTGATACAAAGGATTGGGTTGATAACTGGATTGAAAACCGTATTACAGACGAAACGATAAGTATAAATGGAGTGTCTATTGGCAAATCGAAAGACCTTTTAAAAAAAATGTTTAGTTCCGAGCAACCTCGACTTAAAGATAAATATACAGAAGCTTCAGGAAAAGATATGTCAAATAAAGACGAGGGGAAATTACAATCGCATACCATAGAGTTATTTGCATATGATGGTATCGATGTGAATAAATCGAATGTAGATTTTGCCATTTTGACGCATCATAAAAATATATTTCAACCTGCTATTGGGGCTCCGATATTAACACTTGGAACAGTTATAAAATCTGTAGACAAGTATTATGTTTGTATTCAACAAAGATGCGATTCGGTGAGAATTAAGGAGGAAAGACGATTCTTATTTTTACCTTTAGAAGAAAAAGGCGAATATCCGTTAATTGTGAATAATGAATTGAAATTATTTCCAAATAAATCTTCATTTGCAATAAAAACAGTGAAATTCAAGCCAAAAGAAGGTGCTACAATTATTCAAGCATCAAAAAAGGAGGACAAATATGTATTCTATTCTTCCTATGGAGAAACTTATGAGTGGGTGGTAGACTTAAAAGAAATGCAAGCACAACGTATTTTAAACAGTTACTGTGCACAACTGTCTCGCGTAGGATTGAATGAATCCGAATGGTTAAGACTTATCGCAAAGCAATAATATAGGCTATGTCAGATATTTTTTCTCAAACTAAAAGATCGGATATAATGTCAAAAATATCAAGTAAAGACACTAAACCGGAAATTTTAGTTCGTAAGTTCTTATTTTCAAAAGGATTCAGATATCGTATTAATGTCAAAACATTGCCGGGTAAACCTGATATAGTTTTGCCTAAATATAAAACAATAATATTTGTGAACGGATGTTTTTGGCATGGGCATAATTGCAAAAAGGGAAAATTACCATCCTCAAATACAGATTTCTGGAAGGAAAAAATATCAAACAACAAATCGCGAGATGCCAAAAATTCCGATTTACTTGTAAAACTCGGCTGGAAAGTTATAATTATATGGCAATGTGAAATTAGTAAGATTGATAATAGGACAAAAATACTTAATAAGCTACTGGAGGATATTAAACAATAATAATCACGAGATATTAAATCTAAAATATAAATGCATTAATCGGGAAAATATAGAAAAACTTATTCTATAATTCCGATTTTTGTCTTATCGTTGCGTTTGAAGAGTTCTTTGAAGATTACGCAACGTACAGAAAAATAATGCAGCAGATAACTAACTTAATCGTAACCTATTACTATTATGAGTAATAAACTTATGCTCATTTCCAACAAATTAGTAACCATTCTATTTTCCGCCTTGACACGCATGTTCCCTAAACCTACCTTTGCGCCGTAACCCTTAAACAACAATGATTATGGCAGTAACCATTCTATTTTCCGCCTTGACACGCATGTTCCCTAAACCTACCTTTGCGCCGTAACCCTTAAACAACAATGATTATGGCAAAAGAAAAAGTAAACTACCAGGAGGTATATGACCTCTATCAGTTATGCAGTGAGACCAAGGATCTTCGTGAGTTCTGTGCGGATTATGGAGTAAATTACGACAAGTTCATGAACTGGCAGCGTCATCAGCTATGGAGCGAAAAGTTAGGCAAGACAGTCCAGGTTGAGCAGCCCAAGGTTGCCAAAGTCCGGATAACCGGCAAGCCTTGCAACAGTCCAACCGTAAAGTTGGAGGTGAAACAACCTGAAGGTGAATCTCCGATTAAGTGGGTAAAACTGCAATTGACATCAGGTGCCACATTGTTCCTAAGAAATACCACAGTTCTTGATTTGAGTCTGTTGCTTAATAAAATGATAGGATGATATGCTTGGACTTAGCGCTAACCTGAACTATTACCTGTTCAACGGTAATGTGGATTTGCGGAAAGGAATCTTCCGCCTGTGTGAGAGTATAAGGGAAGAGATGTCACTTGACCCGAGCGATGCATCCAATGTATATATGTTCATGTCCAGGAACCGAAAAGTTGTGAAAATACTTCATTATGAACGCGGATTTTATGTGCTTTACGAGAAACGTCCTGTCATGGGGAGATTCAAGAAACCTGTGTTTGATGAAGTCTCCAAATGCTACCGGATACAATGGTCGGACATGGCCTATCTTACGGAAAGTATAGTAGTTGACAAGATGTACGTCAGTCCGAAAGATTAATATTAATACATTGATTATCAATAAAAATAATATAAGAATAAACGATAAAAAGTTTGCGTAACTGCCTGATTTTTCGTACCTTTATATCATGATTGATGAAAGGGCATACGAGTTACTTTGCTGCCAACTGGGTCTGGCGAATGAGGAAAAGGCGGGGCTTCGCAAACAGGTAAACGAACTGATTGCGAGGCTTAAGGCTATTGAAGAATCAAACAAAGAGAACTCCAAGGCTCTGGTTGATACAATCAATGAGTTGTCCACAACAGTCGAGAATAATCGAAAGGAAATGGAACTTATGAGAAAGCAGCTTGAGGCAAAAGACGAGGTGAACATGATGCTTGCAAATGAGATATCCAATCTCAGGCTTCAACTTGAGGACAGCAGGAAACACCGTTTCGGCCGTACCTCAGAGCAAAGAAGGCTGCTGAACAACCGTAACATTGACAAGTCTGCAATGGAGAAGTCCGAGTACGACGGTTCTGGCAAGAAAGGTGATGATGATAATAAGACCGATGGTAACGGTACCGGCAGCAATACCTCTTCCGGTAACGTACCTGCACAGAACTGCAGGCCTTCAAGGAAAAAGGAAACTGCTCCCCGTGCAGCAAAGACCAGGCTGAAGGTGGATAAGGTAATTGTTCATGAAATAGAAGACTATTACCAACTCCCGGATGGTGCAAGGCTTATGAAGCGTAACGGAATGGCTGATGTGTGGGAATACAGGTTTATAGAACATGTGCGTGCTCATAACGTGGAGCATGTGTACAAGGTGGCAAGGGTAAAGCTTGCAGACGGCACTTTCACTAACACGATGGAGCATCCCTTGAAAAACCTTGGAGGAATCTTTTCCCCTGATTTGCTTGCCCGTCTGCTTTGTCTGAAATATGACTTCAGTATGCCTGAGAACAGACAGATAAGACTGCTTGCAAGAGAAGGCATCCACATAAGCAATACCACGCTGAACGGCTATATCCATAACGGAATCTCCAGGCTTAGGGAGTTTATGGAAGATGTCTTCAAGGAGTTTGTACAACAGGCAAAATACCTTATGGTTGACGAGACGACCGAGCTTGTCGGAGTTGAAACACCGGAAGGCAAGGCTTACAGGAGAAAGTATTTATGGGCTTTTTTTGCAAAGCATGTCAAGTTGGTTTACTATCATTACAATAACGGCAGCAGAGCCTCTGATGTAGCAAAGACCTTCCTTGAACATTTTATGGGATCTGTATCTACAGACGGATATACGGTTTACAGGATGTTCGACGGAGAAGACTCAAAGGTGCTTCATATAGGATGCTGGACACACTGCAGGAGGCTGTGGGTCGATGCCTTGCCATCAGACAGAACTGCGATGGATATAATAGACCCTATCGGTGATATGTTCAGAAATGAAGACTTGTTCCGCACAATGAAACTCAGCGGTGAGCAGATTAAGGAAAAAAGACTTAAGCTTACGAGACCTATTCTTGAACGTATCCATCATAAGGTGGTCATGATGATGCAGGATACCAAACTCATGGCAAACGAACTGATGAGAAAGGCTGTGAACTATACGATAAACCAGTGGAAATCCCTGAAAAATATCCTCAAGGACGGTTCTGCGGAAATATCGAACAACCTCTGTGAGCAAAGGATGAAACCTGTAAAGCTGCTGCTCAAGAACTGTATGAACATAGGCAGTGAGGATGCAGCAGGAAACTCGGCATTCATCTTTTCTCTGATAGAAAGCTGCAAGCTTAATGATATAGCCCCTCAGGATTACCTGAAGCACTTGTTTGAATGTATTCTTCATGGTAAGGACTGCGACAAGAAGGTCCTTCTGCCATGTTTTTATAAATCGGAATGTTAAAACTAAACTATTTTCTTGCGGACATTTTTATTTTATCGGCTGAAAAACAGCCGATAAAATTGTCGTGGCGGAAAATAGAATGGTTACGATATACTCATGCTCGTAATATTGGGCAGACTCAGCAAGTGTATTACCAGAGCTGAAATACTTCAATTTGGCAAACGTCACTTGAAACGCCTGCAGTCGAAAGGGTTATTTCCGTATGGGTTTACATATTCCGGAGCATACCCGTTCACTTTCCGGCAGCTTATTAGGGTATAAAACCATACCTTAAAAGCGTAATTTTTATCCGTTCATCCCCTAAAAGGATGAAAAAATGGATAACCAGACATTAAAATCTCAATTTTTCCGGAGCATATCCGTTCACCTCCGAGAATTGCAGGTTGTAGCACCCTTTTTCCGGAGCATACCCGTTCACTTTAGACGTATGCTTTCAGATTTTCCGGAGTATATCCGTTCAGCCGTGCATGGAATTGTGAGCGTATATCTTCGTTTCCGGAGCATATCCGTTCATTCTTTCCCCGGTTTCAGTTTCCTTTGTGCTGGTAAGCTAACAAGAAACAGCACAGTCATGGCAGGAACAACAAAGGATATGAGTCTGATAAAACAAGTACTCCAGCTCAAGCAGGCCGGAGAATCCAACCGCGGTGTAAGCCGCAAGTTACCGATTGACAAGGAAACCGTCAACGGTTATGTGAATACAGTAAAAGCCAACGGATGGAACATCAGCGACCTCCTTGAGATTGACGATCCCGAGTTGGAACGGATGTTCCATGCTGGTTCTCCGGCATATACGGACAGGAGAATGGAAGAGTTTCTGATCCTGCTACCCAGATACAGGGAACTGCTGGCGGACCCCAAATCCCATGTAAGCCGTCAGGTCCTGTTCGATGAATACCGTGCGACTCATCCCGATGGTTACGGCAAGTCACAGTTCTATTACCATCTGAAGCAGAATCTCGTTGCGAAGAAGGATGTTACGGCCGTACTGGCCAACACCTACAAACCGGGTGAAAAGCTCATGGTGGACTTTGCCGGTGACAAGCTCAGCTATGTGGATGCCGAAACCGGAGAAATTGTCAAGGTGGAGGTGTTTGTCGCCTGCATGCCTTACAGCGACTATACCTATGTGGTATGTGTACCTTCGCAGAAGACGGAGGACTTTCTGTATGCCATAAGGATGTGTCTGGAACATCTGGGCGGTGTACCTTCCATACTGACTCCTGACAACCTCAAATCGGCTGTAATCAGCAATGACCGGCATGAGCCGAAGCTGAACAAGGCTCTTGAGGACATGGGCAACTACTACCATTTCGTGGTACTGCCATGCGACCCGGCATCGCCGACACAGAAGGCTCTGGTAGAGGACTCCGTAAGGATTACATATAACCGTGTCTATGCCAGATTGCGTAACCGTACCTTCCATTCACTCCTGGAACTGAACCGTGCCGTATGGGAGCTGATGGAAAGGCACAACCAGACCCGTATGCAGAAGCGTCCCTACAGCCGTGAGGAGCGTTTTCATGCCATGGAGAAGGAGCTGCTGAAACCCTTGAAACCGGAACCCTATGAGATGCGCCTGTATGCCGATCTGAAAGTACAGGCAAACTGCCATGTGGAGCTGAGACAGGACAAGGTGACCCATTTTTACTCCGTCCCCTATATCCATGTAGGAAAACAGGCAAGAGTAGTCTTTACGCGTTCATGGGTCAAGGTCTATGTGGAGCAGAAACTGGTGGCCTCACATATCCGCAGCCATACATACGGCTATACCACAGTCAGGGAACATCTCGCATCCAGCTGCAGGGTGATTATGGAGCGTTCGGCAGCCTATTATGTGGAGAAAGCAAAAGATATATCACCTGACTGCCATGAATATGTAAAAAGAATCTTTGACCCCAAACGTACCGCACAGCCTGAAGAGGTGTATTACAAGCTGTGCAACTCCATAGTCAGCCTCAGAAGGAAGTATGACCTTGCCACGTTTGACCTTACCTGCCGTCAGTGCATGGAGTACGGTATTTACTCCTACAGCAAGTTTGAAGCCATACTCAGACGTAACGGCATGAATGCATCCGCAGACGAGACGGTAATCTTCCATGCGCCTACACCGTCAAACCACGGGAACATGCGCGGAAAAGACTATTTTACAGGAAATGACATAAACCAACAACAATAAATGATTATGAGCAACGAAACAGAAAGAACACTGCACGAGCTGAAGCTTCCGGGAATGGCAAGCTGCTGGAGCTCTCTGGAAGAAACACATCAGTTGGACAAGCTTACCCTGCGTGAAGGCATGCAGATCATGCTCCAGTACGAACGTGACACGAGAGGGAACAACCGCATCCAGCGTCTTATAAAGAATGCCGGCTTCCGTCTGAGAGCCTCGATGGAAGAACTTGAAACGGACACGGCAAGGGGCATACAGACCTGCTCTGCAGCCGACCTTGCAACCGGAAATTACATCACGGGCGGAATGACGGTCATCATTACCGGACCGGCAGGAACCGGGAAGTCCTACTTTGCCTGTGCCCTGGGTGACAGGGCATGCAGGAACGGCCGGAAGGTACTGTACTTCACGATGAACATGCTCATCGAGAACCTGAAGCTTGCACATCTGGAAGGACGGGAAACAAACTTCTTCCGGAAGCTGAACGCACATGACCTGCTGATTATCGATGACTTTGGGATGGTCAAGCTGGACGGCCAGATACAGCATGACTTTGAACAGATCATAGATGACCGGTACAACCGGAAGGCACTCATCCTGGCCAGCCAGCTTCCCGTTGCAGACTGGTATGATGTGTTCCAAAGCGAGCTCATTGCGGAAGCCTGTCTGGACAGAATCGTGCATAAGGCAATAAAATTTGACCTTAAAGGAGAGAGCCTAAGAAAGAAGTATTAACTTTGCCAACAACACTGAATACTAACTGGGGACTGAACGGATATCACCGGAAATGCTGAACGGGTATCCGCCGGAATATGCATGGGTTACCCTCAGAAGCTACGCTCTGCCGTGTGTTTCAAAGCATCGACGATGAAAAGATGGCTGATCGAATGTCTGCTTTTGCAGAGGTTTTCCGCAAGGAAATATCCGCTTCGGCAACTGACATCATTTGTATTGTTGGCAAGGCCATGCGAGGTACCTTGTACGACAACGGACGCAACCCTAATATCGTCTCTGCATATTCACTCCGTTCCAGCTTTACTTTGGCTACTGATGTTTGCAAAGAGAAAAGTAATGAAATCAAATCCGTGCCCCGACTATTGGATAAACTAGATGTGTCAGGATGTGTCGTCACAGCAGATGCCATGTCATGCCAAAAGGGGATAATAGACAAGATTAGAGGTAAAGGAAGCGACTTCGTGATCGAACTCAAGGCGAATCAAAGATCTTTGCGCTATGGGCTTGAAGACTCTATAAAAGCCACCACCCCAACTGATATCTACAAGGAAGGTCCATACTTGGAACACGGCAGGATTGAGTCAAGGGTATGCCGTATATTCCGTGGGGAAGAACTGATTGCCGACAGGGAGAAATGGAATGGAAATTTGACAGTTATAGAAATACTCACATCTACGGAGAAAAAGTCTGATGGCAGAAGTACGTCTGAACAGCGACTGTATATTTCAAGCCTGGATAGCAGTGCAGAGCGGCTTAGTCAGATAACCAAACAGCATTGGGCTATTGAAAGCATGCACTGGGATCTTGACCGCAACCTCCGCCAGGACAGCATAAAGCGTAAGGCTGAACGAGCGGCTAGGAACCTGGATACAATTCAAAGGATGGTGTTGGCACTGATTGCCGTTTGGAAGAACAGAAGGAAAAAAATATCAGATAAGCAAAAGGGAACGGCGCAGATAATAAGGGAGCTGGCGGTAAGCTTCACTAACGTGTTGCATTTTCTGGCTCAAAAATGAGAAAAATTCAGATTTGATATATTCGTAACGCATTGATTACCAATAATGGTATTTCCGCCCATGCCGCATTGGCATGGGTATGGGAATGGTACGCCCAATTCAAAGCTTAAATGAAAAAGCCGTGACTTCTTACGACTACAGACAAAAATACAAATAAAAATACAACGGCTTGTCAAATTGGATAAAAAACGTCTATATCGCAAATCTTAATTCCCTGTATCGCAAAGACAACATTAACTTATTCTTCTGATTATCAATCATAATAATATTCAAAATAGATACTCTACATTTTTCTTTTTGGGGATCTTCTTCAAATTTGGCGGTATCCCCCTCCTGATCCGCTTCTCTTTTGGGGATATAATGATACTAGATAACAGGCGGAACACCTTTAAATCCCCTGTCATGTATTATATTATCATGGATAGCCAGTTTTTGTTATCGCGGAGGGGCGGTGAAAAGAAAAAATGATTGCGGAAGGAGGCCGTGAAACCAGTCTCCGGAAAACAGGATACGACGGAGATCAGATACTGTGAAAAAAGAAAAAAATCCCCACCGGAGATGAATGAACCGGCAGGGAACGTAACAATAAAGGAACGGGCTCTCTCAACCCTTGATGTAACCGTACTTTTTCAGGTCGTCCATGAAATGCTCCGGCGTGTCGGTCCTCACCGTCACCCCGTGCAGTTCATGGTAACGGTTGGAGAAATTCACCATGTACTCCTTATCGGTGCACCCGCTGTCAAACCAGCTGCCCTCACGCAGGAGACGTACAAACTCGGAAGGGTCGGAGGCGGTAATCCTGCCGCCATCCGCCAAAATATACATATGCCTGTTCATGCCGATAATTTTTTAGTTCTCAGTTTATAATATAGTTTCTGTTCACCATCCAGGAAGGGGATGTCCTGGAGCGCGGTGGCCGCAGGCACCTGCCCCTTTGTGGCAAAGGTAACCAATTTGTGGAGAAACAGCACCCAGTTACGCATTTTTGTGAAGTTGGTCGTTCCCGAATGCTGGCGGAACTCGACCGTCTTGTGCCGTGAGTAGGCCTCGAGATTCACCTTATGGTAACGGTTGCCGATCCTGCTTTTCAGATCGTCCACCGTCCGGGCGGAACGTATCATCCCGTCAGAGACATGGCCCAGTCCACGGCAATAGTAGTTATCCCTGCGGGATGCCGGCATGAACCTGTCGATGACCGGTTCCAGATGTTTGTAACTCAGGGCCAGGTTACGCCAGGTCTCCATGCTGAAACCGGCGGCATCGATATGCACGTGAAGCCCGCAGCTCCCGTTCACTTTCATGTCACACAGGTCGAGCACCCAGCAGACCTTCTCCAGCTCCCGCAACCCTGCTTCGCCGACAAGGATCGGACTGACCAGCTCGAAGGTGTCGTTTCCGTTTATACTGCTGTCCGTCACGAGTTTCCAATGCGGACGGGTGGTATGGTTGTAACTTTCCACCGTAACCTCGATATCGGCCTCCCTGAGCTCGCGTGCGAGCCGTTCACGGGAGCAGTTGTAAGCCTCGATCTCGATACCGAACTTGCGGTTGAAAGTGTAATCCGGTGCGGCTGCCAACGGTTGAACGTTCGGACCGCCCTCACGTTCCCTCATCCGGCGCAGGGCATTCACTACAAAGCCGTAGTTTCCGTTGGTCACCATTCTCGCGATTTCCGCACGGGGAACACCCAGAAGATACAGTTGCCGGATCTTGCTCGTCTTTGTCGTTTCTTGTACTAAAATGTTTCTGATTTGCTCGTTCATTACTTGTTTCCTCCTTTATTTTTCGCTTTACTAAAGTAATGCTTTTACAGGAGAAGTCGTAATTATAAGAACCTTATTATCATGCCATTAGCTTACTTTATCTTAGGCTAAAACTTCTTATTTAAGGTGTCTAATCGAGTAGGAGGTAAACATTAATCATAGGTGTTTATCTCCTATTTTCATGTTCACCGACCTCTCACACCACCGTACGTGCCGTTCGGCATACGGCGGTTCCTATTTTGGGTACCATTCGAGATACGAGCCCATTAAGGTAGGATATCCTGCTTTTCGCAGGCTATCATTATTTATCGCCACTTTCAATATAGGACTGTCAGCGATACGCCAATAACCTTTGCGAGTGTTACCCCATTCACATGCCTTATATTTTTCTATACCGCATTTAATGAGGTTCCCCACCTTGGTCTTGGGTTTCTTCCAAGCTTTCCATATACACATACGTATTCTACGTCTTAACCACTCATCTGTGTCAAGAAGAAAGCGTTTCATATCGGCAAGGTGATAGTATCCAATCCACCCACGTATGTAATCTTTCAGCTTCTGTTTCCTCTTGACGTATCCCCATCCATTGCTACGATTAGTCAGCTCTTTGAGGCTCAATTTCATCTTTGCTTTGGATTTAGGGTGTACTGTAAGGCGATATTTGCCTTTCATTACATAAAAGGAATAACCGAGATACTTCACTCCTCGAACATACGATACTACAGTCTTTTCCTTGTTGACTTTAAGATATAGAGTTCCCTCTATAAATCGGGTTATGGACTCTTTGACTCTTCTTGCTGCCCTTTTGGACTTACAGAATATCATCGAGTCATCGGCATACCGCACAAAAGGAAGTCCTCTGCGTTCGAGTTCCTTGTCCAGCTCATTGAGCATAATATTACTTAACAATGGACTTAGTGGTCCTCCTTGGGGAGTTCCTTCCTCGCTCACTTCGAACAGACCTTTGTTCATTACACCGCTTCGGAGATATTTGTGTATCAGACTGACAACTCTGCCGTCTTTAATAGTGCGGCTGAGAATTTCTATGAGTTTGCTATGGTTCACGGTATCGAAGAAGCGTTCAAGGTCAAGGTCTACAACGTACGTGTAGCCTGTATTGATTATCTCTTGGGCTCCTCTCACCGCGTCATGACAACCTCTTCTCGGACGGAAGCCATAACTTCTCCTGGAGAATTGTTTCTCATATATAGGACTCAGAACTTGGTTAATGGCTTGTTGCACCAAACGGTCTACCACAGTGGGGATTCCTAATAGACGCATCTTGCCATTGTCCTTGGGGATTTCTACCCTTTTGACGGGGTTCGGACGGTAAGAACCGTCCATCAAGGAACGGATGAGCGCATCTTTGTTGGCTAATAGCCATAAAAACAATTGTTCACATGACATATTGTCGATACCGCCACAGCCCTTGTTTCCAATCACTGCCTTATAGGATCGGTTTAGGTTCGCAGGACTCAGGATTTGCTCGAAAAGGTGTTCCTTGTCGAATGGTACTTCCACGATGTTGTCTTCACATATCCACATGAAAGTCTGCACTCCCTCATACCATTCGGTTTCCGACCTATCTCTTTGAGGGCAGTCATTAACTTCGGATAATGTTTTCTGCATTCGTTCTTTCATTAGGTATGTTTCAATTACTATCGTTTAATTATTAGGTTCAGTCCTTCGCAAACCTATCGGCTCGTTTGCTACTATGACTTCTGCTGACTTCTCACGGCAAGCTTTACTCCGCTGATTTCGATTTTTTTCTATTTTCATGCGTCCGTGAGACCTCCTCGGATAAGGGTATTAACTTTCAATCTTATGTCTGCTTCATCTACATTAACCGTTCCGAATAGCTATAGGGCTTTGGTTTGGGTAGCAACCTTACCCACGGTTTTTATGCCTTATATGAAGTTTCTGTTCGTCAGACCAGATGTTTGCCGCCAGCTTCTTTCAGATTCCACCTCACGATGGACACCCTTGCTATTGGCTGTATGATTCCCGCTATTAGGGCTCATTGGGGACTTGCACCCGTTAGCTAATACTCATGCCGAGCATACTACCCTGACATCCGCTACCGGTCGGTATCGGATTCCTCCAGGCCGATGGTACGGCATATCTCCTCCACCAGTTCAGGAAGGCCGGAGCTTTTCTCCTGACGGGGATCGGGTGGAAACAGCGTGGAGCGGAAGACACCCTTGCAGACAGGGGCCGCCTCCCTGTTGTAGCGGAGGGTGTTCGGAATGTGTGAGGACAGCAGCCGCAGCCCCATCTTGTCGATGACCCGGTTCCAGGCGTCATACAAATCCTTCCGCCCCCGCCTGTCCACCATGTTCCAGAACAGCCAGGTCCCTTTCAGGTTGCAGTTCTTCCTGGAGACCAACTCCTCTTCCAGAGCCTTGGTAAACTGCAGGGAACTCTGCATGACGATGTTGTCCGCCTTGATCGGGATGAAAATGTAGTCCATCGCAGCAACAGTATAGACCACCCCCTCGCTGCGGAGCGTTCCGGGAAGGTCGAAAAGCACGATATCGAAAGTTTCCCCCTTTTCGTCCATATAACGACGCAGGTCCTCCACCGCCTTTTCCGGATCGCTTTTGATGACCGGATAGGCAAGCTTCCGGATTCTCTCGTGCTGCCGGTAAAGGCTCACCTTCAGGTCGTCATTTTTCATGACACTCTCCATGTCCCTCTCACGCATCAGGGCGATGCTGTGCTGCGGGTAGTCACAGTCCACAACCGCCACACGCAGGCCTTTGCGGTAATGCAGCACACTGGCCAGCAGTACCGTAAAGACGGATTTTCCCACGCCACCCTTCTGGCTGGCGACGGCAACCAACAACTCTTTTTCTTTTTTCATCATACTTCTTGCATTAAATGTTAAACACTATTATGACCGGCCGGGCAGGGACTCTTCCAGAATCATCTCCACCGTTTCCCTGTATTCTTCCAGATGCCGCGAGACAAGGTGGTTGATGAACCCCTCCAGCGTGACCTTCCCATTTCTCGAGGCTCCCGCCAGGATGGACAGTTTCCGGTGCAGGGCGGCAGGAATATGCAGTGACCGGCGCTGCACGCCCGCAATGCCACGCAGGTATTCCTCCCCATAGACGGACGGCTGCATGGGGCCGCTTTTCCTTGCGGGACGCATTATGTCGTTACCGGACATTCCACGTCCCTTCCGGGGACAGGCAGGTGCTTCCCCCATGATCTCACGGATGCGGTCCGCGTCCATCCCGCCGGGACCAATCCGGTCTTTTACGTTCTTTCCTGTCATGATATATCTTCTTGGACAATGACAACATTTTATCGGCGGGCCGTTCCTCCACGCTGTCCGTCCTCATCCCAGGGACGGTAGACCTCACCGAGCAGGGCGGCGATATCCTCCCTGTGCTCCTCCATATGGAGCTCCAGCAGCCGGATGATAAACCCGGAGATGCTGCCGCAACCGGCGGCCCTGACCAGCATGGCGATCCGGCGGTGCAGCCTCCCGTCAATATACGCGGTCTTCCACTCCACAGACTTGGGAGCGGGAACAAGAAACCTCCTCTTGTATTCTTCCGGGGCTGTCACTTTCCCTGCACGGACCTGCCTTTCATGCCCCGGCATACCCACCGCCGGTTCCGGGGATGGGGAAACGGGAGCTGACAGAAGGTTTCCCGTGAGTCCGACCCTCTCGAGAACGATATCGGAAAGCCGGTTCTTTTCCTTTTCTGAATCCATTGTCTTAAAATCTTAATTTATTAAATTACACAACTGGCATTGTTTCGGAATACAAAATAAAGAAAGAAGAGGACAGGACGGAACCACCTGTCGCTTATAGTCATCCAAAGTCGTTTATTGTCATGATACACATGATGGTGGGGACGAACATATGGTTCCATCCGGATGCTTCTTCCCATGCGGGAGTGACGTCAGAATCCTGCTGTCCGTAGCGGCGTGGAAAAGTGGCGGGATTCCGTTCCTTGTCCACCGCCCCTTTCAAATCCTTATGGGCAGGTGTGGGAGCATGCATCCGTCCTGATACGGATTCTTGGATTATCGGTCTGTGGAAGTGTAAAAATATCAATCCGTTAATGGAGACAAGGAAGAAAAAAACATAAGGCGTACACGGCTACCTGCACGTTCTCCATTTGCAGAAGTGTAGAAGTGGCAATCCGTTAATGGAAACGATGAAAAAAAACAATAAGGCATATACGGCTACCTGCCATTCTCCATTTGCAGAAGTGTAGAAGTAGCAATCCGTTAATGGAGACAATGAAGAAAAACCATAAGTCATACACGGCTACCTGCACGTTCTCCATTTGCAGAAGTGTAGAAGTAGCAATCCATCAATGGAGACTAGAAAAAGAAACCATAAGACATACACGGTTACATGCCCATTCTCCATTTGCAGAAGTGTAGAAGTAGCAATCCATCAAAGGAGACAAGGAAGAAAAACAATAAGGTGTATACGGCTACCTGCCCATTCTCCATTTGCAGAAGTGTAGAAGTGGCAATCCATCAATGGAGACTAGGAAAAGAAACCATAAGTCATACACGGCTACCTGCACGTTCTCCATTTGCAGAAGTGTAGAAGTAGCAATCCATCAATGGAGACAAGGAAAAGAAACCATAAGACATACACGGCTACCTGTCATTCTCCATTTGCAGAAGTGTAGAAGTAGCAATCCGTTAATGGAGACGATGAAAAAAACAATGAACTATATACGGCTACATGTCCATTTCTCCATTTGCAGAAGTGTAGAAGTAGCAATCCATTAATGGAGATAATGCAGAAAACCATGAAGCATATACGGCTACATGTCCATTTCTCCATTTGCAGAAGTGTAGAAGTAGCAATCCATTAATGGAGATAATGTAGAAAAACCATGAAGCATATACGGCTCACTGCCGCTCTCCATTTGCAGAAGTGTAGAAGTATCAATCCATCAATGGAGACAAGGAAAAGAAACCATAAGACATACACGGTTACATGCACATTCTTCATTTGCAGAAGTGTAGAAGTAGCAATCCGTTAATGGAGACAATGAAGAAAAACAATAAGGCGTATACGGCTACCTGTCATTCTCCATTTGCAGATGTGTAAAAATAACAATCCATTAATGGAGAATAGGGTATGGAAAGGGCAGATTTCCAGTACATACGTCTCCCTTATTCCTGAATTATGGGCGTAAGTCACATGATTCAGGAGAGATAGCCACCTTTTTATGGGGAGAGCAGCCGGCAAATGCCTGATGGAAATGACCCGAAAATCACAGGAGAATAACCGTACAATAGGCTGATACACAATTCCTATTGGAGAATGTTGTCCCCATTAGGGGACAGCAAGTTGTGTTTTCGTTTAACGAAAACAGGACGGTTTAACGGAGAATACACCGATAAACCGTTACTTATTTCAAGCTCCAGCGTCGCTTTTTACATATCTAACTATAATTCATTTGAAATCACAAAACAGATTGAACCGAATGTGGTTAGTTTGTCTGTTTATTTCATGTCCGAATCATTAGTATGCTATGTTGCAAAGTTCGTATTCATTATGAAAAAATCCGCTTACGAGAACAAGATATTCAGGTAATTTGCCATCCTTTCCCCAAAGAAGTTCGATGTTAAAAAGTTCAGAAAGCGTTTTGGCTATGTCAAATCCGAAGGCTTCGAGTGACGGACGCACTTTTTCCGGGTGTCGGCATGGTGTGCCGCAGTTACGCGTACACTCGTTATCTGAGCAGTGAAGACATTTACCTATATAGGCAAATGAACGCCCTCCATATTTCCGCTCCATATCCAATAATTCGCTCTCGATTCGTATCCGTTCCGGTAAAATGAGTTTTTGTGTATATTCAATCGGAATATCTTTGTCTTCAGGGATTATCTTCGTTGCCATAAGATGTGCATACTTGTATTGTCGGAGAAACGATTCCGTATCAAAATCAAATGGAGGACACCCCCAACTTTTACCGTAATTGGTACATTGTTTGCAAAGTTCAAGAAAATGTGGTTCGTCACGGAATTCGGCGATATATCCTTCAACAGTGATGTCTGAAGTAAAATTTTCTACAGTGTATATACTCATTGTTTCAAAATCATTGTACCGCATAAGGAGTCGAAACGGATGTTTTCATTTTGGAAAAGTCTGTCAATGTATCCGCTTTTCTGCATTTCAGACGCGGTCAAGCAACTTAAATTCGGGGTATCTAACAATGCTATCGAATCGCACATGGACAACGCGATGTCAAGTTCATGTGTCGAGAACATGATACATTTTTTCTCGTCGTGGACAAGCCTACGAAGCAACGCCACAAGTTCGTAGCGATTAGGCATGTCAAGAAAGGAAGTCGGTTCATCAAGGAGAATGATAGGAGTATCCTGTGCCAATGCACGAGCAATCATCACACGCTGGCATTCGCCATCCGACATTTTATCCATCGTGCGGTTTGCATAAGCCTCCATTCCCACCGAAATGAGCGATTGCATGACTATCTCCTTATCTGTTTCTTGCATCCTACCTATCCAGTTGGTATAAGGAGCACGGCCTATGGCTACGACATCCTTGCACCGCAGGTTGGCGATGCGCGTGCGCTCGGTCGTGACGACAGCCAGCGTTTTTGCCATATCTTCGGTTTTCATGCAGGCGATGTCGTGCCCGTCGAGAATGATTTTTCCGGAATAACACCGGTTCAGACCGGCTATGGCGCGGAGCAACGTCGATTTTCCTGTCCCGTTTCTTCCGATAAGGGCTGTCAGTTGACCTTTTTTTATCGTGGCATTTACCTCGTGGAGCAACGAGTTTTCTTTGTAACCTATGGAAAAATGCTGTAATTCTATCATGCGGTGATGGATTTGTTGCGTAAAACCACCCATACGACGATTGGGATTCCCAATAGAGCTGTAATGGCGTTGATCGGCAAGGTGAATATTTTAGAAATGATGTCGCAAAGAAGCAATATCGATGCTCCCGAAAGAATTGTTCCGGGCAGAAGGACATGATGATCACTATTTTGGAAAAGCATTCTTGTGACATGAGGCATAGCGAGACCTATGAAACCTATCGGACCGCAAAAAGCGGTTATCGTTCCGGCGAGCAGCGTTGTCGAGAGAAACAACAGGCTGCGTGAACGCCGAATATTCAGTCCCATTGTTACGGCATATTCCTCTCCGAACAGCAGGAGGTTAAGCGGTTTGATGGTCAGTACCGCCAACAGCAGTCCGGCAAACACCGATGGAACAAGAATCAGAAGTTGTCCGGAGGTGACGTCACCCAAAGCCCCCATCGTCCAAATGACAAAGGCTTTCAGCGATTCCTCTTTGCTGAGGTACTGCAATATCTGCACGACAGCACCTACGCCCGATGAGAACATCATGCCCAGAATCAGGATTACCATGATGTTTTTTATTCGCTGTCCGACGGCAGTTATCACGAGCAACACGACAGCCGCACCCACCCACGCTGCTCCGGCAATGCCTATTGATGAACCGATCCCGGCAAGTACCACAAGTGCCACACCGAGACTTGCACCGGAACTGATGCCAAGGACATAGGGACCGGCAAGAGGATTACGGAAGAGGGTCTGCATCTGAAGACCGCTGACCGATAAGGCAGCCCCGGCCAACAGTGCCACTATAGCTTTTATGAGGCGTATGTTGAGTACGATTTTTTCCGTGGCACGGGAACAATTTCCCCCGGTCAGTGCTGCCCATACATCGCGGATCGGAATGTTGACAGCTCCCACGGCCAAGTCCAGTAAAAAAAGACCGACCGTGAGCGTAATCAATATGGAGAATAATATAGTCGAACGGGAACGCATCTATTTCAGTTGCTTGTAATACACACACTCTTCCTGCACCAGTTCAGGATGGAATATCTTCACGAGGTCGCGGAGCACGATGTCAGGATTCACGACGGCAGACTCGTAATAGTCGTTACCCCCGGCTGTGTTGGTACGGGCGTTGTTGTTATACACCTCTCCATTTTTGAAACATCGGGTATCGGTGAATTTCGGACATGATGCCTTCAAGTCGTCAAGGGAGTTCGCCATTCCCACGTTCAGCCACATGTCCGCATCCGACGCGAGCAGATATGCTTCTTCTAAGTCAATGGGGATAGAAGCGTTTCCCGTGTTCTTCTGGTAGATATAGCGGCCTCCCGCATCAGTAATCAAGCGGGCTACATAACTTTGGGTTGAAGGCATGAACCACGAGTCGCCATAGGGAACATTAAGCATAACCGAAGGAGTGCCGAGGGTACTGTCGGCCACTTTCTTTTTCAAGGCGTTGTATCTGACCGGGATTGCGGCAAAGGCTTTTTCACCCTTCTCACGTTTTCCTGTGACTTCTGAAAGCACTACCATCCATTCGGCCTTGCCGAGAGGCGACTCTTCAAGATAATCGCCGACATACATGAACGGTATGTCGAGTTCTTCGAGTTTGCTTTCCATTGCGCTTGCGCCGTTCACCCCATAGAGCAGAACGAGGTCGGGATCGAGCGAGAGCAGCAACTCGTAGTTGATGTTCCCTTCATAGCCGACATCGCCAATACTGTCGCGGCGGGCTTGGATGTCTGGGTTGGAAATGTAGTCGATTCCCGAAACGCCGGTTATACACCGGACTTCACCGATTGCGTCAAGCATGGCGATATGAGTGGAAGACATCGCCACGATGCGTTTGGCGTCTCCTTTGAGTACCTGTCCTGCAAACCCTTCGGGAACCTCTTCACCGTTGCGGACGATAAACAGCCATGTGGTTACACTGTCCGCTCCCTGCCAGGGATTCCTGACGGTTATCAGTACGCTTTCCTTCCCGCCCGCCCCTTTGATGTCGAAGCCGGAGGCATATTCGGGAGCATAAAGCAGCAGGTTGAAATCATTGATTTTTGAGCTTTTGTTGTGGCAGCCTGTAAATGCCAGAGAAAGCAACAAAATCAGGCTTAAATTCTTTAATGCGTTCATATTGATGCAGATTATCGTTTACTATTTTTGTTTTTTCCGAACTTGGGTGTTATGCCGATGAATATCTCGAAATTGATGCCCGGCATGGGACGGGACAATACGGAAAGGTATTCTTCATCGAACAGGTTGTTGATGCTGCCCTTTAGCGACAGATCGGCCCATCGGAAAGAGAGCTGTTTTTCCAGTGTCACGTTATTCATGAAGTAAGGGGGCAGATAGCCCGTCAGGGTATAGTCATTACTCGACATGGTATAACGCTGGCTGTAATAACACCATTTGTAAAGCAGGCTCCATGTCCGCCATGACAGACGTCCGGTCACCGTTGCGGAAAACTCCGGCACGTATGGCAACTGTTTGCCGACGGATTGGTCTGCCGGACTCATCGGTTCGCTCTCGTTGATCGAGGAAGTCCACGAGAAAGTTCCGTTCATATCCAGTTTCCAGTCCTTTCCGAGCATTATATCAAGGTGGGCGTTGGTCTCTGCCCCGTAAGCATGTACCTTTTTGAGGTTTCTGGGGGAGAAGAATCCCTTGGTTGTGGGTAGCCAGATGATCCAGTCGTCGATGTGCGAATCGAACCAGTTGATACCACCGCTCAAAGCATATACATTTTCTTTCCCCACCGAGAACGACAACCCCACGTCGTATGTGAAGCCGTGCTCGCTTTTCAGGTCGGGATTACCGCCCGGCAGAAAATAGAGGTCGTTCAGCGTGGGAAAACGGTAGTTCCGGGAGATGGATGCTTTCGCCACGATATTGCCTTTTTTCGACAGTACCCCGTCGATGAAGAAAGCCGGGATAACCGGGGCCCATTCCGTACCGAACATATCCTCGCGAAGGACAAGCGAGGCGGCAAAACGATCGACAGGCCGCCATTTCGCAGAAACGGAACCGGAAAACTCGACACGTCCCTTGTCATACCCGACAACAGCCTTGTTACCTTCCTGCGAGATGATATTTTTGTCCGCGCTTTCCACCAAATGCTGGTGTACGGAAACACCGGCCGTGAACAGCCATTTCTCTGAAGGAGCATAATCCCCGTCCGCACTTCCGTAGAACGTGTTAATCTTACTGCGTGAGCGGGTCATCGAAGCCATTTCGCCGTTTCCCTTGTCCCGCTTGTAATCATAGGCCATCCATGTGTGTATATAGCCGCCTTTTACACCGACCTTCCATTTCTCCCGCACGCGATCCCACGAGAGGACGCCGCGAAACGTCTGCTCCCTTTGGCGGTTCTCGAAGTCCATGTCGTTCCCGTAATCCGTGCTGAGCATCGCCAGTTCCCGGTTAGAATTGATATACCAGGCGTTTAGCCCGAACTTGTCGCCTTCGCCCGTGTTATAATAAATTTCCTGCAAGACGTGCAGATCCTTATAAGCCCCGCTGCGGTTGCGTTCCGTCGGGTAATAGGAACCGATGATGTTCTTGTCCTCGTCATAGATGTTTTCCTTCTTGTCCCGGTTTCGGTATTTGTAGTCGTTGGGGGAAGAGGAATACACCACACGGGTGGAGGACTGCCAGTGTTTGTCACCGTAGGTCAGGCGGAGAAACTCGTCGAACGTGCTGAACGACCCCACTCCCTGCACGTACTGCAACCCGAACCCTTCATGGTTGGCCGGAGAAGTGGAGAGCCTGACCAGACCACCCAAGCCGCCGCCCGTTTCGTTTACCGATGACGTTCCGTGCAGCAGCGAGGCATCATCGATAAAGTAAGAAGGGATGGTGGAAAAATCCGTCATGCCCAGCATCGGGTTGTTAATGCGCATACCATTCCACGTCACTTGGGTATGCGAGGGAGAGGTACCCCGGAAAGCCACGGTGGATAACGTGGCGCGTCCGTAGTTCTTGACAAAAACGGATGAGTTGAATGTCAGCACATCGGCCATAGACAAGGCGATGTTCTCTTTCATGGCGATGGAATCGAAACGGGTTCGTTGCACGCCTATATCCTTCATAGGTCGTTTGCCCACCACCGTAACCTCCGGAATACGTAGTACCCTTTTGGTAATGCTGACGGAATTTTTCTGCTGGGCGGCAAGCAGAAAGGGCAGGCTTACCCCCACGAACAATAGAATAAGATGTCTTTTCATTTTTGTCCTCCTTCCTCGTTATTTCCAGCAGAAAGCTCCCGGAATGATTCCCACGTAAAATTCATCGATCAGCTTGCCTTGCGGCGAATAGCGATACACGATACCTTGTTGCTGGTAATCAATAGCGTCGGCCACATATACCTCCCCGTTGTTGGGATTGACCGTAAGGCCGTAGTATTTGGTGTCCCGAAACTCCAGAAAAGGCCGGACGGGAACACGGTCGGCTTCCACCGGCATTCGCCAAATATCGTTGTTGATCCAGTAAAGTGTATCCCGTGTACCGTTGAGCTGGACTTCCGAAGGCCAGTCGCCCAGCTTAAACTTGAACTGTTTCTCTACGGTGAAAGTCTCGGCGTCTATACGATAGAGAGACGGTGCCTCGTAACCGTATGGGCTGCCCTCGTAACCGCCATCCGTGATGGTCCACATCTTGTTGTATTTGTCCATGACCAGCGAAGTAGGTTGTATGCCGATGGTCAGTTCGTCCACGACCTTGTCCGTCTCCGTGTCGATTTTCAGGATGCGGTTCTGGTACGACCAGCAGTTCACATAGACGTACTTGCCGTATTGTACCATTTGTTCGGTGGAACCCGATTCCATGTCCATGTCTGGACATTCGATATAGCCGGTAATCTCGTATGTCTTGGGGTTGATGATGAAGATACGGTAGTCCCATATCTGCGTCACATAGGCTTTCTCATCCGACAGAAAATGGATATACCGGGGTGAGGTGAAACCTGTGATACGGCCCACTTCCTTGAAAGTATTGATGTCGATGGCGAAAATCACATGCGAGTTGTTCACCACGATCCAGCCTATACCGTCCCGGATAACCATAGACTGGGCCACATCGCCCAACTTGAACCCGTTGGCACGGTAAAACACTTCATTCTCCACTTCGCACGTGGCGGGATCGTAGTAGGAAAGCGTGGCATTGCTGTACTGGAAATTCCCCTCGTTGGTAATGAAAAGACCAGAGGCCGATACAGAGAAATCTTCCATCTCTCCGTAATCCCATTTCATGCAACTGCCGAAAACTGGCAGGCAGAAAAGAAAAAGGCAAATCCGTTGTATTGTTCTGCTCATTGTCATTCGGATAAAAAAGAGTACCCGAATCATTACGGGTACTCTGGTTAAGGTATAAGGTTTAATCCTGCTGCGTATATTG
The DNA here is from genome assembly GCF_041333015.1 of Phocaeicola coprocola. Taxonomy (NCBI): domain Bacteria; kingdom Pseudomonadati; phylum Bacteroidota; class Bacteroidia; order Bacteroidales; family Bacteroidaceae; genus Phocaeicola; species Phocaeicola coprocola. The sequence goes on along the minus strand of NZ_JBGKGM010000003.1, from coordinate 123,767 downwards.
TTTGTCCTTCATATTTTGGAAGGTTGGGTTATACCCACATTTCGTCACGCTCCAACTTTCCCCCGTAATCATTCCGTTTTCTATAAACTTGCCGAAGAAAGTGTAGTCGGTAAATTTCGTCAAACCGTCAAAAACAACCCCATGCAAGGTCTCCAACTTCTCCATGGAAAGTGTTTCCTGAGAAAGAGAAGTCGCACTTTTTATCTGTAGCGTACCATCTATAGTCTGTAATTTATCACAAGTAATGCCTGTTGCTTTATTAACGAACAACCCTTCACCTCCTACGTGAAGCAATTCCGGAATATCCAGCGATTTACTTTGCAAAGATATTGCTAACGAACCCTCTCCCTCTTTATAATATACAGGAGAAGCTGAACAACAAACTTTGGATAGTAAGGGCAAGTTACAACTGGTAAAATTTCCAGATAAATAGAACTGTCCTCCCACTTCTTTCAAGACTGGCATTGTGATTGAAGCAAACATGGGTATTTGGATATATCCATATCCATCTATGATTTCCAAGTCGGGAAATTTGGCATTGCTTCGCATTTGGCCTGTCACATTTAGATTTCCATATACATGTTGAATTGTCGATATGGTATAATCGATATTGTTGGTGGTTGGCTTACAAGTGAAGTCTTTGATATTCTTGAACGTGATTTCAGGGAACTTATTATTCGTGAGACTGGTGATGACAAAATTTACATTTGACAAATCTTCGGCTGTTTCAATTTTGGAGAGCTGCACCTTGTTTATAATTTCAATCTGGGGCGCTGTTTCTCCGAAGGTTTCAAATCGGGCGTTCGGCAACAGCAGTGTTCCGCTCACATCTTCAAGATAATCCAGCGTGATGCTTCCAAGTGTGGTGATCTTGCTCCAGTCGGGAAGTTGTTTGAGTGCCGTGAAATTCTTTATCTTTATCTGTCCCTTTATCGTTGTCAGTTTGTCCATTCCACCGAAAGCCTGAAGCACGTCATTTCGTTGGGGAACAAAACTACCGGTAGGAGGAGCTTCCATATTGGCTTCCATAATAATACTTCCGTTTACTGTTTCGATTTCCGGAAGGTTGATGGTTTCCAACATCACGGGGACGGTATGGAAATCAAGGCCACCGGTCTCTTTCAGCTTAAGGAAGCTCATGGAAGTCAGCTTGGCAAGATTGTTTACGGACAAGACCCCTCCGACACTTGTCAGTTCCGGTATTTCCAAAGACGCAATCGAACCGGCTGCTGTGTTCTCTTCATTGAGTCCTTGAAGATTCAGATCCTGACCTACAGTAGTCAGAACCGGAAACTCAAAACTCTGTAACGACGACGCATTGAACATCACGCTTCCTTCAATAGTTGCCAGTTTCTCGAATAGGACATACGTCACTTGGTCGTTATATACCGATATGTCTCCGGAGAGCGTTTCCAATACTTTCATGGAAATCATGTGAAGTTCCGTAGCTTTCGAGGCGACATCGGTCGAACCTACCTGTAAACCTCCGGCAGAAACGATATTATCCAACCCTGTCAAGTCTGCACCGTTGTAACTGTTACGAATGACAATGTTGCCAGTAACCTCTTTCAAAGATGCCAATGCAGATATGTCAGTGATTTTTTCTGCCTCTTCCGCATCAGAGCCGATAATCAGGTTCCCTTTGACAACGGTTGTTTTGGTTGCGGCAAAAGAAGCTACCTCCTCGGTGGTCTTCAACTCCACATCTCCGTCAGATTCTATCTCGCTTTTCACGACCTTATAGGTATATTCGCGGGCATCTCCGTTATAGGATGTCACCCGGAAGGTTCGTTCGTTATCCCAGTCCGTTACCGTTTCAGGATCAGGTATGATTGTTGCAGAAGTTGTGTACTTGAATTCCACTTCGGCGTTGTTCAGCGATACCGTATAGGGAACGGTTATTGTTACTGTATTGTCCGTAATGTCGGCCGTGTACGATTTCCCGTCCACGGTCATCACGACCGATGTGATGAAATTTTCATCTGCATCTTCAGGTATAATTTCATCGTTTTTGTCACACGCTCCCAAAAAGAACAAGGATAGGAGCATGGGAAGAAAATAAATTTTCATACTTGTAATTTTTATTATTTGGTTAGATCCTCAAAAGAAAATACCTCCGTAGAAACTTCGCCCAGCCAGCCGCTTTTGGCCAGAACACCGCATTGTATTTTGATAAAGTCAATATATTGCAGATTGGCTTCCGTTCCATCGGCATGGATGGCATTGGAAATTTTGAAACCGTTCCTTTGTCCGCTTCCATCCACCGTACTGCCGCCTTCTATCTGGTCGTTTCCGAAATTATCCACGTACCCCCAGTCATAACTCTGATTATCCCAATAACCGGTTTGAGAATCTTGGGTGTTGCGGGCGGCCAGACAAGTGCCTGTCAGGGTATAACTGTTTTCCGAAATCCAAGCCGGATAATAATAGTCTTGTGTATGATAAGCGGACAGATAGTCTACCCAGCCGTTTCTACCGTCGGAACTGATCCATTGGACATCCATTTTTTTGCCTTCCGGACGGTAATAGGTCACTTCAAAATTCTGTATTGTTTCTTCCTTGCCTGCTTCAGATCCTTTCAGTTCGTACCACTCGTCATCCGGCAATCCGTTTCCGTTTATATCTTGCATGACCCATACGATACCCGGTTCGGAACTGCCGTCAAAGGCGTTCCCCTGAACACAGAAATCATATTGGTTACCCGAATTGGGAATACTGTGGTCGAAGCCGACGATGATATAACCCCCGAAAGAACCTAAAGAGACGTGCAGTTTGTCTTTCAAACGCTGTGTTGCCCATGCGACAGCCGCTTCAGGGGATGTTTCGTTGCCGGTCATACCGCCTATCGTGCTCGTCTCGTTGATAAATTGGCCGGGAGCTGGGGTATATTCATAGACTTTATTCCAGAGCTTGGAACTTCCCGAAGCCCGGAAGCCGTCTTGTTCCTTTTTGTCCACACAAACGACTTTTACGGTGGCAGTGACAGCCGTTTTCCCTTTGTCGATATTCCTGCTTATTTTTTCCGTCGGTGTGTCTTCCGACACAGTACAGGAGACGGTGTATTCTCCGGGTGCGGACGGCGTGAACTTGAACATGCGTTCCACTTCTCCTTCCATGACCTGACCGTCCACACTCCACTCAAAACGGGGATTGTCGAAATACTCCAACAACGGACGCAGGAAAACAGGACGGTCGGCAAAAGTGTACCTGTCCGTGGATGTTTGCAGGTAAGACGGGGTCGGGAATTTGACAACGTAGGGCATCGTTTCCACGACCTCTACGCTTACGTCTTTCGTTGTTGTCCCATCTATATTGGAAGCGTTGATTGTCACCGTATAAACACCGAGTTCTTTTTCATTGAAAGTATAAGTATTCTCGGTGGAAACGATTTTTCCTTCCCGTACCCATTCGATTTTGAACCCTTCGACATCCGAATGCTGAATATCGGGAGTAAATGTGTAATCGGTATTCCGGACGACTTTTAGCCCCTGCGAAGGTAGTGCCAGTGAGATGACCGGAGGGGTGAGTTCTTTCACTTCTACTTTCAGTTCCTCTTCGGCATAGCCTTCCGCATTGTCTACTCTTAGTTTGACATAAAAATCCCCGCATTCATTCCATGTACGTTGAAGAGACGGACCCGAAGAAACCAGCGTACCGTCTATCGTCCAAGCAAAAAGAGCATCTTCAACATTCTGGTATGTCGGGGCGATAGTCAATTCGTGATCGACCTTGACCGTGTAAATACCGGTCTCGCTGTCAAGTTCTATTATAGGTTGTCCTCCTACTTCTTCGGTAATGACTTCATCCTTGTTGCAGGAGGTGAACAGCATACAGGCAGAAATAATAAAATAGTGAAAACGATGCATGATGTGTGGATTTTAGAAAAATAACAGGGATACCCCCGACAGAAGGGATATCCTTATATTCTTTTTATTGTATGGTGATATCATCAATACAGATATAAGCCGGAGTATTCAAACCGTATGCTCCCGAATCCGAACCCTCGAAGTTGAATTTCACACTTTGCACCCCTTCGGCATTGATTTCCCAATAATCCCATGTCGTGATAGGATCAACCTGTTGTTGGCCGTTACGATAATCGGCTAAAAGACGTTTGTAAGTGCGGATCAGACCGCCATTCGCATCATAACATTCCAGATTCACTTGGAAATACCCTTTCATCTCTTTCAGAGGAGTCGCTACCCCCGTAGAACCGAACTGATTACCATAAGTAATGACACCATAAGTGTATGAGGTGTTGCAGATCCACAGGCCGACCAATTTCCGGGGAACATTGAAATAAAATTCTGGTTTAGCCATCCATGCCTGATTGTAAGCATCCACATATCCGTAAACGACACCGAAATTGGAACCGCTGTGCCCGGCTTCCTTATTCTGTCCTTCCGCTTCCACCGCAGTGTTATAGACAGAACATTGGTTTAGATAAGAATACCACCAGTCTCCGGTATTTCCCGACTGATTGGAGCGGATGTTCCAGTTGGAAAGTGCGATGCCGCCGCTGGAATACTCTGTGCTTCCACCTACAGTATTAAACATTGAAAGGAAGAGATATTCTTCCGGAGTATTGTCGTAAATGGTGGTTACTTGAGGATACCCTTGGTACGAATAAAGATTTTCTCCGGCCGAGGTAGGTCCTGCTAACATGCCGGGATCGAAATCATCGAAAGTGATAGTTAAAGTACCGTCCGGATTTGTCACAGCACGGGTTTGCGAAGTTCCGGAATCAACCGGGTCCATCAAAAAGTCATCGTCCGAACTACAGCCAGAGAACAAGGCGGTTGCGGTAAATAGACAGGCACCTGCCAGAAAGCGTAATTTTCTTTTCATAGGTCACTCATTTTAATGTAAAACATATTATTAACAAACACAAAAAATTCCCGTTCGTGCGGACTTACACGAACGGGAATATGTCTGTCTTCAAATATTGAATGGCCGATGAGCTATTCCTTATTTGATTACGACCCGTATATCCCGCAGGTGTAAATCTCATTCCGGTCATGGCAGGTCTTCTGACTCGTCCCGGTCATCGTGCCTTCCCGGTATTACACCAGTGGCAAAAGTTCGATGTCCGTTTTTGTGGACTCACAGCAGCGGGTACTGTCCCGGATTTTCACCGGGTTCCCTTTTCATTCGGAAGGCGTAAACCTCCCGAAACCATTTCCCGACTGCAAAATTATCTATATTACATATCAATTCCAAATAATTCATAATATTTATAATAAAACACACAAAGCATGACAACCGTACTGTTTTAATTAGAGCATTCAAGTTTACGACAAACGAAGACGGTAATTATCATACACAATATCCATAAACCAACAAAACAGCTTGCCATTTTCCATAACAATGCGTTCTGGAATAGATAACTGTTAACTGCAATTATGCAAGCAAAAAAAGCAGACAGAATAATGACTATTAATATCATGCACCAGAAATTAATCCTATAAATTTATGGAAAACAAGTAAGGGAATGGAAGTTCCGTTGCCGCATGGATGCAGGTGAAGGACCTTCTCTTTTAACGTTGGATACGCCAATGCACGCCAACGGAAGACTCTGATATTATCTGTTTGGAAAGGATATAGGATGTGCGTTACTTTGTCGCATATTCAGAATCTTAAAAAGAATTTTAGTATGGAACTGACAATTATTGAAACAAGCGCGTATTAGGAGTTGAGAAAGCTGGTCAGCACGCTGGTCGTACAGATGGGCGACTTCCAGAAAAAGATTGCCCCGCCTGCGCCGGACAAGTGAATGGATGCGCAGGACGTATGTGATGGACTTATGCCCAAACACTTTCTGAAGAGTTTCCAGCAGCATCCCCTTGAGTATGGCCAGAACGGCAAATGCGTGGCGTCCGATGTGCGGGGTGACCTCGCCCCGGAGTTGCATTTCCTGCCTATGATTCCAAGACTGAGCCGCATGGCATTGTATTCACCTACCGGAAAGACACATTCGGGGAGTCTTTCTTTTCATCCGTACCCCTATATTTTTCAATCAGTTCGATAGCAATGGGCAATAATTTTACGACATACGCCACTCCCGTTTTTATACGGTTGCCCATCAGCCATGTACCGCCGTCGGAGTCGGTATGGATATTATCGTATGTTATGGCTTTCAAGTCCACATAGGAAAGACCGGTGAAGCACATGAACAGGAACATGTCGCGCATGGCACGCTGGCGTTTGTATCTCGGTTCTATATGGATTATCCTTTGCAGTTCCTCTTCGGAAAGGAAAGAACGCCTCTTGTATTCGGGCATACACTCGAATGATGCGAACGGATGAACCCGTATCCAGCCTTTTTCCTGCGCGATATACATCAGCCACTTCAAGGTATTGACACGCCCGAAGACAGTGGAGTTTGCCAAAGCGCATGTACCGAGCATCCAGTTGTAGTAATCCTCGATGAATGATTTCTCAAGTTCTTCGATGACAATATCCTCTGCATTCTTCTTGCTTTTCATGAAAAGCAGGAGACTCTTGTAATCGGCAACCAGACCGCAGTAGGTGCTTTCGGCTTTCTCTATGCCGATTTTCTTTTTATACGGTTCCAGCTGTTCCCTGAAAAGGTTCATAAGGGTGTGGCATTCCTCTGAGAAGCCGACATAGCGGTTATAGACTTTCTTGGCTGTAACAAAACTGTCGTGGTCGCAGATGTACTGGTAGTGCCTGGTGATTTGCGCCTTGATATTGTCAAGCTCCTGATTGAGTGTACGGGCCTCCTCGGACTTGCCTTTGGCCCGGTTGGTTTTGACGTCCCACAAAGCGAGGGACACTTCTTTCTTACAACTGAAACCGGCTTGGGTTCCATTGATGGTGATACGGCCCATAATCGGTGTCTTTCCGTTTTTTACAGACTGTTTATTCTCAAAACACTTAGCTATACATGGTCTGCGATAAGCTAAGAGAGATTCCCCTTACACAAAAGCATGGCATCTCCTTGTCGTATCTCGCCTTTATACTTTTATGTATAGTAGTCTACCGGATCGAATGAACAAGACCTATCCCATACATAAACCAATTTAGACTGCTATGTTATTTTTGAGGAAGAAGATGGAATGAGACCAGATACCCTCTTTAAGGCTGACTGTAAGTCGATTAAATGTAGAAAAAGATTGCTTTTGTCACAAGTAAAGTGTATATTTGCATTGAAAGAATCGTTCTTTGACAGAGGCAAAAGAAAACAGAATATTGTAATTCGCTCGTTTCTAAATCGTTACCTGATATTAATTAAACAGAAATAACTGTTTAATTTTCAATTAGATAGAGATTGTATGATGTTTCGCCGTATGGGATTGATATACCGGGCATCCTTGTACACTACAACAAATGCGTAAACGAAGGATATATGCCTAAAAGCAGACAAGACGAGAATTATGCCAAAGCACGACGTGCTTTTCTGGTTGGTTACGACCGAAGCGTTCCCAAATTACGTCAGGCAAGCCATTGCATCGGATGTGGGCAATGCAACCCTCATTGTCCACAATCAATCGATATACCGAAGGAGTTGCACCGGATAGACCGATATGTAGAACAACTCAAACAGGAAACACTCTAAGTATAGTATGAAACGCCTCATTGAGTTATTACATTCGGAAGGTTGCTCATGTGTAATAGAAAGCCAAGGTGAAATCAGGGCATTCAGACAGCGTGGAGTTGCTGATTTATACGGCTTGTACCAAAACGAAAGAGATTTTATTCAGAACGCTCAGTTGGCTGATAAAGTTATAGGAAAAGGAGCTGCTGCACTCATCGCATTGGGAAAGATGAAAGAAGTATATGCCGATATCATCAGCACTCCGGCTCTTTCCCTGTTACAGGCAGCAGGTATCAAAACCTCGTTCGGAAAAGAAGTGCCATTTATCATCAATCGTGCCCAGACAGGAAGATGTCCGCTGGAATCACTTTGTGCAGAACTAGACACGGCAGAAGAAATCTATCCGATAATAGAAAAATTTGTAGCACAAATTAAGAACTACCAACAATCTAGAAAAATAAAAACATAATTATGGAATCGACTGTAAAACTTTACTCATTAAACTATAGCGAAACACGGACATATCTTACTGCATTGATTTTTGTAGCTGGAAATGTAGTTTTGCCTCAACTGTTCCACCTCTTTCCATCAGGAGGAACAACATGGCTTCCTATTTACTTCTTTACTCTCATCGGAGCCTACAAATACGGATGGAAAGCCGGACTGCTCACAGCTATAGCCTCTCCCCTCGTCAATTCCTGGCTGTTCGGGATGCCTGCTCCTGCCGTTCTTCCTGCCATTTTAATGAAATCTCTCCTTCTTGCTGCTGGAGCCGGATATGTGGCACACCGCAGTAAACATGTTTCTGTGCTTCTCTTGCTGGCAGTAGTTGCCTTTTATCAGCTGACAGGTACATTGGAAGAATGGGCTTTAAGTGGAAGTCTGCATACTGCACTTCAGGATTTCCGAATCGGATTACCTGGTATGGCACTTCAGGTCTTCGGAGGATATTTCTTTATCAAATATCTGATATATAAATAAACAGGCGTATAGCAGATCATCCAAGAGAACATTAACTATACAACATCCATTTAATTATATAAGGCCGTTTCAAACAAGCAGTTCAGTTGTTTGAAACGGCTTTCTTTATGTTACATCCATATTACACATTTGTTTCATTTATCCCCGACTAAACAATCTTACTATAACATAAGCATAACTATGTACAGAAAGCCTCTATTTTTGCACGCTGAACAAAAACGAAAAGACAAATGAAACAAACAGTTATTTCTATGCTACTTGCTGGAATCGTATCTCTGCCAGCAATTGCCCAAAGTGCATTCGAGGAAATAAATGCCAATCCGGCACTTTCCGCAGGCAAGTATTATGCCTACCAGGCACCAGAGGCAAAACTTACCCCAGTTCCTGAGGGATATACTCCATTCTATATTTCCACATTTGCACGTCACGGTTCACGATATCTCACAAAGAAAAAGAAATACGATAGCCCGTTGAGTATATTAAAGGAAGCAGCACGCCAACATAAACTCACCACCGACGGACAGCGTGCCTTGAACATAATCGAAAAGCTGGCTGAAGAAGCAGCAGGCAGATATGGCGAACTGACCCCTAAAGGGGCACAGCAACATAAAGATTTAATCCGCCGTATGTATACAAACTACCCGCAAGTATTCACTGACGGAACACATGTCGATGCACGTTCTACTTACAAAACCCGTGCCTTCCTGTCGATGGCAGCTGCTTGTGTCGAATTAAAAGGATTAAATCCCCGGTTAGCAATCACAACCGATGTCAGCGAACATGATGCCTATTACATAAAATATAAAAATCCGACATACGAAGAAGCACATCTAGCTAATGCCGACAGTGTATATCAGGCTGCCGACAGTGTATACATTCACCCGGAACGCCTGATGAAACAATTGTTCATCAATGCAGATATCGTAAAAGACTCCAGACAGCTCATGGCCGACTTATTTGAGCTTCACGGTATCAGCCAGAGCAGTTACCATCAGGAAGACTTATCTTTCCTGTTTACCTCACAAGAACGTTACGACCTCTGGCAGAGAAACAACTTCGAATGGTATTATGAGAAAGGAGCTTCTCCACTAAGTGGCTCATGCATGTATAAGCTGGAACGTAACCTGTTGCGCAACTTTATAGAAACAGCTGATACAGTTATCAGTTCGAAGAAAAACTGTGTGACCTTGCGTTACGGACATGATACTAACCTGGCTCCGCTTGCAGCTCTGATGGGGATTGACAAACTGTCTTTCGCAACTGCCGACTGGCAGAAAATAGCCGATACCTACCGAACCTACCGTATCATTCCGATGTGCGGAAACATCCAGCTCATCTTCTTTCATAAGCTTGACAACGATGATATTCTGGTTAAACTACTACTCAACGAACATGAAGTCACACTTCCACTACCTACCGATACAGCTCCCTATTATCACTGGAAGGATGTCAGAAATTACTGGCAAAAAATAGTTGATGCAATAGAGCTTCCTGCTGTTGACAGTAATACAACCGACTAGTCAGCAACATTATACTGAAGCTTTTAAACGACATACTTGGATCGTAAAAAAAGAAGCTCTTCTTTTTTTATTTTTTGTACAATATTTCAATAAAAGATGCTGAAGTTTTCAATAAAAGATGCTGAAGTTTTCAATAAAACATGCTGAAGTTTTTCTGAAGACTTCAGCATCTTTTTATTTCGATCAGCTCATATCGTATCCTATAAGATAAGTAACATACATTTCCGGCCTTTGTATTACATTTGAAACATCTTCGAAACTACCATGAAAAACACAAAGAATACATTTGCAGCGTCAAAATAAAAAAACATAATGAAATCAAGTTTGGTATTAAGTCTGCTACTTCTTGCAACTGCAAATATAAATGCAAGAGATATAAAAGGTAAAGTAAAGGATGCACAAACCGGAGAAGAGATAATAGGAGCTTCTATTCTTATAAAGGAAGAACCGGGAAAAGGTGCTGTTTCAGGTATGGATGGAAGTTTTAACCTGTCGGTTGCGCGTCCTAAATATACACTAGTCTGCTCTTACGTCGGCTACAAGAAATGCGAGGTAGAGATTGGGAATAAGGATACAGAAATAGTCATTCCGCTAAAAAGTGATGATGTAGTGCTAGAAGGTGTCACGGTTATAGCCAATAATCCGGGACGGACAGAAGCTGGTGCCCGTGGCATCGAACGCGCTGCGATGAATGTGGTAAACGTAATGAGTGCTAAAGCTATAGAGCTTTCTCCGGATATCACAGTGGCAAATGTTATTCAGCGAATGTCTGGAGTAACAATCGAACGAAACAGCAGCGGCGAAGGGCAGTATGCCATTTTACGAGGAATGGACAAGCGCTATAATTATACATTGATAAACGGGGTAAAAATTCCTAGCCCAGATAATAAAAACCGTTTTGTCCCGTTAGACATCTTCCCGTCAGAAATGCTGGACCGTCTGGAAGTTACCAAATCACTGACCGCCAACATGGAAGGCGACGGTATCGGAGGTGCAGTCAACCTGATTATGAAGGATGCTCCTTCAGAAAGACAATTTACAGTAAACTTGTCTACAGGTTACAACGCCATGTATTTCGACCGCGATTTTCAATCGTTCAATCACGGAGCAATCGTAAAACAATCACCTTACGAACAAATGGGCAAGCCCGAAGACAACCGGGTAACAATGGATAATTTCACCACCGATAATTTACGGATGACATGGAAAAAGCCATTGCCCGACTTGACAGCCGGATTGTCTTACGGCGACCGCTTCTTCGATGATAAATTGGGTGTTATGCTTGCCGGCAGTTTTCTGAATACTTACCGAGGAAAAGAAAGCGAACTATATTATCAGCCGGGAACAACCCACGACGGTATTGAATATCGTAATTATTCTTCACAGCAAACACGCATCGGAGCACACGCTAAACTGGACTACCACATCAATGCCAACCATAAGTTGACATGGTACAATGGATACATGGATATGCGTGAAGCAGAAGTACGCGACGGGCATGATGACAAAGAAGGTTCTGTACGAATGAAATGGAACCGTCAGTATATCGTCAACTCTACCCTGAAAGGTGAACATGCTTTTCTGGATGACGGAGCTCTGCGCCTGAACTGGTCGGCTGTTATTTCAAAAGCATACAGCGAAACTCCAGACAATGCAGAAATATTCATGCAAGGTAGCCACGTACGAACATCAGAAGCGGCCAGACGCCGGTGGGAACACAACTCCGACAATGATAAGTCTGGATATGTTGACTTGATGTATAAACTGAAACTGGACGGAGGTTCTATATTCGACTTCTCTGTAGGAGGTATGTACCGCGATAAAAAACGTGACAGTTTCTTCAATGAATATAAATTCAATTCGGCTACAGGAGTGGAAGATCCTCAATATCAAGGTGAGGACTGGAATAACTATGATGAAATTCTGTTTACTGCACAAAAATATGGCAACATCAGTGACCCGTTAAACTACGACGCTTCCGAAAAAATAGGTGCTGCCTACGGAATGGCTAAATATACCTATCTCAACTGGGAGTTTATCGCCGGAGTACGTGTTGAACATACAAATCAGGGATATGTTTTGGAATTTCCAACAGAAAACGCAGATCCGGAAGGAAATCAGAAATATACAGATGTACTTCCCAGCTTTCATGTAAAATATGGAGTACATAAAAACGCCAACCTCCGCTTCTCGTATGCACGTTCTATAAACCGCCCAAGCTTCTTTGAGATTGTACCTTACAGCATTATCAATGAAGACTACAAGGAAAAAGGTAATCCGGATTTGAAACATACAGTGGCCGACAACATCGACCTGCGATATGAATTCTTCCCTAAATCATCCGAGCAGTTCATGGTAGGTATGTTCTACAAAAGATTGCAGAACCCGATAGAATACGGTTTGCTGAATGAAGGTCAAGATACATACTACAAACCGATGAACTTCGGTAATGCTACCAACTTGGGAGTTGAAGTAGATATAATGAAGTACTTCAACTGGTTCGGAATCAAAGCCAACTATACCTATACTCACTCTTCTATTACTACCGACAAGCGTATCATGGAAGGCAATGATGTGAAGAGTGTATCACAGACACGTCCGCTATTCGGACAGGCAGCTCATGTAGCCAATTTATCATTACTCTTCAAGAGTACCAAATATGGCTGGGAAAGCCAGCTCGCCGGAAGCTATACCGGAAAACGTCTAAGCGATATTTCCAACTGGTATAATGATGATATCTGGGAAGACGGCTACATACAACTGGATGCTTCTGTTGAAAAAAGCTTTAAAAACGGTATCAGTATTTTTGCTAAAGCATCCAATCTGCTGGATACTCCGTTGCTGAGATTTATACAGAATGGTCCTCATACGGAAAGTGTAAATTCTGAACGCAAAGACGGAAATGTAATTGAACGCAAGGAATGGCACGGACAGTCATTCATGCTGGGAATCAGATACAAACTATAATCAATTATAAATTAGACACTAATAACAATTTTTTTACAAGATGAAACTGAAAAATTATTTGCTGGCTGGTACAGCCTTAGTAGCATTATCTTTTATGGCTGCTTGCTCTGAAGATGAAACTATTCAAAACGAGAACAATACTGAAAATCCTGGAGGCAACGATGGTGGTGATGAAACAAACGAAGACGTCATCATATGGCCTGGTGATACAATAGCTAATCTGACTAACCATTACACTGTTCCTGAAGGGAAAACTCTGATTATTAAAGCTGGTGCAAAGGTTATTGTAAGCACTGCTGGTGTAGGAGCCAACCATGCCCCAATCGAATTTACAGTAAAAGGAAATTTGTATTGTGAAGGTACAGCCGAAAAACCTGTTTTATTCTCTGTTCCTGAAGATGAACGTACTGAAGAAAATGCTTTGGCAGGTCTGTGGGGAGGTATTGTTGCAACTTCTACCTGTGGAGAAATGCTGATCGATCATACTATCATCGAATATACAGGTGGTCAGGTTATTGAAGGTTCTCCTGCTGCTAGTGCTGGTATCTATACTGCCGGTGATGATGCTTATCCACAAATTACAACCAATAACATCAACGGCCGCTATGTTATCACAAACTCTGTTTTGCGTAACGGATGGTCAGACGGTATCTACCTGATGGGAGGAAATGCCATTATTGCCAACAACATTTTTGCTGCCAACGGATATGACGGAGCTGAAGCAGTAAATGTAAAAGCAGGCTGTGTAGTCGATGTAGCAGGCAATGTAATGTTCAGCCCGAATACCAACGGTTTGAAATTATCTAGCTCAGGCCAGAGTGAAGATCGTGGAATGGCAAAAATACAGGCATACAACAATACAATCATCAATGCCGGATGGCGTCGTGACGGAGAAAAAGGCGGATGTGTTTATGTAGAAAAAAATGCTTTTGCAAACGTATTCAACAACCTGATGGTAAACTGTAAGTTCAGAGCCATGACTCCTAGCTACGATCTTCCAAACAATCCGGATGAAGGATATTGCAGCGAATCTGTTATTGATTACAACTATTATGCTTCTGGTACTCAGAAAAGTAATGTTGTCTTTGAAGATGAATCAGGCGTAGCATATTCATGGGAAGGATATGCTTATGCACACAAAAACTATTACGAAGGCGTAGTAGACGCAAACAGTATCATCACAAAAACAGCATCAGACTGTGCTACCAACGATCCGAAATTTGTCAACTTCCCAATCAACGACGTAGCTTTGACAGATTACATCTATCAGGACGCATGGGATTTCCACGTACAGGCAGGATCTCCGGTTCTGGCAGGTGCTTATGACGGAACAGATACCAAAATGGCTCCTTACTTCGGTACCGAAGGATTGCAGGTAAACGGACAAACCTATACTTCTCCAAAAGTAGAAGCTCGTTTCGGTGCCTATGGAACTAAATAAACATTTCTAATTTCTAGAAACTTTGTCAAAGAAAGGTTCGGACTGCACATCGGTTTCGAACCTTTTCTTTTTCAAAAAAAATAATTTATCTCATTAGAAAATTCATATTTTTTTCAGATTCAGTATCGAACTTTGCACTGAACAAAAAACAAACTATTATGATTTCAATTAAAAAAACATTTATCACACTATGTGTTGCATTGGCCGCAATAAGCGGATTTGCCCAGAACACAACCGAATGGACAAAACTAGAAAAACCTATCAATTTTATCTTAGCAAATGACCTGGGACGAAATGGCTATTATGACCAGAAGCCAATCGCTGAACTGATGGGTAAAATGGCTGAGAATGTAGACATCGAATTTGTAGTAGCTGCTGGAGATGTTCACCATTTCGAAGGTGTACGCAGCACAACTGATCCTTTGTGGATGACCAATTATGAGCTGATCTATAGTCACCCCGATTTGATGATTCCCTGGTATCCTGTTTTGGGAAACCACGAATATCGTGGCAATACACAGGCGGTTATCGACTATAGCAATGTAAGTGCACGCTGGAGAATGCCCGACCGCTACTATACACGTGTAGAAGAAAATGACGGAGTAACAGTTCGCATGGTCATGATTGATACAGCGCCACTGCTCGACAAATACAGAAAGGATACAGAAAAATATCCTGACGCATGCAAACAAAACATGGATAAACAACTGGCATGGCTCGACTCTGTACTCACTACAGCAAAAGAAGACTGGGTACTGGTAATTGGACATCATCCCATCTATGCAGATACAGACAAGAGTGAATCAGAGCGTACCGACTTGCAAAAACGTCTGGATACAATTCTGCGCAAACATAAAAATGCAGACATGTATTTATGTGGACACATTCATAATTTCCAGCACGTACGCAAGGCCGGCAGCAACATCGACTATGTAGTAAATACCTCCGGTTCACTCAGCCGTGACGTAAAGCCTGTCGACGGAACAAAATTCTGTAGCAGTGAAACAGGATTTTCTCTGATAACAGCCGACAAGAAGGTACTTAACCTGCATATGATTAATAAAGACGGTAAAGTGATTTATACAGTTACACGAAACAAATAATAACGCGTAAGCACTTCATAAAAAAGACTATAGCAGCATTATACAGTGTCCTGCTATAGTCTTTTCTGTTTATAATCTGATCTGATTACCAATATTTACGTATATCTTCCACAATCTGCACATCTGTCAGTCTGTTTGCTTTTAATAATTCTTCTGTGATATAACGGTCGGCAAATTCTTTACGTACTCCGTAATTCAAGACCTTCACATCCGAACTTCCATAAAAACGGGCAATCTTTTCACCAAAACCTCCATCCAGTTCACCGTCTTCCAATGTCACGACTAATGAATGTGAGCGTTTCAATTCTTCCAGCATCTCAACATCCAGTCCTGTAATATAGCGAGGGTTTATCAAGGTAGCTTCTACTCCACATTCTTCTTTCAAAAGCTTTGCAACCGACTCTCCTAATCCATAAAAGGCTCCTAAACCAAGGATTGCCACCTTTTCTCCTTTTTGTACTAACTTATAGCGATTCAAGTCGCTATAATCTGTATCGAAATCCAGATTGCCAGATACAACAGAAGCACCCGGAACACGAATAGCAACTGGATGCTCATGCTGATGAATAGACCATTTCAACATAGCGAAGTACTCCTCTTTACAAGTAGGAGCCAGATAAACCATATTAGGAATATTGCATATCAACGGGATGTCGAAGAAACCGAGATGAGTTTCATCGTTCATACCAGCTATTGTTCCCATAAAGACAACAATCGTAGCCGGATTGTTATTGATACACAGGTCTTGAGACAACTGATCGTAAGAACGTTGTATAAATGAGCTATAAACTCCATATACAGGCTTTCCACCACCTGCAGCAATTCCTGACGCCAATGCTACGGCATGTTCTTCGGCTATACCAACATCAACAAACTGCTTTCCTGCCTGCATACGGCGATCAGAATTGAAACCCATGACAGAAGGAGTACCTGAAGTTATGGCAACAATGCTACGGTCTTTCTTCATTTCTTCCAGAAGGAATTCTCCAGTCAGTTCGGAATAATCTTCTTCACCTGAGAAATCGTACTTAGGATTACCTGTTTTCAAGTCGAAAGGCATTCCCCAGTGCCATTGTTCCTTGTGGGTTTCTGCCGGCAGATAACCCTTACCTTTCAAGGTATGAATATGAACGACTACCGGACGAGGTGTATCCTTTACGCTACTAAATGCCGTAATGAGCGAAGCAATATCATTTCCGTCCTTCACATATAAATAGTCAAGACCCAATGAGCGGAAAAAATTGCAAGATGCCTTACCTTCTGTTTCACGCAGCAAACGCAAGTTCTGGTACAATCCGCCATGATTTTCGGCAATAGACATCTCGTTGTCATTGACTACAATAATCATATTGGTTCCATTCTCACCGGCATTACTCAAACCTTCATAGGCCTCTCCTCCACTCAAAGAGCCATCGCCAATCACTGCAATAATATTTTCATTACCTCCCTTCAAGTCGCGTGCCTTTACCAGTCCGCAAGCCAGACTGACAGAAGTCGAAGTATGTCCGATAGTAAAAAAGTCGTGTTCACTTTCCTGTGGATTGGTATAACCGGATACCTTATCGTAATCTGCTGCATTCAAAAAGGCACCTTTTCTACCTGTCAGAATTTTATGGGTATAACTTTGGTGCGACACATCATAAACAATCTTATCGTGTGGTGAACTAAATACATAATGCAGGGCAATAGTAGCCTCTACCATTCCTAAATTGGGTCCGATATGTCCACCATGCTCACTTAATTTATGCAGTAAAGCCTGACGTATCTCGCCGGCCAATATTTCCATTTGTTCAACCGACAATATCTTTACATCGGCAGGAGAATCAATTTTTTCAATATACATAATTCAAACATTTTTATTACGATGCAAAAATAAAAGTTCTCCCCCAATTAGTTCATAACCTATTTACTGGAAATATAACCTCAATTACAGATAAAGAAACTTTCTTTTTCTACCCGATAAATTATCACTTTATAGGTGACACCCGAAAAAATAAAAGAAAAACAAAGTGAAAATTATCAAGATATACAGCAAAAAGTGTATCTTTGCCCACAAGTAAAAACAAAGGGGTGCCCTCCGGACGGGCTGAGATCATACCCTAAGCACCTGATGCGGTTAGTACCGCCGAAGGGATTGTTATTCGTATCCATCATATATCTTCTCCGATTCTCGGGACAGCTCTTTGTTATTACTTTCACTAAAAATATCATTATCATGAAAGTACAAGTCAACAACAAAGAGGTAGAACTTACCACAGGAAATACCATCTCTGCTTTAGCGGCACAACTGGATTTACCTCCACAAGGAGTAGCCATAGCATTGAACAACCGTATGATTCCCCGTAGTCAATGGGCAGAACAAGAAATACAAAACGGAGATAGTCTGGTTATCATAAAAGCTGCATGCGGAGGATAAAGAAATGGAACTGCAATTCATCACACATTTTACAGACCAATATTCTTATTATGATTCGGCACGTATGGCACTTGAAGGAGGTTGCCGTTGGATTCAGCTGCGCATGAAAGACGCAACTCCCGATGAAATCCGTCCGGAAGCTGTCCGTATACAGGCTTTATGCCGGGAATATGGTGCGACCTTCATCATCGACGATCATGTAGAATTAGTAAAAGAGCTGCATGCCGACGGAGTTCATTTAGGGAAAAAAGATATGCCCATAGCCGAAGCACGTCAGATTTTAGGTAAAGATTTTATTATCGGAGGAACGGCCAACACCTTCGAGGATGTACAGATGCATTATCAGGCAGGAGCAGATTATATCGGCTGCGGTCCGTTCCGCTTTACTACGACCAAGAAGAATTTAAGTCCGATTCTTGGACTGGAAGGGTATAAAGCAATCGTATCGCAGATGAAGACAGCCGGAATCAATTTGCCCATTGTAGCCATTGGAGGAATTACCTACGATGATATTCCCTCAATCATGCAAACCGGAGTTACAGGTATTGCGCTGAGCGGAACAATTCTTCGGGCAGAGAATCCGGTAGTCGAAACGCACCGCATATTAGAAGCTATTCAGAACTCCAAACAGCTTTAATCAAAGAAAAGGATTACAAAAAACTCAAAAACAAAATATACAATGGAAAAACTTATCATTGCCGGAAAAGAATTTAACTCCAGACTGTTTCTGGGAACCGGCAAATTCAATTCAAACCAGCTCATGGAAGATGCTATCCTGGCATCAGAGACTGAAATGGTAACCGTAGCCATGAAACGTATCGAACTTGACAATAAGGAAGACGACATGTTACGTCATATTATTCATCCGCACATCCAGCTATTACCTAATACATCAGGAGTACGTACTGCCGAAGAAGCCGTATTTGCTGCACAAATGGCACGTGAGGCTTTTGGAACTAACTGGCTGAAACTGGAAATACACCCAGACCCACGTTATCTGTTGCCAGATTCAACTGAAACCCTGAAGGCTACAGAAGAATTGGTTAAACTGGGATTCGTTGTATTACCTTATTGCCAGGCTGACCCGACTTTATGTAAACGCCTGGAAGAGGCCGGTGCGGCAACTGTCATGCCACTCGCAGCTCCTATCGGAACAAACAAGGGATTGCAGACACGCGACTTCCTGCGTATCATTATCGAACAAAGTAATGTACCTGTTGTTGTCGATGCTGGAATCGGCGCTCCAAGTCATGCTGCTGAAGCTATGGAAATGGGTGCTGCTGCTTGTCTGGTAAATACAGCTATCGCCGTAGCAGGAAATCCTGTAGAAATGGCTAAAGCCTTCAAGGAGGCTGTCATCGCCGGAAGACGTGCTTACGAAGCAGGTCTGGGTATTCAAGCTGAAAACTTAGTTGCATCAGCTTCTTCTCCGTTAACTGCATTTTTAAACGAATAACTACACGTTCATGAATAAAGAAAAAGATAAAAAGGCATATGCACATGCCGAAAAAGCTTATATGCAAGGAACACTTTTTCCTTTCATAAAAGTAGGGATGCAAAAAGTGAATCTTACTCCAACTGTCACTATTGTCAATGGAGAAAAGGTCATGACTCCTAATGCCCCTGTTTATGTTTACGATACAAGTGGACCTTTCAGTGATCCCAATATTAAAATCGATCTTAAGAAGGGACTTCCCCGTATGCGCGAAAACTGGATTGTAGAACGTGGCGATGTAGAACAGCTGCCTTCTATCACTTCAGAATACGGTAAGATGCGACGCGACGATCATTCGCTCGACCATCTGCGTTTCGAACATATTGCCTTGCCTTACCGTGCCAAAGCCGGAAAATGCTGTACACAGATGTATTATGCCAAACAAGGTATTGTTACTCCGGAAATGGAATATGTAGCTATCCGAGAGAACATGAACTGTAAAGAGTTGGGTATTGATACGTATATCACTCCTGAATTCGTTCGTGATGAGATTGCGGCCGGACGTGCTGTATTGCCGGCAAACATCAATCATCCGGAATCGGAGCCAATGATCATCGGACGTAACTTCCTGGTAAAAATCAATACCAACATCGGCAACTCGGCTACAACTTCCAGCATTGATGAAGAAGTAGACAAAGCTGTATGGAGCTGCAAATGGGGAGGTGATACACTGATGGACCTTTCTACCGGCGACAACATACATGAAACTCGTGAATGGATTGTACGCAACTGTCCGGTTCCGGTAGGTACAGTGCCTATCTATCAGGCTTTGGAAAAGGTTAACGGTAAAGTAGAAGACTTGACTTGGGAGATTTACCGTGATACACTAATTGAACAATGTGAACAAGGAGTAGACTATTTCACTATCCATGCCGGAATACGCCGCCACAATGTTCATCTTGCCGACAAACGTCTGTGTGGTATTGTATCACGCGGAGGTAGTATCATGAGCAAATGGTGTCTGGTACACGACCAGGAGTCATTCCTTTACGAACATTTTGACGATATTTGTGATATACTTGCTCAATACGACGTAGCTGTATCATTGGGCGACGGTCTGCGTCCGGGATGTATTGCCGACGCAAACGACGAAGCACAGTTTGCAGAACTTGATACAATGGGCGAACTGGTTGTACGCGCATGGGCTAAGAATGTACAGGCATTTATTGAAGGTCCGGGACACGTACCTTTGCACAAAATCAAGGAAAACATGGAACGCCAGATCAGTCATTGTCACAATGCGCCGTTCTACACTCTTGGTCCTTTGGTTACTGATATTGCTCCGGGATACGACCACATCACCTCTGCTATCGGAGCCGCTCAAATCGGCTGGTTGGGTACAGCCATGTTGTGCTACGTTACTCCGAAAGAACATCTGGGATTGCCTAACCGTGAAGATGTACGTACAGGAGTTATCACTTACAAGATAGCAGCACATGCAGCCGACCTTGCCAAAGGTCATCCGGGTGCACAAATACGAGATAATGCCTTAAGCAAGGCCCGCTACGAATTCCGTTGGCGCGACCAGTTCCACCTGAGTCTCGATCCGGACCGTGCACTGGAATACTTTAACGAAGGTCGCCATACTGACGGCGAATACTGTACAATGTGCGGACCGAACTTCTGTGCAATGAAGTTGTCACGCGATCTTTCAAACTTGAAATAATAACCTATCAATCATGCATTTCCGTCGTTTATCCAGAATGGCGGAAATACATAAAAGAATTTGAAAACTATCCATAAATATCATGTTTAGTGACGAATTAGAAAAAATAAATTGGGAAGAAACAACCAAAGCCATCTACTCAAAGACTGAAGCCGATGTGTTGCGCGCATTAGGAAAATCACATTGCGACGTAGACGACTTTATGGCACTGATTTCACCCGCCGCCGAGAAATTTCTCGAACCAATGGCACGCCTGAGTCGCAAATACACAGAAGAACGATTCGGCAAAACTATTTCAATGTTTATTCCTCTGTATATTACCAATTCATGTACGAACTCATGCGTGTACTGCGGATTTCATATCAGTAACCCGATGGCACGTACCATTCTTACTCCGGAAGAAATAGAAAACGAATACCGGGCAATCAAAAAACTCGGTCCATTCGAAAATCTGTTGATTGTAACAGGAGAAAATCCTGCCAAGGCCGGAGTTCCTTATATAGCTAAAGCACTTGATTTGGCAAAACCATATTTCTCGAATCTGAAGATAGAGGTTATGCCACTTAAGACAGAAGAGTATGCCGAATTGGTAAACCACGGTCTGAACGGAGTGATCTGTTTTCAGGAAACATATAATAAGGCACGCTATAATATTTATCATCCGCGTGGCATGAAATCGAAATTCGAATGGCGTGTAAATGGTTTCGACCGTATGGGACAGGCTGGCGTTCATTCTATCGGTATGGGAGTTCTGATCGGCTTGGAAGACTGGCGTACAGATGTAACAATGATGGCTTATCACCTGCGCTACCTGCAAAAACATTACTGGAAAACCAAATACAGCGTAAACTTTCCACGCATGCGCCCGGCTGAAAACGAAGGTTTCCAACCGAACGTAATCATGAGCGACAAAGAGCTGGCTCAGGTGACATTTGCCATGCGTATATTCGATCATGACGTAGATATATCTTACTCTACCCGTGAGCCGGCTAATATCCGTGATCACATGGCTACACTTGGAGTAACAACGATGAGTGCCGAGAGTAAGACAGAACCGGGAGGTTACTATACTTACCCACAAGCGCTGGAACAGTTCCATGTAAGCGATGAGCGTACAGCGGTAGAAGTAGAAAAAGCATTAAAAGCCATCGGACGTGAACCCGTATGGAAAGATTGGGATGCTTCATTCGACCACATGTCAAAACAGCTTCACACCTCTGCCGTACAGAAGTAAAAACAAAAAATAACATATTCCGGAGAATATCAATACCTTTTCAGAAACACATCTGATTTTCCGAAAAAGTAATGATATCCTTCCGGAAAACTTTATTTATACATACAAAATTCCCCAAATACATTTCATCTTTTCAGACAATTTCTTTTCATAATATCCCCATGCAACTGACAGAAAAAGAAAAAGAGAGATATAATCGCCAGATTCAACTCGACGAGATTGGAGAAAAAGGACAGACATTGCTCCGACAAGCGAAAGTCCTGATAGTAGGTGTAGGTGGTCTGGGCTCACCTATTGCTATATACCTTTGCGGTGCAGGAGTAGGAACCATCGGACTAGTAGATGATGATAAGGTAAGTGAAACAAACTTACAGCGCCAAATTCTCTACAATGAAACCGAGATAGGAAAGCCCAAAGCACTTTGCGCAAAAGAACGCTTGCAGAAACTGAACAGCAATATTTGCATTGAGGCCTATCCTACTCGTCTTACTAAAGAAAATGCTCAAGAAATAATCAGCAGATACGATATTGTAGTTGACGGATGCGACAATTTCCAAACGCGTTACCTTATAAACGACACATGCTTATTATTAAATAAGGTATATGTATATGGTGCTATCCGTGCCTTCGACGGTCAAGTATCCGTTTTTAACTACCAGGGAGGAAAAAACTACCGCGACCTCTTCCCCGACGAGGAAGAAATGCTGTCCATGCCTGCTCCTCCCAAAGGGGTATTAGGAGTTACTCCCGGCTTAGTCGGCTGCACACAAGCCAACGAGGTTTTAAAGATAATTTCAGGATATGGCGAAGTTTTAAGTGACAAATTGTGGCACATCGACCTCAAAACAATGGTTACGCACACGATTTTGCTCTAAACAATTAGGAATATTACAAACATGTTACTACCTTTGTGCCACAATTACGTTGTCACATGAAACTTATATTGATAACCAGACCCACATATTTCGTAGAAGAAGATAAAATTATAACTACACTCTTCGACGAAGGATTAGATTATCTTCATCTGCGCAAACCCGACACAGCTCCGGTTTATGCAGAACGTCTGCTTACTCTTATCCCGGAAAAATACCGGAAGCGTATCGTAGTACATGGACATTTCTATTTGAAAGAAGAATATAATCTCAAAGGTATTCACCTGAATCATCGCAACCCTATTGCTCCCGATAATTACACTGGGCAAATAAGTACCTCCTGCCATTCATTGGAAGAAGTAAAAGAAAAGAAAAACAACTTCGATTATGTCTTTCTCAGCCCTGTATTCGACAGCATTTCAAAACAGGGATATGCAGCAGAATATACACCGGAACAAATCCGTCAGGCAGCTAAAGACGGTATAATCGACAAACGCGTCATAGCACTTGGAGGCATTGATGAAGACAATATCCTGCAAGTAAAAGATTATGGCTTTGGAGGAGCTGCTATTTTAGGTGGACTTTGGAATAAATTCGACCTTGACCACGATTATAATTATCAGAATCTTATTGAGCATTTCAGGAAATTGAAACGACTTGCTGATTAAAGTTTTTTCATTTCATTTGCCATGCTTGGAGAAATGCCGTAACTTTGCGCCAAAAATATTAGGCAATATATCAAAATATTACAATGAGCGAAACATCATCATTCAAAGTGTTCTCGGGTACAAACTCGAGATACCTTGCAGAAAAAATCTGTAACAGTTTAGGATGCCCACTGGGTAACATGAACATTACTCATTTCGCCGACGGCGAATTTGCAGTATCTTACGAAGAATCTATTCGCGGACAGCACGTATTCCTCGTACAGTCAACTTTCCCGAATTCAGACAACTTAATGGAGCTTTTGCTGATGATTGATGCAGCAAAACGTGCTTCAGCTAAAAGTATCATTGCCGTAATTCCGTATTTCGGATGGGCACGTCAGGACCGCAAAGACAAACCACGTGTATCTATCGGTGCAAAACTGGTAGCTAATTTGTTGAGCGTTGCCGGTATTGACCGTCTGATAACAATGGATTTGCACGCAGATCAGATTCAGGGATTCTTTGACATTCCGGTAGACCACCTTTATGGTTCTACTATTTTTGCTCCTTACATCCAGTCTTTGAATCTGGAAAACCTTGTCATTGCAACTCCTGACGTTGGTGGCTCTAAACGTGCCAGCACTTATGCTAAATATTTGGATGTACCTTTGGTGTTGTGCCATAAGACACGTGAAAAAGCAAACGTAGTTGCTTCTATGCAAATCATCGGTGACGTTAAAGATAAAAACGTTATCCTGATTGACGATATGGTAGATACTGCCGGTACTATTACTAAAGCAGCTGATATCATGAAAGAAGCCGGTGCAACTTCAGTTCGTGCTATTGCTTCTCACTGCGTAATGTCAGGTCCAGCTTCTGAACGTGTTCAGAATTCACAACTGGAAGAAATTGTATTTACTGATAGTATTCCTTATTCAAACCGTTGTGCTAAGGTTAAACAGCTTTCTATCGCTGATATGTTTGCTGAAACAATCCGCCGCGTGATGACTAACGAATCTATTAGCTCACAGTACCTGCTGTAATCAAAATTTTTTACTATAATTAATGTCATCCTGAGCGTTTCTGTCTATATAGAAGACGTTTAGGATGGCATTTCTTTTATACATTCATATTCTATGAAGATAGTCTGGCTCGACTTAAACAGTTCCTATGCACATTCTTCTCTGGCATTACCTGCGCTACAGGCACAGATTGCTGATAATAAATCGATAGAATGGGACATTGTATCTGCAACCATCAACGAGAATCCGGGAATGATTGCCGGAGAAATATATCGCCGTAAACCAGATATTATTGCTGCTACCTGCTGGCTTTTCAACCATGAAATACTGCTCCATGTGCTCTCACGCGCCAAAGCATTATTGCCCGACTGTTGCATTGCTTTGGGAGGTCCGGAATTTCTAGGAGAAAACCAAACTTTCTTAAGACGTAATACATTCGTCGATTGTGTTTTCAGAGGAGAAGGAGAAGAAGTGGTAAGCCAGTGGCTGACATGCTGGAACCAGCCTGATGCCTGGAAGGACATCACCGGATTATGCTACATAGACGCTAAAGATGATACATACCATGACAACGGTATAGCCCGCGTACTCGATTTCGATCAGCTGGTTCCCCCCGAAACCAGTCCTTTTTTCAACTGGAGCAAACCCTTTGTACAACTGGAAACGACACGCGGATGTTTCAATACCTGTGCGTTCTGCGTAAGTGGAGGAGAAAAGCCGGTCCGCACCCTTCCGTTGGAAACAATCCGAGAACGCATCATTCTCATCCACCAGCATGGCATTCGCAACATACGTGTACTAGACCGTACTTTCAACTACAACAACCGACATGCAAAGGCATTGCTCAGTCTGTTCCAAGAATTTCCAGATATCCGCTTCCATTTGGAAATACATCCGGCTCTACTGTCCGACGAGCTGAAAGAAGAACTGACGCATATGCCCGACAACTTGCTTCATCTGGAAGCCGGCATACAGAGTCTTCGTGAAGAAGTTCTGACAACCAGCCGACGTATGGGCAAATTGTCCGATGCTCTAGAAGGATTGAAATTCCTCTGTTCATTGAGCAATATGGAAACACATGCCGATCTGATAGCCGGACTTCCTCTTTACCGTCTGGAAGAAATATTCGAAGATGTACGTACGTTAGCTTCTTACCGTGCAGGAGAAATACAGCTCGAATCATTAAAGTTACTGCCAGGCACAGAAATGAGACGCAGAGCTGCCGAACTAGGCATCAAATATTCTCCATTTCCTCCTTATGAGGTATTGGAAACCAGAGAGATCAGTCCGGAAGAGTTACAGACGGCACACTTGTTGTCACGCTTGCTTGACGGATTCTACAATACCCCCGTATGGCAGCACATCACACGACGGCTAATTGTAGAACAGCCAGACTTTCTGCATCGCTTTCTCGAACATCTGATTGCACTTGGAGTAGCCGACCAGCCCATGAGTCAGGAACGTAGGGGAATCATTCTGTATGAGTTTTGCAAGCAATCCTACCCTTCTTATGAAACGGCAGCAACTTTGGCATGGATAGAAGCAGGAATGTCACTCAAGAAACAGCCGGCAGCCCGTATCCGTACCAAGCATGTCACACCTCCTGACAGCTGGAATATCGTATATGGAGAATATCACGATCATCTGAAGCTATGTCTGCTTCCCGCCAGTGAGAACGAACCGCTCAACTACTGGTTCGGATTCGAAACAGAAACTCAGCAACCTCGTCCGGTATTTAAGGCTACAAGCCAGAAGAAGGAACTTTGAGAAAAGCTCAGAAAATCATATCTTTGCAAAAAGCAGAACAGACTATGAACAGAATATGTCATCTTTTCGGAATAAAATATCCCATCATTCAAGGTGGAATGGTATGGTGCAGCGGCTGGCGACTGGCATCGGCAGTAAGTAATGCAGGAGGACTGGGACTGTTAGGAGCAGGCTCTATGCATCCTGAAACCTTACACGAGCATATACGCAAATGTAAAGCAGCCACCGACAAACCGTTCGGAGTAAACGTTCCATTGATGTATCCGGAAATAGAAACCCTGATGCAAATTATAGCCGAAGAAGAAGTGAAGATTGTCTTCACCTCCGCCGGAAATCCGAAGATATGGACCGAATGGCTGCACAACAAAGGGATTATCGTAGCTCATGTAGTATCTTCCACACGCTTCGCAGCAAAATGTGAAGAGGCTGGAGTAGACGCTATTGTAGCCGAAGGGTTCGAAGCAGGAGGACATAACGGAAAAGAAGAAACTACAACCCTGTGTCTTATCCCGGCAGTCAGGAAAAGTTGTACACTCCCACTAATTGCAGCTGGGGGAATAGCTACCGGTGAAGGTATTCTGGCCGCAAGAAGTCTAGGAGCCGATGGAGTACAGATAGGCACACGTTTTGCGTTGACTGAAGAAAGTTCTGCCAGTTTCGCGTTCAAAGACCGCTGTCTGCGACTGAATGAGGGAGATACAATACTTACGTTAAAACAGCTTTCTCCTACCCGACTAGTGAAAAATGATTTCTACAAACACATTGAAGAAGCTGAAAAACGCGGAGCTTCCGTCGATGAACTGCGTGAGCTGTTAGGACGCGGACGTGCCAAACTAGGTATTTTCGAAGGAGATTTATTCGAGGGAGAACTGGAAATTGGTCAGGCGGCATCAATGATTAAGCATCTGCAACCAGTCAGTGAAGTTATGAAAGAACTGGTAGAGGATTACAACACTGCACTCCGCCGGATACAAGATGAATTAAATTGGAATTAAATAAACTGATAATCACATTTCATTATGGCAGATAATTATCTGGAACGGCAGCGAGAACAATATGAAGCTCGAAAAGCCGCATGGGAAAAAGCTAAAAAATTAGGAAAGAAAAAAATAAAACCAGCCGTTAAATCTCAAAGTCAGTCTACTAATAAACCCTGATTACAACTGAAAGTTTTCTTCTGTTTCATTCGAACGGGTATAGCAGCTTATTAATGCAAATCAGGAGTTAGCTCTCTGATTCGCATTAGTTACTTATCTTTGGATAAGGTAGAATGCGGTTCTGCGATTACAACATAAATATGACAACAATGGGAAAAGAAGCAAATCTAAATGAACTTAGGATTTCTAATGAGGAATATGAGGCTCTAACGAAGTGCCAGCCTGAAGTAAGATATCAGTATACGCTTAAAAGAATTGCTGATACTGAAACAATGTGGTCAATAGTTGGAGATAAAAACTCCTTTGCGATTCAGCCTTTTGGAAAAGAACGACTACTTCCGACAATGAGAGAAAGTCAAAAGTCGATATAAACAATATCATAAATACAGAATAAATTAAAACTGATGTAATAATAACCTTTAAAGTTATAACTGATATTTTTCGTAACATATATGTAAACCTTTTAATATAAGGCCATATCTTAACTCATTCTTTAAGAATTTATCAAGATATGACCATATTAGTTAATTCTTACTAGAGTGAATATGATTCTTAATTTTATCCCAAAATTTAAAATCCGAGTCTATCGGGGAACGGTGTATATAATTAAATTCAATAGGTTAGGCTGCAATGTGTGTCAAGGCGAAGAATAGAATGGTTACCTACTCTCTATTAAAATTGGCGCACCATCCGTAGTGGGTGATGCGCCTTTTTTATCAATCGCAATAGTAGAAATACTATAGTCCAAAAAACATCTTATATTCGTTCTCGATTTCACCCATACTCATATATGGGAAATCACACAACGTATCAAGAAGGTCTAACGCCTGCTGCTCCCCTTCGTTAATAGGTCCATCACATGTGCACATATATACAAAGAATGTTTTAATCATGCGTTTTTTTGCGATTGAAATATTCTTAATCTGACTATATGCACTAACTGGGTTGTGAAAATAGTTCTGAAAAAGTTGATATGCGGTTTGTGTAGGCTTGATTGCTCGTTGTACAAATTGAACGAACTTCATTTCTTCAGGAGTCGGTTCTTGACCATATCCATCAGCTTCAGTTATGGAGGCAGTACCTAACATAATTACCGCTTTCTCTTGTTCTGTAAATGTTATCATAATTATTTGATTGTTAAAATTATAACCTGAATTGTTTCGGTATTAGAATTAAGGCTGAATGTCAAGGTATTCTATATCAATGCCTCTATCCAGCATGTGAAGAACACACTTAGCTACCATGCGGTTAACAAGATGTAGTGTTATGGAATAATCACTAAAATCTACCGTTTTAATACCCATCATGGTAAGTGCGACTCCTTTTAGTTCAATTTTGTTCGTTGTATCTGATACTAATGTCATCAATTTGGGCTGCATCATCTCTTGATAATTTCCCATTGCATCGCGTACATCTGTATTAATCATTCGCACCAAAAAACCTTCGGTTGGGGTTACTGGTGCACCTTTCGTTAATTCTCTAAAATCAGAGTTTTTGATAATTAGGGCTCTACCGCAATGCTGCATCCCCATGACAGGCACTCCACGCTCATAACGTTGATGCCGTTTTGATATTAATGTTAGATCTTGCATAATTGTTATTTATTAGTTTTTGAAACCATTAATTATATCATAATTTGTTCCAACCAACAAAAGAAGATGGTGCATCGCACCTGAATAATTAGCGTCCCAAATACCGACAACACAGGGAATATTAAAAAAAAGACCAGATTTAGATACATCTCGATATAATTCATACAAGTTGATACCTAAGACAGAAATAGATTTCATGGACTTATCTTGTCTTATAGTGATTCGAATAAAAAGAATGGCTGTTGATATTATTTTATTATATTCATGATGCAAATGGAATTTTGGAAATAGGCTTATATTGTCTGTTGAAATCACAATCTCTCCATTATCTAATTGTCTTTGATTACAGTTAGCCTCGCAAACTCCAATCTCCTCCAATAATCTATCATAGGTAATAGATGTTCTTTTGTATGGAGGTTGAATATATCCATATTTATCATATGGTTCAATTTGGAAGAAACGTTCTAAACATTTTATATTTTCAAATCCGTTTTCTTCTTGAATACGACAGTTATGAGCAGAATCAAGCTCTTTCAAAAAAACTGATAATCCTACCAATGAGTCCTGCTTTACTATATTATATTGAAGCATTTTGGTTGCAAAACCTAAAAATTGCTGTTCTCCTAATGATACAGCATCTCTAAGGCTAGCGTCCATTGAGTCACTTGTCACACCAACAACAGTTTGATTCTGCTGCATCATTAACGCATTTTTGTGATATTCTAGTTTGTATGAAGTTTCAATCGGACAACTTTTAAATGCTTCAAACATACCATAGCAATAACTATATTGAGCATACGAACCAAGATTGTTGTCCATTAGAATTGCGGTCATTTCTGCTCGAAATATATCAAAGAGTCTTGCATAACTTGAATATATTTCTGCGTCCCAAAGTACGTTTTCATCTTTATGATAATATATGTAAGAAACAAGACCTTCTACCGCCAGTTTAAGTAAAGAGTATTTATAGTCACTAGGAAACCTAAGTAGGAACATCTTGTCTAAAAGGACTAAAACAGACATACAAAAACCATAGCATTCATACCTGTTGTTCTCAATTATACGACGATATAAATTGCTTTCAACAAGGGAACAGAATAAAGAAAATCTAGATAGTATCTTATTTTGAACAAGGTCTGTTTCGTATAAGACCCAACTTAAATACATACTAGAGAACCACTGCCCATTTTCTATAGTTCTGTTTACAAGGTTCCAAACTTGTTCAGTATCATAAAGATATGTTTGAACATAGTCTGCTTTTGAACCTCGATCTCGCATTATAGCACATGTTTTATACTCATTAGAATAACGAGTTTTTACCAGAGGATCAAGGAATAAAAGATAATCTTCTGACTGTTTGTACAATAATGTTTGATAAATATTTATCATCTTTATTCTTTGGTTATATTAGGTAAATCGACAAATTGTATTCAAAGTTAGAAAAAGCGTATGGGGATATATTGGGAACATAATCTGACACTACTTCTTAAATCCCCTAGATGCTTGATTGAAGGCTTTGATAAAAGCTGAAGTGCGCTCTGTGAAGAACTCGAAAATTTCCTGATGGTCATCCTCGTTGCAATATGTCAGAGACTTTGCTTGGGCAATACGGCATGTTACTCTATCGTCAAGTCTTTGCCAGTCAAGAGTGCCTAATTGATTCTCTAACTTGTCCTTTTGACTGTAATAGTAATCATAGACGCGTTTATTCAAGTCCTTGTCACCCGTATTGACGTAAATTTCTGTTCGTGAGAATGTTTTACTAATGACGATATTTACACTTACACCAGGGATGCCAATGCCACCTTTTCCTAACCAACTGTCGGGTGTTCCTGCTGAACTTGCATAATCTCCGTTGACTTGTTGGTTGTAGTCAATGAATTTTTGCCAGAACTCCGAACGTTCGTTATGCCGTTGACGGGTAGCTGCTGCTTGTGTCGTCTCGGCCTTTTTCTTCTCTGCCATCTTGATAACATAGTCCTCTGCATCCTTCATCGGAATGATTTGGTCGAAGTCAACAAGTAGTTTGCCGTTATAGACAAAAGGCGATACCTTGTAACAGCGAGCATCAATTCCGTAGTTGCGAAGCCAGAGTACGGAAGATGTTATCTCTCTGCGGAAATTGGCAGCAACAAAGAATATGCGCTGAGTATTCTCAAGGTTCAAATCCATCTCCTCAAGATCATCTATATCATAAAATGCACAGATTTTTTCGATAGCAATATCTTTCGATTCTCCAAGATACTTAGCGTATATCTCAATGATTTCCTCCTTTGAGAGGCTGGAACAATACGATGCATACTTGATAGCTTGCCATGTGACATCACGTCCAGAGTCATCAAGTTTATTCTCAATGACAACAACGTTTCCTTGATCGTCAAGTGCCAACAGGTCAAGACGTTCACGAGTGTCAGAGAAACCATCAAACTCTTTCTGGATGATAAGTAACTTTTCGCCAAGCACTTCTGGGTTCTTGGCTATCCATTCCTGCAGATGCTGCCTTTCCTTAATATTCTGATCCTTGAAGGAGGTTGATTGAGCAGGAATAAGTTTATTATTGTCGGAATCAACTATGTACATATTCTATCAGTATGAATTACTTCGTTACTATATTGCTACTTGATAAATTTCTCGGATATATTCATCTATCTCTTCTTTTGATTTCAAAGAGAGAAGATGTTGCTTCTGTTCTGCTGTAAATGGATAGATACCGAACGACTTAACGTAGTTCTTTGCATACGAGTAATAACCAGTCGAATATGGTTTGCTCGTATTCTTCATGTAGTAGTCGAATACACTTGATTCCAAGACCTTTTTCAAGAACAGCAATTCTGTTTCCGATTCATTGTAGATGGCATAACCGCAATAAATCATCATGTCCTTTTGAGAGGTGTAGACGAAATGCGGAAGGTCACTCATATAAGGGAAAAGCAACTTCTTGCCAGAGTCGGCAATTGCCTGGGTACGTCCAAAAGCATACCATGCTTCATATTCACCCTCACCCTTATCTCGCTTATCAAGAACATAACGGCAATCTAGAAGATACTTATACGCATTAGGATAATATGCCAAAAAGAAATCCTCTGCTATCACGTTGCATTCTGCATCGTAAGGAGAAATGATCTTTTCCTCCTTCTCGCTTATTTCTGCCTCACTCTTCAAAATGTTCGGCTTTATGATGTCTCGGCAAATACCTTTCTCAATAGCATATTCCTTTCCCTCGCGAACAAGGTAATGATAGTTATCATCTGTACGCACAGGACGGAAGATAAACACGTCATTAGCGAGCGTAGCAATACCGTTCTTGATAACGTATTTATCGCCAAGTGCCTCTCCTGCATTCTCAATGAGACGGATGTTTTCAAGTACCTCGTTTCTATTTAAATGCCATCCACGATGATTGTCTAATGAAGAGTAATTGATTCTACTGTAAACAAAGTTCTTCTGTGCTTCAACGTCAGCTACATCAGCCTTAACGTAAAGCAATGATTCGCTTTGCTTTTTTGACATGAAAGTCAAACAAGTGTATGCCAGTTTCTTTTTGAAGACAAGTTGCTGCCCGAAATCAACTATACTCAATGATAGGTGATTATCTGCAAAATAGTTTCGTAAAGTACGTGCGTTTACACTTTTGAAGAATGTATTTACAGTAATGTAGCCAAGTAATCCATTCTCGTTCAATGCTGTCAAACCTATCTCAAAGAAAGGAATGTAGAGATCTGCATTTCCAACTTTTGAGGTACTCCAGAGAGGAAGGTTCTTCTTCGTTTCTTTGTCAATGTGCTTTGAACGGACGTATGGAGGATTGCCGACAATAATGTCTAAACCATTGTTGTTCGCAACATTCGGCATTGTTCGGAAGTCGAAAGTAAGCGAATCTCCAGTAAACAGGTTGAACACATCCTCCTGAATGATTTCACCATTCTGTAAAGCAACAAGAGCAAGCATTATCTTTGCACGATTTACGTTAGTTGCGCTAATGTCAACTCCATAAAGGTGGGCAAAAATGTTACTATACTGTTCTCCGGTATGCTCATGAATGTACTCTGCTAACGTATATAGGAATGCGCCACATCCACAAGAGATGTCGGCACAAAGGCATTCTGCCAAAGGCTTTTCGACAGAATGCATAACCTGACGAACAATGTAATCACGAATGTACTTAGGTGTATAAACAGCTCCGTTGGCAGTCTTTTCTGCATCAGGAATGGCTAACTCAAATAAACTGATAACATTTTCTATCGTACATTGAGCTGCAAGGAGTTCAATGTCTGCTTCGAGTTCATCATTTTCAGCATCAACAAATGCAGAAAGATAACCATTGCCAAGTTCTAGGTGATTGAATCTAGCAAATGCAGTTACAACGAGTTGGATCAGTAATGCTTCGTTGTCCGAGTATTTCTCTATGAGTGCTTTAATCTTCTTGTCCATAAGGATTTCTGTCAAACCTGTGAGTTGAATAAATGATGCCTTTGTCTTCTATGTTCAAACCATAGAGCTTATCGCAAATCTGATCAAGTTCTGCCCAAAGCGACTTCAACGAATTTTCAAGGCCAGTTGTCTGTCCACCGATGCTTGTGCGGATTTGTTCGTTGGTTTCTTCGATTCTCTTAGCCACCTTTGCAAGTTTCTTTATCTGAGGTTTACATTCTACGAATGCATCTTTAGGAACTGGCACTGGATTAAGAAACTGCTTGTTAAACTTGTAATATCCACCTTGCTGTGGATTCGCAATCGAACGAGCAAAGGCACAGAAGATAGTAGAATTGACAATAGCGGACAATGCGTAAAGTTTCTCTTCTGTCATGTCAGAAACCTGAACGAAAAACATATTAGCATTGTCACAATACACATGTGTATCTGTGATTACGGCTGCCTGTGGGTACTGAGCCGTCATTGGTACTGCAAGTTTCTTGTAAACTGCACCATGATTGTTGGCACGAGTGAATAAATGCCAATGTTCAGCCGCAGTATAAGATTTGTTCTTTTCTGGCAATGTCTGGACACTTGACGTAATAAGTGCCTTATGCTTTGTTAGGTAATTGTAAGCACGAGGGTATCTATCTTCAATATCATTGATACTCAGTTCGGTTACTTCTCCATCGTCTGTGACATCGTATGGGAATAATGCGTATGTCGTATAGTCTCGCTTTGTCAGTGGTGCAAAATGCTCATTACACAAAAGTGGTTTACAAGCATCTTTTTCAATAACAATATGCTCGTCTATGACGCTGTGGCCATAGATAAGGTCATTCTCTATCTTATCAACATGAATTTGGAAGGCATCATTCCATAGAACTTGCACGCCAACTTTTACGTTGCACACGTCCTCTAATGTGCCTAAGCTCTTCGTCAAACGTATACGTAAGGCATTCATCTGAGCGTTTTCAAAATTCCAAGGAGTGTCAGACAAAGTATCTGCACTTAACAACATGTTTTTATTCGAGCAAGAATTGTAATACCATACATGGTTGTTGTTTTCACGATTATTATCACACACAACAATTGCTACGTAGGTAAGTCTGCCAGCGAAGAGATCTGTTTCTTCGTAGTCATGCACACCGTTCAGCAGCCTACGAGTTGTAAGAAGCTCACGAATGCCTTTGCCGTACTCTGTCTTGAAGAATCGTTTCTGTACGATAAAGCCTAAACGACCATTAGCATTAAGTAGGTTGATACCTTTTTCAATAAAAGGAATTGCAAGGTCAATCTTTCCATTCTTGCTTGAAGAATAGAATCTCTTTATGTAAGCAGCCATGTGAGGTAAGCCAACATTATAGTTCTTTACTTCCACATATGGAGGGTTACCTACTACAAAGTCAAAGCCACCATTCTCAAACACAGTGGGGAATGACGATTCCCAATCGAAAGCGTTTGTTTCCTGGAGTTCCCTCATGTTGTCTGCAATCGCAGGAAAATGCTGCTCAATGTCTGTACCAACCAAGGTGTTACCGCAACGGATATTTGCACCAATACCTTTGAGTATCTGGGAACCGAGCAAACCGACAGCATCAAAATCCTCTGGAGAATAGTTATCAATAAGACGTAAGCAAAGTGACATCTTAGACACTTCCACTGCTTCAGGATTTATATCAACACCATAGATGCAATTGTTAATGAGTTTACGTCTGCCGTTGATATTTAACACGGGATATTCCAAATCTGCATAGAGTTCTGCATCACAGTCCTGATTACGCTCAAGTTTCTTTTCTATCTGTTTAATCAGATAGTCGTATGCGCCAACAAGGAACACACCACTACCACAAGCTATATCTATGATTTTGAGATTAAAAATCTGCTCAATAGTAAGGTTGGCTATAGTGTTGAAAGGTATAGTACATTCAATGACCTGATTGACAAGAGCCTCTGGTGTTGTTACGGCTCCGTTGCTTTTCTTAAACTCTGCCTTGAGTTCATCCGTTACAGACGAGCCATCAACCACAAGTTGGTAGCCAAGGAAAAGATCATATATATCGCTTAGCGTTTTCAATGGGATAACATCAAAACGGTAAGGAGATGGGTAGTAGAGATTTGCAAGGAAAGATTCAAATACACCATTATCTATCTGCAAAGATTGCAATGAAGGAATCTTCTTGAACATAGGTCCATCATAATGGTCATAGAAATCACCATACGAGCTATTCTTAAATTCTTCCCAGAAATTACCCTGAGCAAACTTGTTCAATAACCCATCAACTTCCAATCCTCGTGACTCGCATACTCGTATAAACAGAATTCGGTTTATGATTGTTTGTACATAATAACTGAGTACATTAACACTCTCAATTTCGTTCTGGTCTATAATGGCTTTGGCAAATGCTATACGAGCCTCACCAAGCATCTTTGAGAAGTTTTCGTCAAGAGCGTTTCCTTTCTGCTGGATAAATTTTACATTACCAGCCAGAACATTGGTACGAGAGAGGAATGTGTCTAAAGTATCAAACTTTTCAACATATTCATCTGCTGTCGCATAAAAATGTCTTGCATAATTTGCTTCATCGTTAATACGCGGCATATAAGAGCAGTCATAAATAGCTAACTGTTCAAAGTTGGTAACGATTGAAAAAGGAGCTCCTATAGACCAACCATAGGAACGAATCTGAAAAGCAACATCCTTGCCTGTTTCAATGTTCACATCAAGATTTTTTGCATCTACGAATACCAAAGGTACTTTGCCATTTACAAGAGTGTAGTCTGGACGTACATTTGTAGAACCAATTGCTTTTAGTTTCTGACGCTCCTCTTTGTCTAATGTACGCTCTGTAAGAACCTGATGAGTATCTTGCACATTCCACCCGAACACAGATAGAAGTTCGTCAATCCATGTTCGCATGGTTGCTTCCGACGCACCTTCGAGGCTACCGTCTGTTTTTGCTTCCAAGAAGCGATTAACCAAATTCTGAAGATTATTTATGGTGCTCATAATTGAAATTCTGTAACGATTATGTGAAGACACATCAAAAACGCTTACTCGTCAAACTTGGGAATTATTACCCTTCGTTGCCAACAAGCAAGTCTCTTATGTCAACTTCCAAAACCTCGGCAATCTTTGATAAAGTAGGGATATCTGGCTGTGCTGCATTTGAACACCACTTGCTCACAGTACAGTTGCTTTTACCAATCTGCTCTGCAAGCCATTTTCCAGTTCTCTTCTTCTTAACCAATACTACCTTAATCTGATTAAACTCAGCCATCGTGTAAAATGTTTTAATTTTGGCGCAAATATAATAAAACAAATTGAGAAAACATCAAAACATTCTAACAAAGCTTCATTTTAATCACGGCTCTTTCATTTAAAACAACCTCTATAATCCTTGTTATTCTCCGAAAAACCATTATTTTTGCGCACAGCGATGCAGGAAGCACCGCTTCCGGTGTTTCTTTTTATCGTTCATATAAAATTATTTTTGTAGGCGGAAATCAAATGCGACAGAGGTCGTTTTTTGATTTCCGCCTTAATTTTCGCTATGCGAAAATAAGATTTATTTTGCTGATATGCAACATTTTGCATATCTAATATATAAAAAAGGAACATGCATTCTGCCGTCGTGGCAGCATAATGAAACATCTGAAAGAATTTGTGAAATCAGTGCCGGATTACCGCAGGACAGACAAGGGAAACTACAAATACAAGCTGGAAGATATTCTTCTCCTTGTAATACTCGGACGGCTGGGCAAGTGTATGACAAGACCGGATATAATCAGATTCGGCGAGCGTAATCTGAAACGCTTCCGCTCTTTAGGAATTTTGTTGGACGGTGTGCCTTCTGAACCTACGCTCTGCCGTATATTCAAACATATTGATGATGAAGCCATGTCTGAGCGGATGTCTGAATTTACCTCCACCTTCCATGATGAGCTTGTCGGTTGTGCCGGAGACATCCTCTGTATTGACGGCAAGGCAATGAGAGGGACGGTACTTGAAAACGGACGCACCCCCGACATCGTATCCGCCTATTCCCTTGAAGGAGGTTTCACCCTTGCCACGGACATGTGTGAAGAAAAAAGCAACGAGATAACTTCCGTACCCAAACTGTTGGACAAGGTGGATGTGTCAGGATGCATAGTTACGGCAGACGCCATGTCCTTCCAGAAAGCCATCATAGATAAAATCCGGGAAAAAGGCGGTGATTTCCTTATCGAGCTGAAGGCAAACCAGAGAACTCTGCGATATGGGGTTGAGGACAATGTCGAACTTGCAGAGCCTGTGGATGTATATTCGGAAGGCCCTTTTCTTGAACATGGCAGAATAGAGACCAGAGTATGCCGTATCTTTCGTGGAAATGACCTGATTACGGACAGGAAAAAGTGGAATGGAAATCTGACGGTTGTCGAAATACGGACTGCAACGGAGAGAAAATCTGATGGTCAGAAATCTTCCGAGAGGAGGTTCTATGTCTCCAGTTTTCACGGAAGTGCCAGGCGGCTGAGTACAATAGCCAGAATGCATTGGGCAATAGAAAGCATGCACTGGGACCTTGACCGCAACCTGAGGCAGGACTTCATCAGGCGGAATAGTGCAAGGTCCGCCAGAAACCTTGACACGATACAGAGGATAGTACTGGCAATACTTTCTATATGGAAAGGTAAAAGGAAAAAGCTCTCCGACAAGGCTAAGGGAACGGCCGAACTTATTAGAGAACTTTCTTTGGACTTTACCGCAATGATACATATGCTGGATCAAAAATGAGATAATTTGTAATTTCAGAGGATTCGTAACGTTTTGGGTATCAATCATAACAAAATCCCTACTTCCCATAAGAAGTGGGTGGGGGAATTATGTGCCTTTATCTAAGCTTAAATGAAAGAGCCGTGCTTTTGCAATACCTGAATTACGACAAAAGACCCTATCAAACAACTCATCATAAAAGAATGTAGTGTTATTTAAACCGATTTGCAAACTATCAACGCTATTTATATAAGTGATGTACTCTTTATTTTGGTAAATAAGAGTTGCCGTTGGATGTTGCCTTGAACTGTATTCCAAGTCTAATTTAATTATATCACAGGTAATATTATCCCGGGTTTCAGAGATGTGTGTTTCTCTGGCACTAATTAAAAACATAGATACTGTAAAAAGACCAAGACCTAAGTTTATCAGCATTATGACAATTTTTCTTCTCATTTATCTCATGTTTAATAGTTTATTCCCCTTTTTTATACGCTATGAATAACTCCATCACGTTCTCTTTATATTTAACACCACCTGCAACACTGATAAGATGTTCTATATCCCATTTGTTCTTTTTTGAAATAATGCCAGATAAACTATTTTCTTCCAAAGCAAAAAGAAGGTCAAGAAATGTTTGTTGATCTTTGGCGATATAACTCATAATACGTTCATCATCTGCCCAGTCCATTTCTACAACCTCGCCAGTTTCTTTAAGAATGGCAAGCGGGAAAGCCTCCCGCCATCCAAAAAAAATAAACCGTTCTGTTTCTTTCAACTCATCAGATTTATTGAAACGGAATATCATTATTGTTAACTTGGACACATCATAGTTGCAAACCAAATCTATAACAGCATCATTCTGCTTTATAATGGTATGCGCTTTATTATTCCCGATAAATAACTCCTCCAAATAGATTTGAGCAAAACCTTCAGGCATCATCGAGAACGCACATTCGTTTGGAGTGATAGCCTTAATTGCGGTTACAAATTCTGATGCTGTCATAGTTTATAATTCTTTGTTAGTAGTTATCAAGCCCACTGGATATATCTTCAACAAAAGTATTTATGCTTACATTTTTTCGCTGACATCTTCTGAAAGAGGAAAGACCAATTGTTTTGATTTCCTTATTTGTCAATTTCATCGACAACCCTCCTTCTGAGAATCTTCCCACCAATGTTTTTTTCTTCAGGGTTAACTATTTCAGATTGCCATTCTTCCCATTCAGGACTATTGTATTTGGGATTAACATGCATATCTTCGTCACCAATATCAAAATCAAAAGTATATGGCAGGCGATAATCCCCCCAAATGCATCTTTTTACAGCTTTGGTTTTATAGCTTTGCCATATACCGACATAATTGCGATTATTTAACTCGCCACCTCCTGCATCTATATCCAAACATACCTTTTTATTGGCTTCGTCTATATAGCAATATGCACCATATGTGCCTTTGAAAAATCCAGTTCCGAATTGCTCTTTATCTTCCGTAAACAAATAGTTGCACACCATGACATAATAATTAGGACTATCCGGGTCATTAGCCCTTTCCCATACCTTGTATATATGTTCAATAAATATTTCTCCTATAAAATCACATATATTCTTTCCCACTTTTGTTTTACCATTTACCGTGAATGTTAGGGAATCTATACGTTCAACTTCCGGATGGATAAATATTTCAATCCGGGTATATTTGTCACCAAGTATTCCGTTAAATGAAGTTTCCTTGTAGTATGACTCACCATCTATATTTTCATACGTGAATTGTTCTGAGTTGAACAATGCCCTTTCGAATACATACCCGTTTCCCAAAAGTTCATGAGTAATATCGACAAATTTTTCGGAGTTGTCCGGTATAAGCCATTTCTTATATTCAGAACTGAAATCAATTTGATTGCAGTCAACGTATTCTCTCAATTTAGGGTAGTAATATGGATTGTATTTTTTGCTTTGGGCGAATATCACAGAACTATTGGATAGCATTATGATTTCCATCAATACAATCTTATTTATCATCTTCTGCCACTTCTTCATAAACAAAATAGATTAACCATAATTGTACAAAGTTACTTTATTTCTTCGATAATACTTTTATTGGGAAAAGGAATAATCTGTGTATCAGATTGTTTTTAACACATTAATTACCTCACGAACACATTGCTCATGATAGAATACTCAAACAAATTACGATGATGACGATACGTACTTTCATTTAATCTTAATCTTCAATCATTTTCAATAGTCTTCTTTTTGCTTTTAAATCTCGGTTGGAATCTGAAAAATCAGGATCTTTTATTTCATCAATCAGTTCTTTGCGGACGGATGTTCTTCTTTCATACATAGGCAAATCGGGGTCTGCTCCGTGCTTGAGTAACTCCTCGGCTACAGTATAGTGTCTGAATAATATTGCTATTTCCAAAGGAGTGGAATTAAGCTCTTTGAATCTGAAATTGGGGTCAGCGCCATTTGCAAGACAATAGCGGACGAGCTCCAAATCACCCTGTTGAGATGCTGCTTCAAGCGGAGTTAAAGGGCAGATTCCGCAATGTCTGCTGACAAACTCATTGGCAAAAGCTATGTTTATATCAGCTCCGTAGTCAAGAAGCAATCGGACATATTTTATTTTCTTGTCTTCATCCCAATATCGGTCACATACATCTGAAATAGGGATATAAATGCTCTTATTGCTGTCTATTACTACTTGATTTGGGTTGGCTCCATGCTTCAATAGGGCTTCGACGGCACGTATTTTATCATCCGAAATGGCATAAAACAGAATCGTCTGGTTGAACTTACTTTCTTTGTAGGATAACAATTCAGGTGATTGGGATAGAATCCGGTCGATTTCTTTTACATTCTGGCGGTTGATGGCTTTGGCAAGTTCCTCACAAGGGGTATCTCTGTATAATCTGTAATCATCCGCAGTTACATGTTTTTTGTCTATCGGACCGTCCGTAAAATACCAATATCCGACATATATCGCTCCAAGATAAAATAGAAACGGCAAGATGGCAGGAAGGTATCTCCTGTATTTAGAATACATCCATACGCTAACCCAACAAATACCCAAAAGAATGAATGAATAGGAATTGACAGCAACAAACCATGCGAATGCTTCACTTACATTGGAAGGATTATCAAAAAAGAAGATGGTGGAATATAACACAAGAGGAGCTGCGAGTATCGGAAGCAAAACGATGATACACACTATTTTTAATGCCGCCGGGTAATTCTTAAAGTCTAATTTCATCATGTTGTAATAAGAATGAATGAAGCTTTCTACACACAATTAATAACAACTATTTCTCTTCATTTTTAGAATTTAACTGCAACTCAACTCCGTCTATTGTTATCGAAGAGCTACGCAGCAATGCGACATCGATTATATGCTCTGTAGTTTGTAACATATAATGGGCTATATTAAGCGTGCTGCCATATAGTTGTTTCTCGCCAGCATCTTCCAACCACTTTATAAAATTAGAGTTTTCAACTTTAATCAAGGTTGCTGATGTTTTAGGAGCATTCACAAAATCAGCCCACCGGAAATGTTCCAAGGTGACTCTGTATGAAAATACATCCGAGAATGTTATTTTGATAGTTCGTTCTTCACGGAATGAATCCAATTCAACCACTAAATCGGTAGCATTATATTCAATACTTGATAAGGAACATTCTCCTGCAATAATTTGCAAAGGAATCCATTTTTCTGTCTTAGAAGAATTTGTCATCATCATCTATTTTAGAATATGTCGGTAAAAGACCGCATTGTTATCTACCCTGCCACCGGAGTTGATATTATATTCAGATGGAACATAAAGCGTATCTCCAATGGTGACCATTGGCTTGGGGATATTGTATATCCCTTTAAATTTCCATATTTTCCCATCGCTGTTACGCTTTAGGAAATGAGCAAAAGTCCATGGTCCAACATCAAAATGAAACATCGTATAATCCGAATCAAAACAAATCACAGACTTATATCTTACGATTACAGTATCCTCTATCGAAACACATCCATCATGTCTTCCCCGCCATACAAGGCTATCTTGAACCTCCTTGGGAAGTTCCATGTACTTCACAGGTGTACCATCTGTATAATCAATGATTCGGCTATCAATAAACAAATAGCTTATCACAGACAAGACTATCAAGCCGGTTATTATTATCCACTTTTTCATTATTTTGTGTAATAAATGATAGTTTCGTTGCTACTCACACAAAGTTACTTTTTTCTTTGATAAAGCCGTCAGTTGGAGAACAAATTATCTGTGTATCAGATTGTTTTTAACACATTATTCTGCAAACACAACTGGTGATTAGAAGAATGTTTTTATTTTATCTCCGCAGATTAAACTTGTCTATTGTACAATGCAATAGCAGACTCAACTGATGCCTCTATGTAGTTTAAATAGCATCGACTAGTTTGGGACAATAGCCAAATGTAATAGCATACATACTCCTTTAAAAGCTGAGATTCACTTTGACGAAACTTTACGGTGATTATTTTCCCGTCATTCTCGATTGTTGCAATTTCATTGATGGTTGCTACATAATCACAAAGGATTTTTTTACCATCTACAATTTCATTATATGGCTTACGGTGATATTTTGATTCCAAGTAACCCAGATAAGCTGTTGGTGTTATTGCCGGATAGTAAAAGAAAGGATTTCCCAATACTCCTAACGAAAGAACTGAATCTGAGGTATGATTCATATAACCGTCGTCATCAGTTTTTATAAGGGAAATTTTAAAATGTGGAAATTCAAAGAATCTACTGCGCTTAGATTTACCCACTATGTTTTTATCATATTCAATGCATAGTTTCCAATTCCTTACAATCTGTTTAGAGAAACGAGCTATCTTAGAACCAGAACATTGCTTGTCATATGCATAATCATTGAAATACTTAATCAACAATCTATCAAACAGCTTGTTCCAAGCAGATGCATTCACATTCAGCTTCATTGATTTTGATTTCCGTTCATAATCCTCCACATTGAGTTCAAAATCTTTAAATGCTTCAAAGTCCAAATAGTTTTCTATGGTTATATATTCGCTACTTCTAAGAAATTGGCTGAAGGAATTTAAGTTCTCTTCTAATTTGAATTGTATAAACATAGAATCCTCATCAGGAGTTGCAATTATATGCTGGGTATTTATTTTTACTTTTATCTCATTGCTCATAAAACTATAGTCATAAAAGATTTTCCTTTCTTGATAAACAAAATTGTTCGGTTCGTCTATGGTCCTTTTTATAATATCCGGAAGTTGCCTATAATCAATTTTGAGATTAGGAGCATATATCTGTTGTATTAAAGCAATGTTTAAGCACGAATCTTCGACAAGCTTCTGAATCAGAGCGATGCATTGGGAGCCAAAATTGTATTTATGCTCCTGTAATGAATTATTTAAACAATCTATTACTTCTTTCATACTCGATTTAAATTTTAATATACCAGAGAAAACTAATCCGATTATGCGTATGACTTTATCTTTGCGCAAAAAATATAAGACGATGAAAACAATAATTGGTTCTATGCTAGCTTGTCTGTCGGTTTCTGTATCCGCCCAGACTGTAAATAATGTAGTAAGTGACTAAAGTTTCCCACCCCAATAAAGAGGGTGGGAAGTAACAGTAATTCAAATTTTCTTCGTAAATTAGAGGTACTTAATCAACTGATTTACAATGAAAAATAAGAATACTATTATAGAAGCAAAAATAGGTAATTTGAACGAACTTACCAAGGTTTTATCCGTTAAAGAACAAGCTCA
This sequence comes from Phocaeicola coprocola, assembly GCF_041333015.1. Lineage (NCBI taxonomy): Bacteria > Pseudomonadati > Bacteroidota > Bacteroidia > Bacteroidales > Bacteroidaceae > Phocaeicola > Phocaeicola coprocola. The sequence continues at coordinate 79,381 of NZ_JBGKGM010000003.1, read as the reverse complement.
AGAGCAACTTTTAGTCGTCATGAAGGCATTGGGCATCGGTAAAATCGTTCGGAATCTAAAGTTTGAGAAGGCTCAGGGCTATACCTTGACCTCCCTCTTCATCTCGCTCCTCATCATGCGCCTGTGGGGAAAGACAATTGCCTGTGCCACTTCCAATCATTTTCATGGACTTTGCGCCGTGTCAAAGAACACGCTGTATCGCGCACTTTTGAACGCCCGCATCGACTGGCGAATGCTTCTTACCAAAATCACCCTTCGCTTCCATGTCATTCTTCGGGAGCATCAGGTGAATACCGACGAGCATGACACTTGTGCCATCCTTGATGATACAACCTTTCAGAAAAGCGGCATTCGAATCGAAGGAGTCAGCAAGGTGTTCGGCCATGTCACCCACAATTTCATTAATGGAATGAAATGCCTGACACCAGCTCTCTCTGACGGGAAAAGCTGCTATCCCATAGACTTCTCCCTTCATCGTGAAAAAGGAAAGAAGAAGGATTACGGCTTGACCTTAAAACAGCGGAAGGAGCAGTTCAAGGAAAAGCGGAACGCAAAAAATCCGGACTATACACGCAAGGCGGAATGTGATGAGAGCAAGCTCGAAATGGCCAGACGCATGCTCTGTCATGCCGTGGGGCATGGTATCAACTTCAAGTATGTGCTTGCTGACAGTTGGTTTACATGCGAATCGCTCATACAGGCAGTCCGCGAGCTATGCGGTGGTTCAGTGCACTATATTGGTTTGGTCAAGATGAACCCCAAGTTGCGTTATCAGACAAGCAAGTCCAAACGTCCCCAAAACATCCATGAACAGATTGTAAGGTATGAACGTACAACTTCATGCTATTGCCGAAAGTACAAGTGCAAATACATTCAGCTTCATGCAAAACCGGGCGAACAGCCCATACGCATCTTCATCATCAAATACGGGCGAAGCACCCTTTGGAAAGTGTTGCTTACTACAGATACTTCCATGAACTTCGTCAGAGCCTTTGAACTTTACGAAAGACGCTGGGGCATAGAGGTCATATTCAAGGAATGCCGCGGTTATCTTGGACTGGGAAAATGTCAGAGTCGGAGCTACAACGCTCAGATTGCAGACACCACCTTGTGTTTCATGATGTATCAGATGCTCTCCTTGGCCAAACGCTTTTCAGAATACGAAACCCTGGGAGCACTATTCCGCTCGGAGCGTGACCGGCTGCAAGTGCTCACCCTGTGGAGCAGGACTTTGGAAGAAGTCAGGCATCTGCTGGAAGTTTTGTCGCGTGAAGCAGGAGTGGATCTGTTGACATGCCTATCAACTGTAGCCGCACGGCAAATGGCAGACTTCTTATTACTCAAATAGCTGATATGAGGGGGGAAAACTTTAGGTCATAATTAGACAATAACGGGAATTATTACTCTAATATACTGATTTTTCAAGGAGATTATAAAATAAAACAATGAAGTAATTAACTGAATTATAAACTTTTAAAACCTGAATCAGAAGCTATTTTCAACTCCTGATTCGCATTAATAAAAAAATAACTACCTTTGCGCGATTTTTAAAAGAAGGCAAAGATGGGAAATGCATATGAAGAAAGATTAGGAACCGACCGTATGTTACCTCTTATATTTAAGATGTCACTTCCGGCGGTTGCAGCTCAGCTGGTAAACCTGTTATACAATATTGTCGATCGTATTTATATCGGTCACATACCCGGCATCGGAACCGATGCTTTAGCTGGAATCGGAGTAACAAGTGCTGTCATAGTACTGATATCTTCCTTCTCTGCTATTGTCGGAGCAGGAGGAAGTCCACTTGCTGCCATTGCCCTGGGACAAGGAAACCGGGAGCGTGCCGGACAGATTTTAGGCAACGGATTCATCCTGCTGCTCATATTTACCATACTGACTTCCGCTACCACTTACTTGTTTATGGAGCCGATATTGCTCTTTACCGGAGCATCGGAAAATACAATAGGATATGCTACTGATTATCTTTCGATATATTTGCTGGGTACTCTGTTCGTGGAACTGTCAGTAGGGCTCAATACATTCATCAATACACAAGGACGTCCCACCATAGCCATGTATTCTGTCCTTATCGGAGCAATATTGAATATCGGATTAGATCCTCTGTTCATTTTTACATTCGGTATGGGAGTAAAGGGAGCAGCCTTAGCCACTATCCTGTCACAAGCCTGTAGTGCCATATGGGTAATTTCCTTTCTCACGTCGAAAAAAGCCTCATTAAGACTTGAATACCGCTACATGAAACTGCACAAAGGCATCATACTCTCCATTCTGGCGTTAGGAGTTTCACCATTTATCATGGCAAGTACAGAAAGCCTAGTGGGCTTTGTCTTGAACAGCAGCCTGGAAAAATTTGGAGATATCTATGTCAGTGCACTAGCCATCATGCAAAGTGCCATGCTCATTGTAAGTGTTCCACTGACAGGTTTTGCGCAAGGATTTGTTCCCATTGTCAGCTACAATTACGGCCATCATAACCGGGAACGAGTAAAGGAATGCTTCAAAATAGTAGTCATCATCATGTTTTCATTCAATTTTCTATTGATTTCATTCATGATTCTATTCCCCTCACTAGTAGCTTCCGCCTTTACGAGCGATGAAACATTAATAGAAACAGTACGCCAGGTGATGCCGATTTTCCTCGGAGGAATGACAATATTCGGATTACAACGTGCGTGTCAGAACATGTTCGTTGCTTTAGGTCAAGCTAAAGTTTCGGTATTCATCGCTCTATTACGCAAAGTTATATTACTCATACCGCTGGCACTTATCCTGCCCCGTTTCATGGGGATGCCCGGAGTATATGCCGCTGAAGGAATTTCTGATGCAACGGCAGCCATCTGCTGTACACTTATCTTTGCCATACAGTTTCCACGCATTCTCCGCAAGATGGTATAAGAAGAGAAACCTTATTCAGGTTTTCTCTTCATAACCTGGCGGAAATCATTTACGATTTGCCGTCCCATATTGATACGTGTACTGTCTACTTTTCGTATTTCTACCGAAGTTACCGCATCCTTGTATTTAGCCTTGCTCAGTTTAAACTTCATCTTATCCAGATTTCCCGTAATATTCACTCCCATCTTAAAAGGCAGAGGCGACTTTAAAATAGAAATATGGTAATCGAAGTTCATGTCAAGTCCCTGAGTTCCTCCCACAGCCGCCTTATATCGGTCTATCTGCACAATAAAAGGATATACTGTCACATTGCCGTCCTTTATTGTCATATTCACCGAAATACTGTCGAACATGTTCCGCTCTTTGTTCTTAAACATCAGCATCTTCGATATTTCAGCAAAAGTTTCTCCATCCATCAGTACCAGACTGTCGCCCTTGATATGTACAGCCGAACGTAAAGACGGAATCTTGATATTCAGATTCGAATCAAGTACCGCCTCGGCAGCAGCTTCAAAATCAACAACTCCCTGGAACGAACGAAGCATCGGGACAATTGTATCCAGTGAAGGAGCAAATTCAACCAGCTTGGCTATATTGATTTTATGCAGCCTGAAGTCGAATCCGGCATATCCCTGCTTCTTCTCCTGAGCACGATAAACCAAAGTTGCATTCATCTGAGCATCCATCCCCTTCATGCTTAATCCTTTCAGATGAACAGCCTGATTCCGGATATCCACAGCTCCACGCACATCTTCGAATATCATCTTGTCATACTTCACCCTTTTCAAGTTAGTCTGGAGTTCAAAATCCAGACTCTTTGGAATTACAAATAACTCCAACGATGAAGCAGTAGTATCAACTTCAGCCTGAAGTGTATCTTCCGGGAAACTCAATGAATTGATAAGTTGATTACAGTCGAGGTTACGGGAAGAAACCTCCAGCTTCCCCCTCAACGGACGATGATGCTTCATCGTTCCATACAAATCGTATATGGCTCCAGTTGCCGTCAAATCGGAATGTCCCACCCGACAAGTTGCATTTTTCAGCGTTATCATCCGGTTACCTACCGTCACCGATGTTTTTTTCATACGTATAGGTAATGCAAATTCAGGAGTCGACATTCTCATACGACGGAAACCAATGATGCCTTTCGGAATCCAGAGTGAATCATGCAATTTTTCTGCGGTCACAGCAAAGCCTGCCCGATCCACCCCCATCTTTGTTTTCCAGGCACGGCAGAACATGGTATCAGCACTCAGCGAAAGAGAAACCTGAGGCATCGAAGGGTTCTTTTTCCCAGGCTGCAAGCGCACTGTAGCATCAGCTTTCTGACAGAATAACGCCAACGAATCGCCCATATTCCCTTTCAGACGATTCAAAGTAAATTTACATTCAACGTCTGTAATACGGGTAGTATCCTGGGGGTTAGTAGATTTAACCGACATAGTCAGTTTTTCTACATTCGAATTAGCCAGCTTTGACTGCAAGACCAGTTTATTGATTTCCGCACGTGCAGCCAGATTATCATTCCCGATGAAATTGAGCGAAGCATCACTCGCAAATTCAAATCCTTTATTAACATCCCGCAACTGCAAATTCGTCATCTTCAATTTTCCACCTAAACGAATACGTCCCAAATCCTGCTTCTTAATGGAAAACAGCCGACATTTCAACCGCAAATCAGCCTCCAGATCGCCACCAATAGTTACCCCCTCCTGCAAAGGAAAAGCCTGTGCCAAGGCAGTCAGATCTACTTTCGATTTTGTATTAAACGTTATATCTGGATCTTCCAACAGATTCACAATCTTTGCATCGGCCAGTATATCTGTATGAGCCCCCTGAAAATGAAAAATCTTCAAGTCTGCATACGAAGGCTGTTTACGCATTAAATCTACAAACGCATAAAAATCGGCCGTAAAATTGTCAATTCCATAAGGAAGTTTATCATATTTAGCCGATGCTTTATCTATCTGTACCTTCAACGTAACGGCAGGCATCTGCTGCTTTCCATACCATCCTTTTACATCACCCTCCATTTTCACACTGCCTCTTGCCTCCATACTTTCACGCTTCAAAACACTCTCAGGAATCATATTGAATACCGTTTCCAAGGAAGGAGCATGCAGAGCATATGCAATATCCACGTTAAGTGCACGGCGAACTGTATCTCGCTTCAAGGTTCCCTTCACATCAAAGGTTATACCGTTTAATGAAATGTTGGCATCATTTAGTGTAAGTGTACGCGTAGAACGGTCCAGATCAAGAGAAGTCTTCAGGTCTGTCGCAACCTTATTGACCAGCAATTGTCCGTCCTGCCAGAAAAGTACATTATCATTGCTGAAACGCATAGCTAACTTTGAGTGTTCTTTCTGCAAAGAAGCTGTCAGATTAAGTGCAGCATTGGTCAGGCGGGCATAAACTCTTGTATCCCGGTCATCAAAAATAACATTTGCCCGCTTCAGCGATACCCGACGAATATCAATACCTCCCGACAAATCTGTCTTGCCAGAAGAAGCAGTATCAGCTACAGCAGTTGTATCAGAAGCTACAATATCCCAGTTGGCAATGCCCTCCCTACTCTTATAAGCGTAAACCGAAGCATCTTCCAATCCCAGATAGTTAAGAGTTATTTTTTTATTTATCAAATAATCTATCGGATTTACCACAACCACGCATTTGCCAAATGACAGCAACGAATCTGTTTTCTGCCATGCTGTATCACAGAACACTTTCGAGACAAGACTTCCATCGACCAACTTCAATCCGAAACGTGGAAACGTAGAGAAAAAAGTCAGTTCCACACTCTTCATCTCCAACTTGGCATTCAGTGCCTGATTAGCAGTTTTCAAGACTACCGGAGTTAACCTGGAAGGAGTAAACACAAAATTTATAGCAACTGTTATTGCTATCAGAATTAAAACAATCAATGAGCCGAAAGATATACCGGCTATTTTCAATATCCCTTTTGTACGCTTCTTCATAATCTTTTTCATACCTAATTTCCGACAAAGATACAAACTTAACTTTTTCACTGTACCTTGTTTTTCTTTAATTAAGAACCCTGTTTTGGTTACTAAAAAGCCACTAAAACAACAAAAGCCGGAATTATGTCTAAAACTTGGGCTAATCTTTCCAAAAACATCGAGATATTTTTTTAAAATTTGTACAACTTCCCCAATTTTTTTGAGCAATATTTCAAAAGTATTTGTACAAAAATTGAGAGTTTTTGCTGAATTATCTGAAAAGACTTCAACCAAGTAAAATATGCTCTTCAACAAGTTTTTGGAAACATATTGCCTTTTTTCTTCCTTATACACATTTTTTTCTTACGAAATTTCACTTTTATGAAAACATTTGCTACATTTAGTTGTTTATTATTTAAGAACAAACCAATATGAAAAAAATCACTTTAGGAGCACTTACACTCTTACTCATCACGACAGCTTGTAGAGATGACAGTTATACTCTCTCTACTGAATCACCCCCCAATCTTGTTACTCCCGCTCTACATACCCGTGTGAGCGATTCTCAAAGACCTCTCACGGGTATAGTAGAAGCTTATCCTTGCCTCCAGGGAAGCTCTATTTATTTCGGGAACTATGTAAACAATACGCTAAGCGTGTTCTATGGTTTTTACAATGTTCAGGATGGAAACATTGTAGGAGATAACAACCGAGAAGTATCGCTGCCTGTCGGCAAATATAACATTGTATATTGGGGAACTCCCAAATATGAAGAACCTATTCATACAACCCCAGCCATTGATGAACCCGGGCTATCTATTGGTTCAGACTTATCTAAATTGTATTTCGGATTGAGACAATACAATAAAGATACTACATATATTCCTGTATACGATCTGGTACACACCAACAAGGAAGTAAATATCGGACAAGAGGATCTGGAAGCCAATATGAAACGGGTTGTAGCAGGACTCAAGGTGATTGTCAAAACAAAAAACAATGCCGTCATCAACTCCAACATTACAGATATGCAGGTTCTTATCGGTGGAATAGCTGAAAAAATCAATCTGTATACAGCCGAACCCGAAAATAAGACAAAGACTGTCAAGTTTGATCTGGTACGTTCTGTCGATAATACCGAAATGAGTAATGCAATGGTAATGGTATTTCCTTCTGCCCCAACCCCTTGCTTACACTCCTGATTACGTTGAAAGATGGTAGCGTACACACGCTGTCGAAAAATCTGGAATCGACATTGGTTGCCAATACACGTCTGACAGTAAACATTGTTATCGGAGATATTTTTGCAGGGGGGAGTTCCGGAAACTTCACTATCGACAACTGGAATGAATCCAGCGAAACGATTGAATTTCCAGTGGTGGATTGAAGAAGAACAAGCTCCTTTCGGGGCTCCCCTGCTCTAGAAGAAAGATAAAGGAATAAGACAAAACATAAAAAATTAGGAAAAATCCTCGCCAAGCTATAACTTTGCGAAGATTTTTTATAATATTATGTACATATTCCGTTCTATACACGAAATCATAAACACCGTCGCCGCAGCAAGAGGGCTGCTGACGGAAATGTTCGAGAAAAGAAAAATACTAAGCTTCAGATACTCCGATGCACTGGCTTTGCTGAAAGATGATGAAAACCGTCTGAAACTACTTATAGAAAAAGAAGTAATTCATCAGAACGGCAACTTTGTTGAGCTGGATGCACGGTTTATGGATTTTTTCGAACTGTTACTTGAGGCTAATGAAGAAATCAATACAGCCGTGATAGATGAAAATATCGAGTATCTTCACGAACTGATGGATTATTATCTCAAAGAACGTATCGCAACGCGTAAGGCTAGTTACGTAAGAAATATCAAAATTACTTTTCAGAAAATAGCTCGTACTACGATACGTAATATCATGAATTTGCAGACCAGCATCGACAATGCTTTCAAACATGAGCCTACCTATCAGATAAAGATTGCCAAGCTGGAAAACCTCGATAAAAAACGAATCAATATCCAGCAGCTGATTGATACGACGGAAAATCTGATATTGCACGAAGAACGACAATTCTTCCAACAAGCAACTGATGATGAGCTGAACCGGATTTTGCTGGAACTTCGCCGGGAATTACAGCTTTCAGCGCATAGTCTTATCCGGGCACAGCAGGATATCATCAATTACCTGAATCAGATTAAGAGTCAAGTGATACTGGTAGAAAAAATACGCCGGGTAAAATATTTGCAAGATCAGTTTGAACTGCGTGCCAAAAGTAATCTCGCCGAAGTACTGGAACGTGAGCACTCCATTCTTTTGGAAGGAACAGCACCGTCATCATTCAAGCTTTCCATAAATTACTTGAATACCGATGAGGCACGTCCGATCATTCTGAAAGTAATGAAAAACCTCCAGCATCGCGAAACCATACGAAGCAACGAAGCTGGTGCGTTCAGCGATGAAGATCTGGCATCTCAGTCAATGTATCAGGAAACAATAAGTCTGGAAGAAACGGTCGGCAACTATATTCAGGCACAAACTGAAGCAATGTGGAAAGATGCCACTGCACAGCCAGAAGATCTGTTCTCTTTCCTGATGCGCTATCCATTCCGTCAAGAAGTCAGTGAGGAAGAACGGACTACCCTCTTTTGCCAGATTGTATCACTATACGAATCGCAGTTCCGTATCAGTGAAGAATTTGGTATTTACAAAAACTATGAATATGCTCGCATCTATCCGATATAAAGGAGGATCGCATAATAAAAAATATTCACTTTAGTTCATTCCGGTAAACATTCGGAATACATGCTAAAGTCAATCAGAAAAAATCAATAGATTATATGGAACTAACAATAAGAATACCCGATCATACAGCGGCTATTTTCGACTATTTGCAAAAAGGTCTGTTTATCAGTTCAAACAGTACAAATGAAGACGTACGCGATTTATATGATATTATAGACGATGACTTCGAAGCTCTGTCGATTTATTTTGCACAGATAGGCTATACACTGGAGCGGGGAAACGAATATTTTTATTTTTCTCGTACAGAACCTCGTGTTACACTGGAACAAAAGATTCTGCGTGCCTATTACTGGATTGATGTTCTCGACTTATTTAAAACATACGATGAAACTTTCGGACCGGGCTATCGTTTTCAGCCGGAACAGATATTGGTGGAAGCCAACATCAACGTCATGTTGCAGAACAAGCTGGACGGGATACGTAAACATTTCTCCGATAAAGATGTACGCAAAGAGGTGCTCGATAATATGATACGGCAGCTTACCCGTGACTCTTTTCTGGAACTGGAAAACGAAAAGAACAATACATATAAAGTAATGAGTTCCTGGAATTATCTGGAACGCCTGATTGAAAGTATTAACATTTACGATGACAGCCAAGACGATGAGAAACCTGAATAGAATTATATTTGTAAATAGTGCAAATATTCCTTATGCCGATGATATCTATTTGGATGGGAATGTACACTTTATCGGTACACAGGGAGTAGGAAAAAGTACCGTACTTCGCTCTATCCTCTTTTTTTACAATGCAGATACACAAAAGTTGGGAATCCCAGTTGAAAAACAGAGCTATACGGAATATTATTTCCCCTACGCCAATTCGTATATCATCTATGAAGTAGCTACTGAGAACGGAGCTTTCTGTATCCTCAGTTTCAAGTCGATGAACCGAGTAAGCTACCGTTTTATTGACTCTCCTTACCGGAAAGAGTTTTTTATCGATCCGGAAACCCGTATTGCCTATACCGGAGCCGACCGGGTACGTATGCAGCTCGATTTGCAGAACGTAGACTACTCACGTATTATTTACACTTTCGATGAATACCGGAATATTCTTTATGGCAATGGCGTTTCATCTGATATGAAGAAATATTCGCTTATGGAAAGTAAGCAATATCAGAATATTCCTCGTACAATCCAGAATGTCTTGCTTAACTCTAAGCTGGATGCTGAATTCATCAAAAAGACAATTATTTCATCCATCAACGAAGATGAAACTGCAGTCGATCTGAATAACTACAAGGAGCATCTGAAAAATTTTGAAGTCCGTCTACGTGACATCGAAGAATTCCAAAAACGCGAAACACAAAAGCAGGCTAAAGAAATAACATTATTGTCGGCACAGGTTTCGAAACAGCAGACAGCACTGGCCCAAGGTTGCCGCGAACTGGTTTCTGCCTTTATCAAGGCTAAGGAAGCACTTCCACAATGGCAAGAAAAAAAACAACATGCGGAAAGTGAGCGCAACAAGTTGATTACTCGCCGACAAGAACTGCAAGAGCAGTCACGCCATCGCTGTGACAAATTGCAGGAAACACTTGCTGTACTAAACAATGAGCTGCAAAAGGCACAAAAGAAGGAAAAAGATTATGCTCGCCAACAAATTGAGCAGGTAATGGAGCATTCTTCACGAAAAGAAGAATGGAAAAACCGCCGCGACGGATTACTGGAAGAACAGCGTATTCTCACTTCCCAATATACAGAGATCTCAACAAAATATAAGTCGCTTATACAGAGCCTTGATGAACAATGGAATAAAATTCATGAAGCAAAACTCAAGCAACTGGATGAGTTGAACAGCACATATAATGCACGCATTGAGGAAGGACGTCTTCGCCACGAAGCTTCTACCGAAGCATTATATCAGGAATACGAACAACTCTCACAGCAACTTCACCCTGAGAAGAGTGAAAAACAGAGTGTGCTGACAGCTATTGATTATCAGATGCAGCTTTGCCGGAAAGAGATGTTCTTCGAAACAGAACAAGAAGAACTGAAGCATCGCATACAGTCGTATACCGGCATGCATATGAGTAAAAAGAACCGCATCAACAACGCACAACTCATCATCAAGGAGATTACGCTGAAGTGGGAAGAAGAATTGCAGCACGGAACAAAAGAAAAAGATGATGCACTAACCAGACTGCAACTGGAACAGCAGCAGCTGAAGCCACGTGTTGACGAACTGGAAACGTTTTTACAAAACAGCCGCAATACATTACAGGGATGGCTCAAGGATAACAAACCAGGATGGGAGGAAAACATCGGTAAGCTTTGCGATGAGTCTATCCTCTGGCAGACAGGTTTGTCACCCCAATTGCAAGATGCAGGCGAGTCTTTCTACGGAATTTCAATTGATCTGGCTGGAATAAACCGACATATTAAATCCATCAACGATTATCAGAAAGAGAAAGAAGCCGGCACTTGTCGTCTGGAAGAAATAGCAGCAGAAACAATCCGATTGCAGAGTGAAAAAGAAGAGCTGGAAGAAACGCTGAAAAGTAAATATCAGCCGAAAATAAAAGAGCAAAAAGATATCATCGCTCTACAAGAATATGAACTGGAAAAACTGGAACGACAATATCAACAGGATATGCTCGATCTGGAAAACTGGAAGAAAAAGGCCGAAGCAGAAAGAAACCGCAAACTTCACGAACTGGAAGAGCAAAAAATGCAGGCTCATAATGAATTGCAACAGACAGAAAGCAAGCTGAATAATCTAAACAAAGAGAAATCGGACAAGCTGAACAATTTAAAGCAAGAATGGAACAAACTGTTGCAAAATCTGAACAACGAAAAAAGTGCACAGGCAGACAACATACGCAAGGAAGATAAAGAGGAACAGCAACGGATAGCTTCTGTAAAGGCTGAATACGAAAACGACATGCAAAAGGAGCTCCACACACAGGGAGCCGATACAGAACGTCTGCAAAACATTGCAGAACAATTGCAGAATATCGAACAGGAACTTCTGTTTATAAAAGACCATGCTGCACTCATCATCGAGTATCAGAAGGATAAACGCGATTTGATTGACCAAATTCCGACATGGCAACGTGAATATGACGAGCAAAAACGTTTATTAAACAACGAGAAAGAATCTTTACATAAAGAAACAGGAGCCCTGCAAAGTGAAATAGACAAGCTGAATAAATCACTGCATGAAGCAGAGGAAAATGTACGCAGCTTATCCGGCAACCTGGATGCGTACGAAAAAATTCCTGCATACGACTGGTACAAGCCTCATCAGGATATTTTCCGTTCTGAAAATGGTACGGAAACTGAAATAGCCGTTCAAAAAGGATGTATCGAACTGATTGATGAACTGGGACGCATGGAAAACCAGTACATGCAGCTTCAGAGTCGCCTGCGCAAAGAAGTAAATCTCTTTACCGGACATTTTGACGAGGACAATACGTTTAAGTTCAAAACGAAATTCAATGAAGATTGGGAATATATACGTTTTGCCGATGAATTACACGACTTTGTAGAAGAAAATAAAATCAACGAATTCGTGCGTCGCATCAACAACGAGCATTCGGACATCTTCAAACGTATCAGCATGGATACTTCCATGCTTACGGCCTCGGAAAGTGATATACAGGATCTGATAAGCAAGGTAAACAAAGGATTCCAGACATGCAATTTCGTAGGAGTAATCCAACGTATTGAAATGAAGGTAGAAGAAAGCAGCAACCGAGTGGTAAATGCTTTGAGAGCCATACAGAAATATTACAATGAACATGCTTACGACCTTACTCCGGGCACAAACTTGTTTTCCAGCGAAAACGAACAATTGGTGAAACAGGAAGCTATCGCTTTATTGCGTGATTTCATCAAAGAAATGCACGCTTACCGGTATGACAAGATCCGTCTATACGATTCGTTTGAATTACGTTTCCGCATCATAGAAAACAACAACGACACCGGTTTTGTCGAAAAGTTGTCGAATGTGGGTTCGGAAGGAACAGATATCCTGGTAAAAGCAATGATTAATATCATGCTGCTGAATGTATTCAAAGAAAGTGCTTCGCAGAAGTTTAAGGACTTCAAATTACATTGCATGATGGATGAGATCGGAAAGCTACATCCTAATAATGTAAACGGAATCCTAAAATTTGCAAACGACCGAAACATTATTCTGATTAACGGTTCACCTACGGAACTGAACCGTGACGCATATAAACACGTATATCTGCTCACTAAAGGGGCTCAAAGCAAAACCCGCATAGCCCGGCTGATCTCAGATCAGAAATTGTAAATGTTCTCTTTTTTTAATACCTTTGCTAGGTACGAAAAAGAAAAAGCAATTTATGATGCAGATACTGAAACTACAAGGAACCGACAGACAACTATACCGGCTGGTAGGCCCTTTGGTTATGAATCCGAAAGTCCTGCAATACAACAACGGATATCCGTTTAAAACCGGAGAACACTATGTATGGTATATTGCAATAGAGAAGCAAAAAGTAATGGGATTTATTCCATTAGAAATGCGTAAAAACGAACATATCATCAACAACTACTACGCTGAAGCAGAAACCCACGACTATATTCTGGATACACTGCTAAATACAGTCCTTACAGACGAGGAAGAGAGCACACAGCCTTTATCGGCTGTGGTGCAAACTCCTCATCAGGATTTGTTCGTACAGAAAGGATTTGAAATAACAAAGAGTTGGAAACTATACATAAAAATGCAGAAGGCATAATGGAAGCGACAGTTCAGGAACAAAAAAATGTCTACGAATTAACCCAGGAGCGTCTACGAGTAATATTCAACGAATTTGATAATGTCTATGTGTCTTTTTCTGGAGGCAAAGACAGTGGAGTATTGCTGAACTTATGTATTGACTATATCCGCCGCAATAACCTTAAGCGGAAAATAGGTGTATTCCATATGGATTATGAGGTTCAATACAAAATGACTATCGATTTTGTAGACAGCATTCTAGAAAAGAATAAGGATTTACTTGACGTATATCGCATCTGTCTTCCGTTTCGTGTCGCAACCTCAACATCAATGTATCAGTCTTTCTGGCGTCCGTGGGATGAAGAAAAGAAAGATCTCTGGGTTCGCCAGATGCCTGAAGGTGCTATAACAATAAAAGATTTCCCCGAGTTGAAACCAGACACATGGGACTACGATTTTCAGCTTTACTTCGCACAATGGCTGCATAAAAAGAAAAAAGCTACACGTACTTGCTGTCTGGTGGGTATACGGACACAGGAAAGCTTCAGTCGCTGGCGATGTATATTCCAAGTTCCTAAGAACATTCTGTATCATAAGTATATCTGGACCTCAAAAATAGGAAATGATATTTACAATGCCTATCCTATATACGATTGGAAAACGACAGATGTATGGACAGCAAACGGTAAATTCAAATGGGACTATAACCCTTTGTACGACCTCTATTACAAGGCAGGAATCAGCTTAGAACGGCAACGGGTAGCCAGCCCGTTTATCAGTGAGGCTATCGAAAGTCTTGCTCTTTACAGAGCCATTGATCCCGATACATGGGGAAAAATGATAGGACGCGTAAATGGGGTAAACTTTTCGGCTATTTATGGAAGCACACATGCCACGGCAAGGCAAAAAATAAAACTGCCAGAGGGATATACATGGAAATCATTTATGTACTTTTTACTATCCACACTTCCTGAAAAGACACGCAACGGCTATCTCCGGCGTTTGAACGTCAGCATTAAATTCTGGCGAACAAAGGGAGGATGCCTGAGTGACGATGTCATACAAAAACTGATAGATGCTAAAGTTCCTATAGAAATAGTAGACAAAAGCAACTACCGTACACATAAACATCCTGTAAAAATGGAATACCAGGAAGATATAGACATTCCTGAATTCAGAGAAATTCCCACATACAAACGCATGTGTATCTGCATTCTCCGAAATGACCATGCCTGCAAATACATGGGCTTCTCTCCTACAAAGGAAGAGATCAGCAAAAAGAATAAGATTATGGAAAACTACAAAAATATTTGGCGATGAGTGATAACGAAAATGAATATAAAAGTCCTGTTTATAATGTAAAGGCTGTACCAGTAGAAAAAGTAGTAGCAAATGATTATAATCCCAATGTGGTAGCTCCTCCAGAAATGAAACTGCTGGAAATATCCATTTGGGAAGATGGATTTACCATGCCGTGCGTTTGTTATTATAACAAAGAAGCAGACAAATACATTTTAGTTGATGGATTCCACCGATTTACGGTACTAAAAACCTCCAAACGTATTTATGAACGAGAAAAAGGCCTGCTTCCTGTCGTTGTGATCGATAAAGATTTGTCAAACCGCATGGGATCTACTATTCGCCATAATCGTGCACGTGGAACTCATAACATCGAACTCATGTCACACATTGTTGCCGAACTGGACAAAGCAGGAATGTCGGATCAATGGATTATGAAAAACATCGGAATGGATCGAGATGAATTGCTCCGACTGAAACAAATATCCGGTCTGGCCGAACTTTTTGCTGATGCCGACTTCAGTATTCCCCAGCCCAAGCCTGCATATATTCCAATACCGGAAAATGACGATGAAGTAAAATCTGAATAAATTAACCCGCTCTTAAATACAATAAATCATACGTGTAATAAAATAGCCCTGTCATCTTTCATTGGAGTACATCCTGAATGTTTTATACCTAAGATGTAAACTTCCTAGTAATGACAGGGCCATTTTATTGTAGACAGAACAGTCAGGTTCAAATTGAGAGTTCCTCTTTATTGAACTAAACTTAGATAGACTTGTACTCTCCTTTTCAGCTTTCAAGTTTTGCCTTAATATTTTCCAGTAGAATCAGGCATCCCTGCATTTTAGGATTTTCAAAACAAGCTTCAGCCTGATCGAATAAACGTGCTACTGTTTCTTTCAGATTAGGTGTATTAGTTGCTTTATCTACTTGTAAACCTTGAGGTAAATCTTGATTAGCAAACCAATCTTTCAAGGCTTTCAGTTCTTCTTTCTTATAAATTTTTCTTTCTTCCATATGATAATGATTAAAACGGATATCCCACAGCAAAATGAAATGCAAAATCGCGTTTGAAGTCAGGAGATATAATGGGGTAACGGTCACGACCAGTATACATCGGATTGACAGCCTTCATACCTCCATCGAAACGTAAAATCAAGAAGTCCAGATCGAAACGTATTCCCAATCCATAAGATACGGCAAGTTGCTTATAAAAACGATTAAACTTGAATACTCCTTCCGACTGTATTCCCTGATTCCGTATATTCCAAACGTTTCCGGCATCAATAAACGCTGCTCCATTCAACTTCCAGAATAAAAATGTCCGGTACTCCAAATTCAGGTCCAACTTAATATCTCCCGTATGGTTGACATAATCTATCGTGTTTCCATCCCCACGATAAGAACCTGGTCCTAAAGAACGTACCCGCCAGCCACGTACACTATTAGCACCTCCGGAAAAATATAACTTTTCGAAAGGTAAACTCTTAGAATTCCCATAAGGAACCGCAACTCCTAATCCGGCATGAAATACCAGCGAATTGCGCTCATCGATAACGAAGTTTTTTGCATAATCTATGTCAGCCTTCACGTACTGTGCAAAATCTATATTAGCCAACTGATATGCTTCGCCGTATCGTGGTTTTTTATTTATCAAACGCGAAAAGGCATACAACAAATTACCAGCTTCTTCTATATTAAAGCGCACAGAATACGAATTACGGTTTGCCGTAGTCATCGTATTTCCTCCAGCACTATTATAAGTATAAGTATATCCCAAGCGCACAATGAACAAATCTTCGTAACTATGTCTCAGCAATGGATTAACCTCATCCATACGATCCAGATAATCGTCGAATGTAGGTGAGGTATAGGGCATATAAATATAATTTATATCCAGCAAGTCAAAACGATGATTAGCCTTTCCTCTCCGTGTCCAACGATAGCTCCAGGCAGCAGAAGCTAAAGTACGCTCAAATTCCGGACGAATCTGCCAATTATATTTTATACTGACCTCTGAAGTCGCTTTAATACGTTTTTTAAAGTCGGAAGACAGAAACGGGAACATAAATTCAGGGAAATTCAAACTGCTCTCCACACCGTATTCCATATAGTTACTGCTAGTATATCCTTCCAGTCCACTCACAGCTTCATATGCTCCCCTCAATTTAATTGTAAAAGTCTCAGAACCTTTAAACAGGTTACGATGCGTATATGAAGCCGACGCTGCTGCTCCCAAATCACCAGCAGAGTTTGTTCCTTCTATTTCGAAAGACAATGATTTATTTTTATTTCTTGACAATGTGATATAAGCATCCAGGTATGCTGAATCATTTTCTATCACTTCGTTGAAACGAATATTTGAATACTTCAAGATAGACAAACGGGACAGCGCAGAGTAAGTATTTTGTACACTCCTGCTTCTATACAAGTTTCCGGGTATCAGAAAGTTATAATCAGAAATTACTTTCGGACGCAGAAACAGCTTGTCTTTATAAAACAAACTGACATCTCCCGAACGCACAGAATCAAAACTTTGGAGTGCTTGTGCAGAAGGTACAGTAAAATCCGCATCCAATATATAATTGACATTCCGTATCCGATACTGGCGGTGTTCTTCCGGCATATCTTCCTTACGAATTTGAAATGAGGCCAGCTCCATTGTAAGGTCAACTTTATGGGTATTCAGCATCGTATCTGCCTGAAATGTGATAAAATCCTTATTAAAACGATAATATCCCCTGTTCTGCAAATATTGGGTTATACGTTGTCTTTCCTCATCCAGTACATTTACATCGAACCGCATTCCTTCGTGCAGTAATGTCTGTGCTGAATCTGCTTCCAAATAACTACGTATCTTACTATCTGCAATATCATAAGCTATATTATTTATGATATACGGTGATCCCGAGTGAATATCATAGGAAACCTTCATACGTTTGCCCTTCGCTTCTTCCTTCAAGTCGACAACCGCTCCCATATATCCCATATTACGCACAGCTTTTTCTATTTCCTGCTGTGTTTCTTGAGCCGCATCTTTACTGTATATTACAGGCGCATCTCCCAGTTTACGCCAAAAACGGTTTATCCATTTTGTAGAGTCCATGCCCGAAGCACTATAAATATATAAAGGGAATCTGAATAAACTGAACCATTTAGCATTAGGCGACTGACGTACGTACTGATTCATCTGAGATGATTTTATCTCTTTATTATCCGACTCTATTTTTACGTCATCCAATAAATATCCTCCTTCTGGAATAAATTTATTGACAGAACAGCCTGGCAGTAGCAGGACAATAAGCGTAAAACAAATATAGATATGTAAAAGAGTCGTTTTCTTCATCTCAAAACAAGGCGATATATGCAGAATTATATGCAAAGATAGGCAATAATTAAAAATATCTTCTTAGCTTTGTCAGTGAATATTTGTTATTTTATACACAAATACCCATGCTAAGTAAAAATAAAATTAAATATATCCGTTCGCTGGAATTAAAAAAGAACCGGAAAGAAGAACATGCCTTTCTGGCAGAAGGGAACAAGTTAGTAAACGATTTAATCAACCACTTTTCATGCCAGTTGCTGGTTGCTACCAAAGAATGGCTGCAAAGTCATCCCCATCTGCAAGCAGCCGAAATAATAGAAGTTACTCATGAAGAACTTTCACGAGCCAGTCTGCTAAAAACCCCGCAGGAAGTTCTTGCCGTTTTCGAGCAACCTCATTACGAATTCGATGCAAACGTAACAGAACAATCTTTATGTTTGGCCTTAGATGATGTACAAGATCCCGGAAATTTAGGAACAATCATCCGCATTGCCGACTGGTTTGGAATAGAGCATATCTTCTGTTCTTCCGGAACTGCTGATGTATACAATCCTAAAACCATACAAGCTACAATGGGAGCAATAGCACGTGTCAAATTGCATTATTGCAATTTACCTGATTTTTTAAAAAGTGCTTCTCAAAAGAATACCCCTATTTTTGGAACATTTCTTGATGGAGAAAATATATATACCCAAGAATTACCTGCCAATGGAATTATCATCATGGGGAATGAAGGCAATGGCATAAGCAAACAAATAGCAGAAATGGTTACTCACCGCATACTCATTCCCAATTACCCGCAAGGATGTGAAACAAGTGAATCATTGAATGTTGCAGTAGCTACTGCCATTGTCTGCGCTGAATTCAGGAGAAGAACTGCGTGGTCATCCTCACTTTAATAACGTAATACGACTATTTCCGGCAAATTCCATTAAAGAAACATTAAACGGATATATCCAGTATGCACGGAGAGCAGCTTCACAAACAGGAATTTTGCTTATACGCATTTTGAATTCAGAAAAATTCTCTTCCGGATTTTTCCATATCGGACAAGGAGAAAGTACGACCAATCCGGGAAGCCATTCGGTAGCAGAGATTTCTTCCGTAAACGGATAAAGCTTGCTTACTCTTCCATCTTCTTCAAGCTCTAAAACTTGGGAAGATTTTATTTCGGCTGTAAGCAAGCTATATACTCTGTGCGTAGCAAAACGTTTCATTTCCGATTTTCAATTTTTCTCATGGGCTGCATGATTGCTTTCTCCTGAAGTCTTACCTTCTTGCTCTCTGTATCCGGAAGGTCAACTTTTTGAATAGTATCGGCAACCAGCTCTTGTTCTTTCTCCATATTATGATAACGGGTCAGATGAATATCGTCAATCAGCACACTACTCTTAGGATTTTTCTCATCTGTGTAATATACAAACCCACTGATACTACGAATGGTGAAAGCAGAATCGGCGCGGACATACAAACGCTGTTTACCTGAACTAGATACTATACGAGTCAGCCCTTGCACACTATCATTGTCAAAGTAAAAGTTCAATGCCATTACAGCTTTTCCAGAAGGACGTCCATTTTCCGGCATAAAATGAAAATCAGCAGTCAGCTCCATTGCATCGTGCGGCTTGAAGGTTGTGTCAGCTTTCAAATCAAACATCAGTTTATTTGTCAGAACTGAAGCAGAAAGCCAATATAATGTCCGGTCTTGCCATACATCTACTGTATCTCCCGACATAGAAACATCAATCTGGTTATCACGTTTAGCTACCTGCACCTTCATATGTTTCTCTTCATTTTCAAAACGCTTTTGCAGGTTTTGATAAATCGTTGCCAGCTGGTCACTATTACGAGTATACCACACCATAGACGAGTCAAACTCCTCTTCCGTCACATGATGCTTCTGAAAAACATACTTAAAATAAGCGTCTTTTTTGTAGTTTTCCGTATACGAAACAGAGCTACTCATCGTAGAAGCTAAATGATAATCGTACAGCAGACTTTCCATTGCATCCGGCTGGATAATATCTTCCGGAATCTTCTTGCCACAACCTGCCATACCTGACAGAAAAGCAGCAACTAACAACCAACTAGCTTGTTTTTTCATTGTTTTATTTCTTTGGAGTCTTTAGGATGAGTACCATTGCTCAGATAACTGCTATAAAAAATAAGCAAGCTGATAATGCCACAACTAATTGCTGCATCGGCAAAATTAAAGATCGGGCTAAAGAATATGAAACGTTCTCCTCCCCAGAAAGGCATCCATTTCGGCCAGTGAGTATCAATGATAGGGAAGTAAAACATATCCACCACTCTGCCATGAAGCCAGTCGGCGTAACCTTGCCCTACAGGAACCCATGACGCAATCTGATAATGAGTGCTCTCACTGAATATTTCACCATAACAAACACAGTCGATGATATTACCTATTGCCCCTGCAAGAATAAATGCCAGACACACGACGTAACCGGTTTTCAGCTTCTCCTTCTGAGTCGTAATTTTATGCAGATACCAGGTAATTAATACGACAGCCACGATACGGAATAAAGTAAGAAACAATTTCGGCAGTACTTCCATGCCGAAAGCCATTCCGTTGTTTTCCGTAAAGTATATATAAAACCAGTCAGTTACATGGATATTCTCATGCAGATACATATGAGTTTTTATCCATATCTTTATTACCTGATCAATCAGCAAAACCGCAAAAACTATCAAAGCCGCCAGGCGTCCTTGTGTCAAAAATTTCTTCATAAATACCTATATACATTAACATATTTGTCACTCAGACAGGCATAATATGGTCTCTCTCCACTCATTTTACCTGTCTGAATGACAAATCTATCATCAAATTATTTCTTGCCCTGCTGCTTTGCTTCGATACTTAGTGTAGCATGAGGTACAGCACGGAGTCTTTCTGCCGGAATAAGTTTTCCTGTTTCACGACAGATACCGTAAGTTTTGTTCTCAATGCGCACCAAAGCTGCACGCAGGTTTTGAATAAACTTCAGTTGGCGAGCAGCCAGACGAGTTGTTTCTTCCTTCGATAATGTATTGGCTCCTTCTTCCAAAACCTTGTAAGTAGGTGATGTATCATCAGTATCATTACCGTCGGTATTCATTATACTGCTCTTCAGTTTTTCATAGTCGCGTTCTGCGAGCTGAAGTTTTTCCATGATAATGGCACGGAACTCCTCGAGTTCAGCGTCAGAGTATCTCGTTTTTTCAGCCATAAGATTAAGTATTTAAAAGTTAA
The DNA here is from genome assembly GCF_041333015.1 of Phocaeicola coprocola. Classification (NCBI taxonomy): domain Bacteria; kingdom Pseudomonadati; phylum Bacteroidota; class Bacteroidia; order Bacteroidales; family Bacteroidaceae; genus Phocaeicola; species Phocaeicola coprocola. Next base: position 58,123 of record NZ_JBGKGM010000003.1, on the reverse strand, counting down.
TAATAGTCTAAGATATGTAATCCGCTGCGCTTGTCACTTCCGAAAAAGAATTTTCTTTAGCAAGTAGCGTAGCGCATTACATTCTTATTAGTTCAATATCACAATTTTGTAACTTTCACATAAAGTGAGAAGTCATCGAAATTCAGTTCTGTTCCATCAGCAACTTCATCAGCCAGTGTCAGTGAATTTGCCAATACTTGGTTACAAATATAAGTATTATATTCGTTTACAGCACCATCCGTGTCAGGATTTTTAGATAAGACAATATTTATCTTATCAGTTATTTCAAAACCACTACTTTTACGTATATTCTGAATTCTGTTCACCAGTTCACGGGCAATACCTTCACGCTTCAACTCTTCTGTAACAGTTACTTCCAAAGCCACAGTCAGCTTACCTTCATTGGCAACCAACCAACCTGGTATATCTTCACTGAATATTTCTACATCAGTAGCTTCTACAACTGCTTCTCCACCATCGAGCTGGAATGTATACTTACCGTTCTTTTCAAGTTCAGCAATAGCCTCCTGACTCATTTCAGAAACAGCAGCTGCCACAGCTTTCATCTGTTTACCAAATTTCGGACCAAGTTTCTTGAAGTCACATTTTACCTTCTTCACCAATACTCCTGAAGCACCTTCCACAAAGCGAACTTCTTTCACGTTCACCTCGCTCATGATAAGATCCTTCACAGCTTCGATATGACGCTTCTGATCTTCATCAACTACCGGGATCATAATACATTGCAGCGGCTGACGAACCTTGATATTCACTTTACGACGCAAAGCCAATACCATAGATGTTACATCTTGTGCCATCTGCATACGTGCCTCAAGTTCTGTATTAATCAGGCTCTCGTCTGCAACCGGGAAGTTAGCAAGGTGTACAGAAACGACATTATCACGTCCTGTCACACTAATTAAGTCCATATACAAACGGTCTGCATAGAACGGAGCAATCGGCGCCATCAATTTGGCAACAGTTTCCAGACAGGTATAAAGAGTCTGGTAAGCAGAAAGCTTGTCAGCCGACATACTGCTTCCCCAGAAACGTTTACGGTTCAAACGAACATACCAGTTACTCAAATTGTCGTTTACGAAGTCAGTAATCAAACGGCCAGCCTTAGTCGGTTCGTAATCGTTATAGCAAGCATCTACATCCTTAATCAAAGAATTGAGTAAAGACAATATCCAACGATCGATTTCTGGACGTTCAACAACCGGAACATCAGCTTCTGCATATGTAAATCCGTCAACATTTGCATACAATGCAAAGAACGAATATGTATTATACAATGTACCAAAGAACTTACGACGCACTTCGTCTACTCCATCTGTATCGAATTTCAAGTTATCCCATGGTGATGAGTTGGTTATCATATACCAACGCAACGGATCTGAACCGAATTTTTCGATAGCACCGAACGGATCGACAGCATTACCCAAACGTTTGGACATCTTGTTTCCGTTCTTATCGAGCACAAGACCATTAGAGATTACATTCTTGTAAGCCACGCTGTCGAATACCATCGTAGCGATAGCATGTAGAGTAAAGAACCATCCACGAGTCTGGTCCACACCTTCAGCGATAAAGTCGGCAGGATAATAAGAACGGTTATCAACGATTTCCTTGTTTTCGAACGGATAATGCAACTGAGCATAAGGCATTGCACCTGAATCGAACCAAACGTCTATCAAATCGCTTTCACGCTTCATCGGCTTGCCACTGGCAGAAACCAATACGATGTCATCTACATACGGACGATGCAAATCAATCTTATCATAGTTTTCCTTACTATACTCACCCGGAACGAAACCAAGTTTCTTATAAGGATTCTCTGCCATAAATCCGGCAGCAACAGATTTTTCGATTTCATTGTAGAGTTCTTCTACCGAACCAATACAAAGTTCTTCTCCTTCTTCACTGCGCCAGATAGGAAGCGGAGTTCCCCAATAACGAGAACGGCTCAAGTTCCAGTCATTCAAGTTTTCCAGCCATTTACCGAAACGTCCTGTTCCAGTAGACTCCGGTTTCCAGTTGATAGTTTTGTTTAATTCTATCATGCGGTCTTTGGCTGCAGTAGAACGGATAAACCAGCTGTCGAGTGGATAATAAAGCACCGGCTTATCAGTACGCCAGCAGTGTGGGTAATTGTGCACATGCTTCTCCATCTTGAATGCAAGTCCAGATTGTTTCAGCATCATGCAAATATATACATCAAGTGATTCAGCAGCCTGAGCAGCTTTTTCATCATACTTGCCATCCACAGTAAACTGAGGATCGTATGCATTCTTCACCCAGCGTCCCTGATATTCCTTGTATTTTTCCACATCGATACATTCGTTTACAAATGTTTCGTCCAGTTTATCCATCAGATAGAACTTACCGGTCAGATCAACCATCGGGCGTGTTTCACCTTTCTTGTTAATCATAAACAGCGAAGGAATACCTGCTGCACGAGCTACATTAGCGTCGTCTGCACCAAAAGTAGGAGCAATATGTACGATACCAGTACCGTCTTCGGTAGTTACATAGTCACCCGGAATTACGCGGAAAGCCTTGTCAGAAGCTTCTTTCCAACTTCCGTCTTCCGCTGTTTCAACTGGTTTCACCCACGGAATAAGCTGTTCATATTCCATGCCGACCAGATCTGTTCCTTTATACTCACCTACTACTTTGAAAGGAATCAGCTTGTCGCCAGGTTTATAATCTTCCAGCGCCATGCCTTCTGTTTTTTTATTGAAATGAGCATAAAGCAGCGGCTTTGCAAGCACTGCGGTTATCTTCTCTCCATTATATGCATTGTAAGTCTGTACAGCTACATAATCAATCTTCGGGCCCACACACAGAGCTGTATTCGAAGGCAATGTCCACGGAGTAGTTGTCCATGCGATGAAATAAGGTGTACCCCACTCTGCCATCTCAGGCTTTGGATTTTTCATCTTGAACTGACCTACTACAGTCAGATCCTTCACATCACGATAACATCCCGGCTGATTCAGCTCATGAGAGCTCAATCCTGTACCTGCGGCAGGTGAGTATGGCTGAATGGTATAGCCTTTATACAACAATCCTTTGCCATAAAGCTGTTTGAGCAGCCACCACAATGTTTCGATATAACGGTTATCATAAGTAATATATGGATTTTCGAGGTCCACCCAGTATCCCATCTTATGAGTCAGGTCAGTCCATTCTTTTGTAAACTTCATGACATCTGTACGGCAGTGTTTATTATATTCTGCCACAGAAATGGTTTTACCGATATCCTCTTTCGTAATGCCCAAAGCTTTTTCTACGCCCAGTTCTACCGGCAAGCCGTGGGTATCCCAGCCAGCCTTACGCTTAACCTGAAAACCTTTCATCGTTTTGAAGCGACAGAATGTATCCTTAATGGTACGAGCCATCACGTGGTGAATACCCGGCATACCATTTGCCGAGGGAGGACCTTCATAAAATACGAAAGACGGATGTCCCTCACGTTCTGTCATACTGCGGGAGAAAACATCATTTTCATCCCATTTCTTCAGCACTTCCTTGTTCACCTCAGAAAGGTTGAGCTGCGAATACTCAGTAAATTTTTTGCTCATAATTATGTTGTTTTTATCTTGCTTCTTTTTATCACCAGGACATATCTGCCCTAAAATTAGGTTGCAAATTTATAAGAAAATTAGATATATGGAAAACTTTTTAAACTAATATTCACATAAACAAGATTACAGTCCTACTCCGGTTTCATCCAAATTTATTTTCAGCAACAAAAGAAAACAGGCGAAACAATGAGTAGAAATAATACTTAACTTTGCCTGGTTTCTCACAGAACCAGATAAACACAAAAAACAAACAAGCATATGAACGCAATCGTAACGCAAATGATTATCCTCTTCATACTGGTGGTCGTCGGATATATCATAAGCAAGAAAAAAATGATGGATGCGGATTTCGACCGCAAATTATCTGTTTTTGTCATCAATGTAGCATGTCCCTGTCTGATACTTTCATCGGTAATGGGCGACACTCTTCCCGACAAGCATTTTATAATACCTTTACTTATTGTCGGATTTGCTACTTATGTAATCCTGATAGGCGCCGGCTTTCTGCTGCCACACTATCTTCCCATAAAGGCAACCGACCGAGGTATCTATAGTTTTATGCTGGCCTTTGGGAATGTAGGATTTATCGGCTACCCTATTGTAGCCTCTATTTTCGGAGCTAATGCTGTATTCTACGCCAGCATTCTTAATTTTCCCAGCACCTTGCTGATATTTGTTTTCGGTACACTTTTTATTTCGGGTGATCAAGGGAAAATGAAATTTAAATGGGATACATTATATTGTCCTGCCATGATAGCCTCGTATCTTTCCATCCTGATCGTAGCTACCGGATGGATTCCTCCCAAAGTTATCAGTACGCCGCTTACTTTACTTGGAAATATGACCGTTCCTTCTGCTCTGCTTATCATTGGCTCTTCCATAGCACAGATACCTATCCGCCGAATGTTAGGTACGTCCAATATCTATATAACAGCAATCTTACGCCTGTTCGCAATTCCTCTTTTCATTTTATACCTATCACGGCTATACCATGTCGAACCAACCATTGCCAATATAAATGTAATACTGGCAGCCATGCCCGTTGCTTCTTATGGAACATTATTTTGTATACAATATGAAAAAGGAGAAACTATCATGGCACAAGGTACATTTATAACAACACTGCTATCAGTTTTAACGATACCGCTTCTTACCCTCTTTCTATAAAAAAGTTATCATTTACTGAAAAAAGAAGATTACTTTAATTATCAAAACAAGACATAAAAAAATGAGAAAGCATCGCAAAGTATGCGCTCACACTTCGCGATGCTTCTCACTTTATACACCTTTAAACAAAATGAACTTTTAGTTCTTTATTACTTACGAGCTTCTGCAATATATCCTAAAGCTTCCTTACATTTTTCTGTAACGTAAGCCCAGTCTTCTGCAGCAACTTTATCTTTAGGGAACAATTTAGAACCCATTCCCACACAGAATACACCTGCCTTAATCCAAGAAGTCAGATTTTCCTGAGTAGGTTCTACTCCACCTGTAACCATCAGCTTAGACCATGGCATCGGAGCAAGCATACCTTTTACCAGCTTCGGACCAAGAACATCACCCGGGAAGATTTTACACAAATCACATCCCAGTTCCTGAGCGAAACCAACTTCTGATACGCTTCCGCAACCCGGAGTATAAGCTACAAGGCGACGGTTACATACTTTTGCAATTTCGGGGTTGAACAATGGACCAACTACAAAGTTAGCTCCCAGCTGAATGTACAAAGCAGCAGTAGCAGGATCAACAACAGAACCTACTCCCATTGCCATTTCCGGACATTCTTTTGCTGCAAATTTTACAACTTCAGCAAATACTTCGTGAGCAAAGTCACCACGGTTTGTAAATTCGAAAGCACGAACACCACCGTCATAACAAGCCTTAACTACTTTTTTTGCGATTTCTGCATCCTTATGATAAAATACAGGAACCATACCTGTTGAACCAATCTTGTTCAACACCGCGATTTTGTCAAATTTTGCCATTTTATTTATAACCTAATATTTCCTTAACTGAATAAATTATCTCTGAACACGTCCGCTAGCATCACCACCTGCCAAAGCTTCAACTTCTTCAACAGAAACCAAGTTGAAGTCACCATTGATAGTATGCTTCAAAGCAGAAGCAGCTACAGCGAATTCCAAAGCTTCACCCTGGTTAGGTTTAGTCAACAATCCGTGAATAATACCACCAGAGAATGAATCACCACCACCTACACGGTCAATAATCGGATTGATATCGTAACGCTTAGAAGTATAGAATTCTTCACCGTTGTAAATCATAGCTTTCCAGCCATTGTGAGTAGCGGAGAACGATTCACGCAATGTAGAAATAACATATTTGAATCCGAATTCCTTAGCCATTGCTGTAAAGATACCTTTGTAGCCTTCAGCATCAGTTTTACCACCTTCAACGTCTGCATCAGGTTTAAAGCCAAGACAAAGTTCAGCATCTTCTTCATTACCGATACATACATCTACATATTGCATCAATGGGCGCATAATAGACTGAGCTTTTTCTTTTGTCCAAAGTTTCTTACGGAAGTTCAAGTCTACAGAAACTGTTACTCCATGGCGTTTTGCAGCCTCACAAGCCAGTTTAGTAAGTTCAGCAGCCTTATCAGAGATGGCTGGAGTAATACCAGACCAGTGGAACCAGTCAGCTCCTTCCATGATAGCATCAAAATCGAAATCACACGGATCAGCTTCTGCGATAGCCGAGTGAGCACGGTCATAAATAACCTTGCTAGGACGCATAGAAGCACCTGTTTCCAAATAATAAATACCTACACGATCACCACCACGAGCAATAAAATCTGTCTTAACACCATACTTACGTAAAGCGTTTACTGCTGATTGACCGATTTCATGCTTCGGCAGCTTTGTTACGAAGTATGCATCGTGGCCGTAATTGGCGCAGCTAACAGCAACATTTGCTTCACCACCACCGTATACAACATCAAAGTTATCAGACTGCACGAAACGGGTATTTCCCGGAGTTGACAATCTCAACATGATCTCACCTAAAGTAACAATTTTTCCCATTGTAGATAAATTTTATACTATTTATAATAAGTTTGATAATCTTACCGTCAAAGTGGATATCACATGTTCACGTCTTCATAGATTAAATAAACAATATCCTCTTTGTGTACGCACACAAAGGTACGAGTTATTTTTTAAATAACAAAAAAAGTTATATATTTGTATCGAAAAATTTTTTCTTCATCAATTAAGAAAGACCTCCTATATAAATAAGGTATATAGATATGGATAAACAAGTAGAACGTATTCGTATAAAAGATATAGCCCAGATGGCGGAAGTGTCAGTCGGGACAGTAGACAGAGTTCTTCACGGGCGAACCGGCGTTTCGGAAGCAAGTCGCAAGAAGGTAGAAAACATCCTTAAGCAGCTTGACTACCAACCCAACATGTATGCCAGCGCACTGGCGTCGAATAAAAAATATATTTTTGCCTGTTTATTGCCTCTCCATGCAAAAGGCGACTATTGGGTGGATGTAGAAAATGGCATGTATCAGGCTATGAAGGCTTTTTCCGATTTTAATATTTCATTACATATTGATTATTACGACCAATACGAATTCGGTTCTTTCGTATCCGCCGGCAACCGCCTGCTGGCAATGAACCCAGACGGCTTGATTCTATCTCCGACAATTGAAACGGAAACAACCCAAATTGTAAGCAAGCTTCAGATATTAAATATACCTTATATATTTATAGATTCGAATATACCTCATCTGAATCCACTGGCTTTTTACGGACAACACGCTAAACAAAGTGGGTATTTCGCTGCACGCATGGTAAAAATGCTGATGCAAGACAGCAAAGAACTGATTATTTTCCGGCAAATAAACGAAGGCAGATTAGGTTCAAACCAGCAGTTACACCGTGAGGAAGGATTTTATGCATATATGAAAGAACACCATCCTGATTTGAAGATGTGGGAATTGAATCTATATGCCAAACAGCCAGGAGAAGACGAGGCCATACTGGATGATTTCTTCCAAAAGCATCCAGGTATATCATATGGAATCACATTCAACTCGAAAGCCTATATCATTGGAGAATATATATTGAGACACAAAAGACACGATTTCCACTTAATAGGTTACGATTTACTGACCAGAAATGTAGCCTGTCTGCGCGAAGGCGTGATAGACTTCCTTATCGCACAGCAACCTACTCTACAGGGATACAGCAGCGTAGAAAGTTTATGCAATCATCTTATCTTAAAGAAAAAAGTAAAAGAATGCAACTATATGCCAATCAACCTGCTGACAATAGAGAATATAGATTTCTACCTGGATGCAAACAGGAACAATAACTAACATATAATTTATGGAAACAACTTATCTAAAAATTAACCCGGCAGACAACGTTGCTGTCGCTATCACTCCCCTGAAAGCTGGAGAAACTATCCAGATTGACGGACAGGAGATTACTTTAAAAACAGATATTCCAGCCGGACACAAAGTAACACTGCAAGATTTCAATGAAGGTGACAATATTGTAAAATACGGTTATCCTATCGGACATGCCATCAAACATGTACCTCAGGGAAGCTGGATTTGCGAGAAAGAAATAAAAACCAACCTTGCCGGATTGCTGGACTATACGTACAATCCGGTTGAGGTTTCATTGGATATTCCGCAGGAAAATCTTACATTCAAAGGATATCGTCGTAAAAACGGAGATGTAGGTATCCGTAATGAAATCTGGATCATCCCGACAGTGGGCTGCGTAAACGGTATCGTGAATCAGCTTGCAGAAGCTCTTCGCCGTGAAACAAAAGAAGAAGGAATCGATGCCATCATGGCTTTCCCTCATAATTACGGATGCTCTCAGTTGGGAGACGACCATGAAAACACGAAGAAAATCCTGCGCGACATGGTACTCCATCCCAATGCCGGAGCTGTATTGGTCGTAGGTTTGGGATGCGAAAACAACCAGCCTGACATTTTCCGTGAATTTATCGGTGAGTACGACGAAGACAGAATCAAGTTTATGGTAGCTCAAAAGGTAGACGATGAATTTGAGGAAGGTATGAAAATTTTGCGTGACTTATATGCAAAATGCAAACAGGATGTACGCACCGACATTCCACTGTCAGAACTGCGTGTCGGATTAAAGTGTGGTGGCTCAGACGGCTTCTCAGGTATTACAGCCAATCCGTTGCTGGGAATGTTCTCAGACTTCCTCATCGCACAAGGAGGAACATCCGTACTGACTGAAGTTCCTGAAATGTTTGGAGCAGAAACAATCCTGATGAATCGCTGCAAGACTCCGGAGCTGTTCGAAAAGACCGTACATCTTATCAACGACTTTAAGGAATACTTCCTTTCACACGGAGAACCAGTGGGCGAAAATCCGTCACCGGGAAATAAGGCAGGTGGTATTTCTACTCTTGAAGAAAAAGCATTGGGCTGCACACAGAAATGTGGAAAGAGTTACGTATCAGGAGTAATGCCTTACGGAGAACGCTTGCAGACAAAAGGATTGAATCTGCTTTCTGCTCCGGGAAATGACCTGGTTGCAGCTACCGCTCTCGCTTCTTGCGGATGCCACATGGTATTGTTTACCACCGGACGCGGTACACCGTTCGGTACTTACGTACCAACCATGAAGATTTCTACCAATTCTCGTCTGGCAGCTCACAAACCGGGATGGATTGACTTCAATGCCGGAGTTATTGTAGAAAACGAGCCTATGACTGTTACATGCAAACGATTCATCGACTACGTTATCAAAGTAGCCAGTGGAGAATGGGTTAACAATGAAAAGAAAGGTTACCGCGAAATTGCAATATTCAAGACTGGGGTAACTTTATAATAACAACATTTTTCTTCCCGAAGCCTGAATAATAAAATAAAAATGTCATCAGGCACTAAGGAACACAGCAAGGAATCTCTGAGAACACACCATACAATTTTCAGAGATTCCTTTATATAATTTAAGGTAGATACATCAATTTTTATGGACTTAAACAAACTGACTCCCATTATCAACAAGCCCAACGGCTGGGCACTGATGCCTTTAGTGGTATTCCTTTGTCTTTATCTGGTGACTTCACTAATTGTCAACGATTTCTACAAAGTACCTATCACCGTAGCATTTCTGGTAGCCTCTGTCTACGCCGTGGCAACGACAAAAGGATTAAGCCTCAACGACCGCATACTTCAATATTCATCAGGAGCAGCAAACAAAAATATCATGCTGATGCTCTGGATATTTATTCTGGCCGGAGCCTTTGCCCAGTCGGCCAAAGCCATGGGGGCCATAGATGCAACCGTAAATCTGACGCTTCTACTACTGCCTGACAATCTGCTGCTGGCAGGAATTTTTCTGGCTTCCTGTTTCATATCATTGTCTATCGGTACATCGGTGGGAACAATCGTGGCCCTTACGCCGGTTGCGGCGGGTATTGCCATGAAGACAGATGTAAGTCTGCCGTTCATGACAGCTCTCGTCATAGGAGGAGCTTTTTTCGGTGATAATCTTTCTTTTATTTCCGATACTACGATAGCCGCAACACGTACACAAGGTTGCGTAATGCGCGACAAGTTTCGGGTAAATTTCCTGATTGCCGTTCCTGCTGCCCTGCTTGTATTTATCTATTATATCATATATGGTACGCAAGTAGAGTCAGCAAGTGAAATACATGCGATAGAATGGGGCAAAGTTATCCCCTACCTCATCGTCCTGGGTACAGCTATTGCCGGTATGAATGTAACTCTGGTTCTACTCCTTGGAGTACTTTCAACAGGTATCATAGGTTGTATATATGGAAGCTTCGACCTTTTCGGATGGTTTGCTTCCATGGGTGAAGGCATCACCGGAATGGGAGAACTTATCATCATTACATTAATGGCAGGAGGCATGCTTGAGCTGATTCGCTTCAACGGAGGTGTAGATTATATTCTGCATCATCTGACTAGCCATGTAAGCAACAAGAGAGGAGCCGAACTTAGTATTGCCGCATTAGTCAGCTTAGCCAATTTCTGTACAGCCAACAATACGATAGCCATTATTACTGTCGGACCTCTAGCCAACAACATAGCCGAACAATTCAGGGTAGACAAACGAAAAAGTGCCAGTATTCTCGATACTTTTTCATGCGTCGTACAAGGTCTTATTCCTTATGGAGCACAAATGCTGATAGCAGCCGAACTGACAAAATTATCCCCTATCAGTATCATTGGCTATCTGTACTACCCTATAATATTAGGAATAGTAGCTCTGCTAAGCATCCTTTTACGCTACCCTAAACGGTATTCGTAAGCAGTGAAATCAAGAAAAAGATTATTTTTCTTACAAAAAACTGGGCAATTTATTTGCAGGAATAAAAAAAAGTAGTACCTTTGCACTCGCAATCGAGAGAGATAGCAAATAAAAAATAATGGTGCGTTAGTTCAGTTGGTTAGAATACATGCCTGTCACGCATGGGGTCACGGGTTCGAGTCCCGTACGCACCGCTTAATTAAGGATGGTTCCGTAGCTCAGCTGGATAGAGCAACGCCCTTCTAAGGCGTGGGTCCTGCGTTCGAATCGCAGCGGAATCACAGGAAGCGATTACTTCGGTAATCGCTTTTTTGTTATATATACCTATAAAATTATTATTCCTAAAATAAAAGCCGATATCCTTTCCTATCTCACTTTTTTTTACTACATTAGTAAAATATAAATATTTAGCTATGGATATGCGCATTTTTCAAGTAAAATCAAATAAGGCGCTTCCGCATACGGGAAGTATTCTTATTGCTTCCCCATTATTATATGATTATCATTTTGCCCGTTCAGTCGTCCTGATGATAACACATAATTCGGAGGGAAGTATGGGCATTGTAATGAATAAAGATTTCAGATATCATATTTCACTGAACCAACTTGTTCCTAATCTGGAAACAGCCCCCCTTATCCCTGTCTATAAAGGCGGACCCGTAGACAGAAGTACCATCTTTTTCTTACACACACTACCCGACCTGGAGGGTTCATTTCCTCTAGGCAATGGTCTGTTCTTAAATGGTGACTTCGAACGCGTGCAGCAATATATACTGGCAGGAAATCCCATCGAAGGGCATATCCGCTTCTTTGCGGGATACGCCGGATGGAACAACACACAACTTCAAAAAGAGATAAACGAGGATTCGTGGATCATAGGAGAAACCTGCAAGCAGCACTTGCTGGAGGAGAATTATCGGGAGCTATGGCAAACCAGCATGAATGAGCTGGGCAATCCCTATCGCTTGTGGGCTAAATATCCGCAATATCCGTCATGCAATTAAAGGATTCATTTTCTGCAGCAGACATACATCCCGATATCCTCTTCCAGTATGCAACCAGTCTTTCAATACTCCTGTCGTATTAAATCCTGCAGAATGGAAGAGATTGATACATGCGGCATTGCTTGTCTTCACATAAGCATACAATTGATGCATACCCAACAGACTGAAGCAATGCCGTTCCAGCAACGATAAGGCGGAACGGGCAATTCCACGACGACGAAATTCTTTCAAAACAACAATACCTACTTCGGCACGGCTATGACGGGCATCGAACGTACACAGGTCTATGACTCCGGCTACACTACCGGAACAATGCTCTATGACCAACCGAAGCTGACCGTCAACATATATATCATTGGTATTTTCCGCAATATACCTCTCAAGCTGAAAACGGGAGAAAGGTCCCGTCACAATACCATTTTCCCACAGTTCTTCATCATTTTCCAGCCTCATCAGCACATCTACGTCACTTGGCTCCAAAGCCCGAAGACGGATTTCATCTGTATATAACAAGGCAAAGCTCATTGTGCACGCTCCTCGTTACGCTGCAAATCAAGTTCAGAAACGACCCGCTCACGTCCCGGTACACAGAATAAAGAAGCAACCAGTACCATACCGGCACATAATACTCCCGTCGTATCCATGGTCCAATAATAAACGGAAAGATTTACCAGAGCTGCAACAAGCAGCAGGCATACCCGCACTTCATTCCAGCGACGATAGCTTTTTACCGCTTCTACAAGCGGAAGAGTACGTACATACTTTGTCAACGACAAACTGAACAAGCGAAGCGACAAGGGAATCAAACCTACAGCAAGCAAGATACCACACACCTGCAACATATAACCAGTACGTACATCATCAGTAAAGATTCCCTGAGGAAGAATATCATACTCGTACAAAACAATCAAAACCAAACACAACACCCAAAGCAGCGCATACTCTATCTTCAGGCATTTCAATAGCTGTGCAATTTCTTTTTCCATTTCAATATATTTACATAGTTCCAGTAAAAACAGTACGGTTTACAATAGAACGTCCCAATGTAACCTCATCCGTATATTCCAGTTCATCACCGATGGAAATACCTCTGGCAATCATTGTCAGCTTGACATCATAGGGAGCCAGTTTTCGGAAGATATAAAAGTTTGTAGTATCTCCTTCCATCGTTGAACTTAATGCGAGAATCACCTCTCTGACTGTACCCGATTTCACACGTTCCACCAGACTTTCTATCTGTAGGTCAGAAGGTCCTACACCATCCATAGGAGAAATAACTCCCCCTAATACATGGTACAATCCCTTATACTGCTGGGTATTTTCTACAGCCATTACATCACGAATGTTTTCCACCACGCATACCGTCGAAGCATCCCTCGATGAGTTGGAACAAATCTGGCAAACATCCGTATCGGATATATTATGACAAACCCTACAATATTTTACTTCACGCTTCAGTGTTATGACGGCATTGCCAAATGCCTCCACTGTCTGCAAATCCTGACGCAGCAGATGTAACACCAGCCTCATGGCAGTTTTTCTTCCTATACCGGGAAGCTTGGCAAATTCTCCCACTGCTTTTTCCAATAAAACGGACGGATACTGTTGACTCATTAGTTCATTCAATTTGTCGGCAAAAATACAAAAAAATAAACTATCTTTCATGCTACAGAAAGAACATCGCAAAATTTTACCAACCATCCATCCGCCCAATCCCCCAAAGATTATTTCTTCCCAGACAACATTTCGCTATATAATAAAGGTAATACGTTCTGTCAAAACATTCCTAAGCAAGGCATAAGTATGCTATTAATTGTTAAAAAAGTGATTTAAAACATAATATTTTTCTTACTTAAAATATTTATTGTTTCAAGAAAACTCTCTACTTTTGCGCCTGACATAAAAACAACTTTACTTATGAATACAATGAAAACACTAATACTTACCGTTGCATGTTGCCTGATGGCAATCGCTCAAACACAAGCTAAAGATTTTGTCCGTCCGGAAAGTTCTAATTACATAAAAGGAGTAGAAGCACTGAATGCAGGCAATGCAGAACAGGCTTATCAATACCTGAACGAAGAAATCAACCAAAATCCGGACAATGGTTATGCACACTGTTACATGGCGCTGGTATGCAATTTCTACGGCGATATGAAACTGGCACTGTATGCTGCCAACGAAAGTGTAAAACTTATTCCGGAAGAAGATACAGAATACCGCTCGTTTGCATACTATACCCGCGGCACACTTTACATGAACGCTCAGGCATACGATCTGGCAGAGAAAGATTTGGACGAAGCTATCCGCCTGACTCCCTCAGATGCAGAGAATTACAAGACCCGTGCTGAAATTCATATGGACAAAGGCGAGTACGATGATTCACTGGCTGACCTCCAGACAGCTATCAAACTCGACAGTCATGCTGATGTATACGACTTGATGATGCAACTGCTGGAAGCTAATCCAGATCCGGCTTTCTTCGATAAAGTAACCTCTTGTTATCAAGGGGTAACAGCCAACAGATAAGATTGAAGACCAATCAGATTATTTTTCCGATACAGGAAGAGCAGAAGGTAATTTTCTGCTCTTCCTTTTATTTTATCCAGACGTCAAATAAAATATTCCCCCGACACGCTCTACATAACCTATCCGGCTTCTCAAGAAACTTTATAATCTTTTCTACATTTCAGCACAGACGTAAAGCAAAGCGAAGCAAAAACAACACATCTTCTAACTTTTTGATTTTGACACAAGGTATTTATTTGCTATTTTTGCAACGTTTTTCGCTGCAAATAATAACATTTTATCAAAATAGGAACAAAATGAATCAGACAAAAGGACATCCGAAAGGACTTTACTTACTCTTCGTAACTGAAATGTGGGAACGATTCAGTTATTATGGCATGCGTGCCTTGTTCATGCTTTACATGGTGCAAGCCTTGCTGTTCGATAAGGAAATGGCTTCACAAGTTTACGGAAGTTATACAGGGCTGGTATACCTTACCCCATTAATTGGCGGATACATTGCCGACCGCTACTGGGGAAATCGTCGCTCCATCGTAGTAGGAGCATTGACCATGGCGGCAGGACAGTTCATGCTTTTCCTGAGTGCATGCTATTTTCATCAGGTAGAACTAGCCAAATGGCTGATGTTTATAGGACTGGGACTGCTGATTTTAGGTAACGGATTCTTCAAGCCTAACATATCGACCATGGTAGGACGTCTGTATACAGCCGACGACAAACGTAAAGATTCGGCCTTCACCATCTTCTACATGGGAGTGAATGTAGGATCTACCCTTGCCCCGCTGATATGCGGACTAGTAGGTAACACGGGACACCCGGAAGATTTCAAATGGGGATTCCTGGCAGCATGCATCGGAATGGTACTGGGAGCTGCTGTTTTCCAGATATTCAAGAATAAATATATCTGCGATCCGGACGGTAACCCTGTAGGTACGGTCCCTTCTAAAGCTGATTGTAACACACAAAAGGCCTCACAGACAGGCAAGGAAAGTAATAAGCGTACTATATGGATGGCTGTGGGAACTGTTTTACTTACCATTCTGTTTTCTGTAAACTGGAATGGCAATGGTGGTATCTTTGCTGGAGCCGACTGGATTGGTTCACTTATTTATGCTACGACCATCGTTATGCCCATCATCATCATTACCGACAAGAGTCTGAGCCGTACCGAACAAGCCCGAATCGGTGTAATATACATCATCGCTTTCTTCGTGATATTTTTCTGGGCAGCCTACGAACAGGCAGGAGCTTCACTTACCTTCTTTGCTGACGAACAGACCGACCGTCACATCGGCGGCTGGGAGATGCCCGCAGCTTATTTCCAGTCTTTCAATCCGATTATGATTGTAACACTTGCTCCTATATTTGCCGCCATCTGGTCATTCCTTGGCAAACGGGGCATCGAACCCAGTTCACCGCGTAAGCAAGCCATCGGTCTGTTATTACTCTCATTAGGTTATCTGTTCATTGCTTTCGGTGTAAAAGATGTACAGCCGGGCGTGAAAGTCAGCATGATCTGGCTGACGGGCCTGTATCTCATTCATACCATGGGTGAGCTTTGCCTTGCTCCTATCGGACTGTCCCTGGTATACAAACTCTCTCCGGTACGTTTCTCATCACTGCTGATGGGTGTATGGTATCTCAGTACCTCAGCAGCCAATAAGTTTGCCGGTGTGTTGAGCGGCTATTATCCGGAAGGCGGTGTAACCAAGACTTTCCTGGGTTACCACGTAGAAAACCTGTTCGATTTCTTCATGTTGTTCGTTTTTATGAGTGGAACAGCAGCCATCATCCTTTTTGTACTTTCAGGTAAACTGCAAAAGATGATGAAAGGGGTTGAATAAGCTTGACTGTTATTTAATAAACAACATTCCACCCAACAGACACAAGCAGACATTTACTGAACAATAATAACCAAGAAGCTCTTTAACCTTCTCTCCTATACTTTCCGATTGCATAACAGAAAGTTTCAGAAAAGGTTAAAGAGCTTGTTTTATCTCCATATACAGAGAAAGAAAAACTTCAGCTTCTTTCCTGAGAAACGTCCTGATATTTTTTTATTAAAGAATAAAATCTTACGAATAAGACATTATATCATTCGAGAAATACACACCAGAAACTCATTCCCTATCATGTATATAAATACTTCCAGAGAGTCGACACCACAGAGAAATCACCAAGACCTTTCCCTAAAAATCAAGGCGTACAGACCGAGTTTAAAACTCATTCTGTACGCCTTGCAGTTTTATATAAGATTTATCTGCCCGATTACTTAGCTACACGTTCCAGCCATTTCACCATGAACAGCATTACTCCCATTGAAATGAAGCATACTATCATGAAAATTGCCCAGCAATATCCGATAGGAATAGCGTTATACATAAGAGGACCGATCCACAACAGGAGATTTGTCTTCACTCTGAAAAAGGATATACAAGGATAAAGCACTTCAGGCAAGACATTCTGTACTTAAAACACTACAATTTTCCCTGGTTCCAGTACTTCCGTGGAAGTACTGGAGTACTCCCCTGAAAGTACTGCGGTACTCCTTTGACAGTACTGGAGTACTTCCTTGGCAGTACTAAGAATTGACTTTTCCTGATATAACTAGACGTTTTCTCTTTTTATAAACTGGAACAGTAGACACTTTGACTTTATCAATTAAATCAATCGCCTTCTTTTATCCAATTAATCTTTCTTCCCAATAAATCTGGAGTTATACAAATTCGTGGAAATGAACATTGAGAAAGGAAATTCATTGATTCATTTTCTTTTCCATTATAATCTATAATATTCAGATTTCTATTTTCTTCAAATGGTAAGCATATACATAACCAATATTCATCGCATTTAACATTCTCACAATAATCCTTATATTTTTTCTCCTTTTCCTCAATACAAAATTGAATGTCAACCCAATTAACAGGAATGCAACGAGAAGCACTGTTAAAATAGATGACATTACAACAAGTCGTTTTTGATACCCTAATATAGCTAATATAATTCCTTTCAGATTGAGGATTTGTTTTTTGATACCATGACTTTAATAAATCTTCCAATTCATGACATACTTCTTGTACAGTTCCTCTTTTCTTTCTCTTTGGATATTTTCGGTAAATTATAATATTTAATTTTTCGGTTTCTGTTATGGTTTCCAGATACTTGTTTTCCTTAAATTCATTACATATTTTCTTTTCGAAACTTTCTTGTTCTACTGCATTTTTTGTTCTGCATTTCCTTACAGAAGGATGACATTCAACGACCTCCACTCCAATAGATTTATCGTTATTGAAAAAAACAAAATCCGGGCTTTCCCGAAAATATTTATCATCATAAGTCTCCGCGTCTATGTTAAGTTGAAGACATTTATTAATTAAAGGAATACAATTTTTTATGGCATTCCATTCCTTCTTTTTTTTGTATTGCTGTTGTTCTTCTTTGGAACTATTTTGGTCAAACATAAGTGTTAAAAATAAATTTATAATGTGTTGTTTTTAGTATATCTTATACTGTTCAGATTTAATTTCACGTAACCATTCATCAGAATGGGTTATTTTTATTAGTTTCTTTATACCGGTAATCTTGCCATACTTTATCTTATTCCCAAGTGTTTCCCTTTTATTTACCAACCCAGAAGAAAAGTAGTCAGCTAAAGACCTGACAGACATTTCTAAATCTTTGCTGTCGCATATAAACAAATATGTAGCTCTATTTTCTTCAGTATTTTCGTAAGCCAATAATGTTTCTTTATCAGCTGTAGCTATCGTAAAAATAAAAGCATCTTCTTCTGCCATAATCAAGTCGCTATTAACTCTATTCTCAAGGCAGTAGTATATTTTATAGTCATCAAGATGTAACTGGCATAATGAATCCAAGAATTCAGATTTTTTATTATTTATGTAGTTTCTAACTTCACTCTGTGTGTATTCATGTTTTAATAATTTTTCTCTCTCTGACTTATGTATGTCTTCTGATATATGAGCAACATTCTCAGTGTGTCTTTTCAATACATCTAATGTATCGTTTATGCTTTCTATACTTGACGGTTCTATCCCAACTATAATATCATCCTGAAATACAGCCTTAATAGGTGGCAATTTGTTTATGATATAGTCCTTTATCTGATTAAATGCCTTTATAGACTTCTGATTCTTGAAATAAAAAGGTTTGTATTTACCCTGCCCTTCAGGGTGTTTTGGGTTATAAATCTGTAACTCACCATTTAGAAATGTTACAAACTTCCAAGATATTTCATTATCTGCAAGAATAACTTTGGGCGTTTTTACATGGAAAAAATTTCTATGAATATAGTAAGAAGGAGTGTCATAAAAAGGGTCGTTATTAAAATCCATGCTTGAACTATACTCATCAAAAAAGCCCATAGCATGGAATCCTTCACTAATGTATTTCTTTATATATAATAAATACTTATATAATGAGGGATTGTTTGTGAATATAAAAGAAAACAATTCTTCAAATTTACTTCCCCAAATTAAACCAACTCCACTATCAAAAAAGTAGTAAGCAAAAGCAGGTTTTTCCGATAAGTAATAAATCATGGTAATCATATAACCTACAACTTTAGCTTTAAGAAGAGAATCTGTATTTTCAGACATTATATATTCTTTTAAAGAATCTTCCGATATTGGAGAATAATCTCTGATAATATTCTGAGCCTGTACATCATTTATCCATGTAAAAATTTCTTCTTCATAAAAATCCATATTTACATCATGTATAAAATCTTGACAAAGGCTTATAAGTTGAATTATAGTATTTTTTCCCTTTTGCGGATAATTGGTTTCTTCTGCTTTTTTTTGTAGAAACTCAATACCATAATGATAATAAGAGTAATAAAAGAAAAAGCCACAAGCTAATAATTTTTTATCCTTAATCCATAAATATTCATTATCAAAAACAGGATGTTTCCTGTAGCTCTTATAATAGTTCTTCTCAAATTCTATCCAAGAACGAAATTCATCAAAGTCCTTCATATTATAAATGATTTATATTTCTGAACGTAAAAATAATAAAAAGGAGATTCTAAATGTAACCAACATAAGTTTTAATTACTTCAATATACAATAAGCCTGTTCCCATTTTCAGTCATACAGTCCCAATTTATTGACTGAAAAAAGGAAACAGGCTTATATTTTGTTAGGTATCAATGTATTCTTATCCAAAGCCACCATCTCCACCTTCTTCTGTACCGCCACCTCCGGTACCGCTACTGCCACCGTCATCACTTCCACCGGAAGTGATACCTTTGGCTTTTTTATAATCTGCAAGGCTGGCATAGCTGATGCCTTCGTCCAAGACTCCGGCATTTTGGAATTGAATACCTTGGAGTACACTTTCACGGAATTCCTTGCTTGGAGTGAATATGATACGTGGATTCTTAATCATTGCTCCGGCATTGAAATCGGTAATATTTTCTACACCGTCACTTTTAAACGAAACACGTATAGTACCTAAATCACCTACTCTTACTGTGTGTCCCTGCTGCAATTGCTGACGTGCGTGTCTTCCAAGTAATTCAAGAGCAGCTTCCATTTCTATGGGAGCGGTTGTCGTGTTTTCCGTAGCTGCACGTGTCATGGCTTTTACAGTCTGTGGAACTTCGCTGATAGGAATTGCATACCATTTCTTAGGTGCTGCCTTATCCTGCGGATTGATTTTCTTTACGAGCTTGTACTTGTACATACTGACCTCCTTTTTTATTAATGGGGACTGTAATAGCAAAATTACAATTTTATTTGAAATGGCAAAGTTTTCTTGCAGATTATTACATACGTTAGTCGTTGATTATTACTAACGTATGTAATGATTGATTGCTAACGTATGTGATAAACAACCACATGCGTTAGCAATAATAACCCTTATAAGTATATTACCTTATAACTAAAATAAGTAAAAAAAGACACGATTATTAACACCCATGCGCACATCATCGCAGACGACTTTATAGTTGGATATACCATTCAAAACAATGATAAAACCAACGATGCGGTTCTGGGACGTGCAGTACCAGACGTTGGATATACCATTCAAAACAATGATAAAACCAACCACCTGTTCGATGTTGTACTGATATACACCGTTGGATATACCATCCAAAACAATAATAAAACCAACTTCGGTCGTTTTTTGTTATTTTTACCCTAGTTGGATATACCATTCAAAACAATGATAAAACCAACTTCTTTTGATCATGAAAATTGTTTCGTGACGTTGGATATACCATTCAAAACAATGATAAAACCAACTGAGAGCATGATGCGATATTGGTGGAGAATGTTGGATATACCATTCAAAACAATGATAAAACCAACCGCTTCGCCTCTATAGCCTTACGGCATTCCGTTGGATATACCATTCAAAACAATGATAAAACCAACCGTTAGTTTCTAAGTTTATTAATTTCAATGTTTTGACGTACTTCCCGAGTATAGTTTCCTATCTCAGGTTAAGGACTTCCAGCAGCCCCTATTAGAAAATTTCTTTTCTAATTATCTTTCACGATTTTTTTACTCATCGCAATATTTCTTGCAGCATTAAAGTCTGCATTTATTTTCTCTCCTCGTCGTTTACATTGGGGATTCGTACAAACAAATTCTTCTTGCTTCTTACGTTCTCCACGTTCTCCGCAATAGCTGCATGTCTGGCTGGTATATGCAGGGTCAATATATTTCACTTCAATACCTTCCAATTTCGCTTTATATTCTATCATACTTTGCAGTTCGTAATACGACCAATAACGAAGCAGATACTTATACTCGTCTTTTACATAACCCTCCTTACCTTTTCCGAAATCTTTCAATGACTCCATGTGGATAGTTCCGGCATTATGTTTTAAAGCCTGCTTTATAACCTCACGGCTGTAAACATGGTTTTGCGTATGCACCCAATTACGCTCTTTTTCCTTCAGCTTTTCCAAAGGCTCCAGTTTCTTCTTTCGTCCGTGTCCACCTTGGGTACACATTAGTTTCTGCAAACTTTTAAAACGTTTCTGAAACATCGTCCGCTGATTGTGAAAATGTTCTATATCGCCAATCTGCATCTTGAAATTGTCATTCTTGTTGATAGCAAGGTATAACGGACATTTGATGCCCAAATCCACACCTAACACAACTTCCTTATCCAACACTTGTTTCTTTGCTGGAATGTCAATAGACAGCAACAGGAATATTCTTGTACTCTTGTCATTTCCCTTTTTTATGAGTTTTATAGAAGAATTATTGGCAACATAATCTTCGCCTTTGTTTTTCTTTTGTTGCTTGTCGCTTTCTATCAGTCTTTCAACGATACAGCGGTTATTGCTTGTGTCTTTTCCAAACTCAAGCCTGAAAAGTATTCCTTTAAACCATTTTAGATAGATTCCTTCCTCTTTTACAAAAAGTCTCAATCCACTTTGTGGTTTAATGGAAAATGGAATTCCCATACCTTTCTTGTAAGTACTTAAGGCTCTTTCACCCGACTTGACTTTCTTTTTGTTATTGTTGTGATTATTTTGCACATATCGGTTTAAATCGGTCAATATCTCGGCTGGTATATACTTTAGAAATTCTTTCGATGCCAATTGATAGGTGGAATTCTGTTTGGAACACTGAAAAAAATCCTTCTTTTTATTTTTTACATCTTCATCAAGTTCGTTTCTTTCATCGACAAGTTGTCGTTGTTCATTAATCAGCCTGTCTCGTTTCTCTTTATCCGATGTTTTTTTCTTCGTATTCAGTTTTTCCAGTTCTGTCTTTATATTTTCCAGTCCTTTATTTATTTTATCGTACCGTGACTTATAAGACAATCTCAATCGCATTTCATACTCATCGTTAAAAAGGCAATGAGTAGAGATTCTGTTGGCAGCCTGATAAATGGTGTTGTTTATCTGGTAAAGATATTTCCATTGTTGGTCATATTCTTCATCTGTCAATCTTACGATTTTCAATTCTATCTTACGTGTAATAATAGGCATACTCTTTTTAATTTTACCACCGCAAATATTGTAATTATAATTGTAAGTCTCAAATCCAACTCAAATAATTTTCAAAATTTCACAAATTCTCAAAATCGCCCATAAAAAATCCCCCATGCAACCGCATGAGGGATTCCACAAGTAAATTCTATTTCGAGAAATTTATTTTGCTACACGTTCCAGCCATTTTACCATGAACAGCATTACTCCCATTGAAATGAAGCATACTATCATGAAAATTGCCCAGCAATATCCGATAGGAATAGCGTTATACATAAGAGGACCGATCCACAACAGGAGATTACCTACTGCTGTTGCACCGAGCCATAATCCCTGACAAAGTCCCAAAAGATGCTTTGGAGCTACCTTCGAAACGAATGACAGTCCAAGTGGTGAAATAAACAACTCAGCTA
The DNA here is from genome assembly GCF_041333015.1 of Phocaeicola coprocola. Lineage (NCBI taxonomy): Bacteria > Pseudomonadati > Bacteroidota > Bacteroidia > Bacteroidales > Bacteroidaceae > Phocaeicola > Phocaeicola coprocola. The sequence continues at coordinate 35,317 of NZ_JBGKGM010000003.1, read as the reverse complement.
CAGTAAGCAGGAAGTAAAGTACAATCAAAACCCATGCTCCTGCCTTAACCTGCTGGTCAATAGGCAATTCTCTATATTCAGCAGCAGAAGGATAACCCATAATGAGTGAATATGCTGCCAGGAAGAGATAAGCCAAACCTGCGATAAGCATACCAATGGCAATCTTACGCGGAGTAGAAATTTCTTTACCTCTTCTTGAAAGAGAACCGAAAATCATCATGATAATCGGAGTCAATGTAATAACAAAGAAAGGATTAACTGCCTGCCATATTTCCGGAGCGATTGTCGATGTATCAACGAAGTCTCTCGCAAAGAGTGAAAGTGAAGTACCATTCTGATGGAATGAGAACCAGAAGAAAATAACAACACCCAGCACTGCAAACAATGCGTAAAGACGCTGTTTGATTTCCTTCGCCATAGCAGCCTTTTCTTCAGCTGAATAAGTAACAGCAGCAGCGGCTTCTTTCTTTCCCGGATTTGGGAACTGACTCTTGGTAACAAAGAAGATAATCAAAGAAATAAGCATTGCTGCAACAGATGCAACAAATGAATAATGAATACCTTCATTAAATATCTGCAAATACTGTGCACAAGAAGCAGCCATATCGGTAGTTTCACCCACACATTGTGACATCAACTGATTCAAGTTACCCATAGCCTCAGCCGACATTCCCTCTGCACCTTTTGCTATATAGTCATGACACAAAGCAGGAAGACTCGCATTATAGACCATATCGTGTGCACTCAGCCACCAGCTTCTCAACAGAGGAGCAATAAACGGAGCTACCAGTCCACCGATATTGATAAACACATAAAAGATCTGGAATCCAGAATCTCTCTTGCTCTTAGCTTCGATCAGCTCTTTTTCCCCCTTTGTAGCAGCCTCAGCTTCAAGATTATCGTACATCTGGCCTACGATAGCCTGAAGATTTCCCTTGAACAGACCATTACCAAATGCTATGAAGAACAATGCAATACAAGTAAGTGTAAGCAACCATGATGTATTGCCTGCGTTAGCAGTAATAGGAATAGATAATGCAATATATCCAATAGCCATCACCACAAGGCCGGCCATGATTGTACCTTTATAATTCTGCTTTCTGTCAGCAATCAGACCCCCTACAAGACTTAACAGATAGATACCTGCATAAAAGAATGAATAGATAAGTGTACTTTTTTCCTCACTTATACCAAATTTAGAACAAAGGAACAACACCAGCACAGCGTTCATGATGTAGTAGCCAAAACGCTCCCCCATATTAGAAAGTGCAGCAGGTATCAGACCTTTAGGATGCTTGTTAAACATAAATAATGAAGATTTTAATGATTAATAAATTTAATATTTTTTGCAAATATATAAAAAAGTGGCAAAAACACAGGCAATTGTCCTGTTTTTTCAATCTTTTCGGTATAAAACAACGAAAATATTAGCACAAATCGAACAAAATTCGCCTATGTTTCAAACAAAACGTCACCACGTTCCTATTCACCGAACAGTGTGCAGACTTCGGCACGGCTGACCTTTATCAAATCGTCGGGAGCCAGTTTGACCTGCAAGCCTCGCACCCCCGCACTGACATAGATATAAGGGAAATCATTGCATGTATGATGAATATACGTAGGAAAATGTTTTTTCATGCCTATTGGAGAACATCCTCCCCGAATATATCCTGTCAACGGAAGCAGTTCCTTGACGGGAATAAGGTCGCATTTCTTGTTTCCCGAAACCTTCGCAGCCATTTTCAGGTCAATTTCATGCTCACCCGGAATCACACAGACAAAATAACCCGATTTGTCTCCGTGAAGTACCAGTGTCTTGAAAACCTGTTCGATATTCTCACCCAGGGTAGCGGCAACATGTACACAACTCAAATCGTTTTCATCAACTTCATAAGGTACAAGTTCATATTTTATCTTATCTTTATCCAGCAAGCGTGCCGCATTCGTCTTTGCTATTTTTTCTTTTGCCATAATAACCAGATTGTTTTTATCGCTTAATTACTGATTTTCCAACTCTTCTTTAATAAACCGGGGCGTATATCCCTTATCCGATTTTGCAACTTCCTCAGGAGTCCCGCATGAAAGCAGTTGTCCTCCACCTCTACCTCCTTCTGGACCCATATCGATAATATAGTCTGCCATCTTGATAACATCCAGGTTATGTTCGATGACAATAACTGTATTTCCTTTATCTACCAGCTTGTTCAGAACCGTCATCAGCACACGTATATCTTCAAAATGCAAACCGGTAGTCGGCTCATCCAGAATATAAACGGTTTTACCCGTATCGCGCTTCGAAAGTTCTGTTGCCAGCTTCACGCGCTGACTCTCACCACCCGACAAAGTAGTAGAAGGCTGTCCCAGCTTGATATATCCCAGTCCGACTTCCTGCAAAACCTTTATCTTATTCAGTATCTGAGGAACATTTCCGAAAAACTCTACCGCACGGTTGATGGTCATATCAAGCACATCGGCGATAGATTTGCCTTTATAACGCACTTCCAGCGTTTCTCTGTTGTAGCGCTTACCGTGACAAACCTCGCACGGAACAAATACATCCGGAAGGAAATTCATTTCGATCGTTTTATACCCATTTCCTCCACAAGCCTCACAGCGTCCTCCCGAAACATTAAATGAGAAACGTCCCGGCTTGTATCCGCGTATTTTGGCTTCGGGAAGCCCCACAAACAGATTACGGATATCAGAGAAAACACCGGTATAAGTTGCCGGATTGGAACGAGGCGTACGTCCAAGCGGTGACTGGTCGACATTCACCACTTTATCAATGTATTCCAGTCCTTCTATCGCATCATAAGGCAAAGGCTCTTGCAAAGAACGGTAAAAATGCTGAGAAAGAATAGGCTGAAGGGTATCATTTATCAAAGTAGACTTACCGCTTCCCGAAACTCCGGTTACACAAATCAACTTGCCCAGTGGAAATTCCACATCTACCCCTTTCAGATTATTTCCTCTGGCTCCACGCAGCCAAAGTGATTTACCATTTCCCTTCCGGCGTTCGGCAGGGACTTCAATCTTCATCTTTCCATTCAGATACTGCGAAGTAAGTGTGGAGGTCTTAAGCATCTCTTCCGGAGTTCCGGCAAACACAACCTCACCTCCCAGTCGTCCGGCCTTCGGCCCCATATCTACTACATAATCGGCAGCCAGCATCATGTCTTTGTCGTGTTCTACCACAATGACAGAGTTTCCCAGGTCGCGCAACTCTTTTAAAGAGTTAATCAGCCGGATATTATCCCGTTGATGCAGACCGATGCTCGGTTCATCAAGAATATACAGTACATTAACCAGCTGCGAACCAATCTGTGTGGCCAGACGGATACGCTGGCTTTCTCCTCCCGACAAGCTTACAGAAGAACGGTTCAGTGAAAGATAATCCAGTCCAACATCCAGCAAGAATTTCAGGCGGGTACGTATCTCCTTCAATATCTCCGCAGCAATGATACGCTGCTTACTTTCCAGATGTTCTTCTACATGCATCAGCCAGTCATAAAGCTCGCTTATGTCCATGGTAGAAAGCTGATAGATGTTCTTGTCATGAACACGGAAATGAAGAGCCTCCTTATTCAACCGCGCTCCCTTACACTCCGGACATACATCAGTCTTGGCAAACTGTTCTGCCCACTTTTGGGCTGTGGCCGAAGCATCCTTCTCCTGCATCATCTGAATGTATTTCACAATACCTTCGTAAGTCACAAAGTAATCCGACGATGCATGTATCAGCGAACTCTTGATTTTCAGACGTTCGTCTGCCCCATACAGAATCTCGTTTATGGCATCTTCAGGCAACTCCGAAACAGGAGTCTTCAATGTTGCTTCATATTTCTCCAGCAGCGCTTCTATCTGCCAGAATATCATCACATTCTTATATTTGCCAAGTGGAGCGACAGCACCTTCATAAATAGAGAGTGAACGATCGGGAATTACCTTGTCTACATCTATCAGATTGACATATCCCAATCCCTTACAGCGCGGACAGGCGCCTTGCGGAGAGTTAAAAGAAAAATTATGCGGAGCCGGCTCCCTATACGAAAGTCCCGTAACCGGACACATCAGCCGCTTGCTGTAATGGCGTACGCTCTCAGTCTGTGCATCAAGAATCATCAGCAAGCCATCACCCTGCTGCATGGCAGTCGCTACACTTTGCTTCAGACGTTTTTCTTCCTTCTCCGTAACTACCGTTTTATCTATCACAACCTCGATATCGTGATTTTTATAACGGTCCAGCTTCATGCCATGCACAATCTCCTTCACATCACCGTCTACACGCACATACAGGTATCCTTTCTTGCGTATCTGTTCGAATAATTCTTTATAATGTCCTTTACGGGTACGTACCAGCGGAGCAAGAATATAAATACGCCGGCCCTTATAGTCGCGATGAATCAGATCCAGAATCTGCTCTTCTGTATATTTTACCATTTTCTCACCCGACAGATATGAGTAGGCAGTTCCCGCACGGGCGAAGAGCAGACGAAGATAATCGTATATTTCGGTAGTAGTACCCACCGTAGAGCGAGGATTTTTGTTAGTTGTTTTCTGTTCAATGGAAATAACAGGACTCAGACCGGTTATCTTATCCACATCCGGACGTTCCATTCCACCCAGAAAATTTCGCGCATAAGCAGAAAACGTTTCGATATAACGTCTTTGTCCTTCGGCAAAAATCGTATCAAAAGCCAATGAAGATTTCCCGCTTCCACTCAGACCCGTTATGACGGTCAAACTCCCGCGGGGAATTTCCACATCTATATTTTTTAGATTATGTACACGCGCTCCTTGTACATTTATCGTTTCTTTTACGTCTTCCATATCCTTAAAATCAATCATATCTTTGCAAAGATAATGCTTTTTTTTGTACTTTTGCCACTCAACAAATACAAACGAAAATGAAGTTTATCCATATTATCTGCCTTTCGCTGGCGCTATCAGCCAGCAGTTTAAGTGCAACGGTATCGGCACAGACCGGAACCGGATATTTTTTGCATACCGTGACAAAAGGACAAAGCCTGTACTCCATTGCCAGCATGTATCACATTTCGGTTGACGACATTGTACGCCTGAACCCGGGAAGCAAGGAACAAATACGTGCCGGACAAGCGTTGAAAATTCCACAGGCACAATACTCCAATGAGGACGGAAAACAGTTCCATACGATACAGGCAGGAGAAACATTATATCAGCTGACACTGAAATACCACGTAACGGCCCAGGCTATTTGCAAAGCCAATCCGGGATTAAGTGCCGAAAACTTCCGTATCGGTCAGGTTATTGTCATTCCGGCACAGGATAATACACCCGCTCAGACAGAACAAACTGCTCAAGCAGAGCCGGCAGTAAAGAAAAACGAGTGGAGGGATATGCACAAGGTAGCCCGAAAGGAAACGATTTTCAGCATCAGCCAGCAATATGGCATCACACAGGAAGAACTTATTGCAGCCAATCCGGAATTAAAGAACGGAAAGCTGAAGAAAGGAAGCTTCCTTTTCATTCCTTACCCTAAATCACAGGAAACAGGAAAGACAGCACCGTCTTCACAGGCAGCTCCCAGCAACGAAGAACTCTTCAAAGAAAATTCTATCAGCAAAAAGCAGATAAATACCATAAAAGTTGCTCTGATGTTACCTTTTACATCTACCAGTCAGGATGAACAGTCACGCATGGTAGAGTTTTACGAAGGTTTTCTTATGGCTATTGATAGCCTGAAACATCAAGGAGTATCTGCCGATATTTACACCTACGATACCAAAGGAACCACAGCCGGCACGAATGCAATCTTATCCCAGAGCAAGCTGAAGGATATGGACATCATTTTGGGTCCGGCACACCAGTCATCCATCGCTTCTGTCGCAGCCTTTGCCGACAAGAACAATATCCGTCTGGTAGTTCCTTTCTCTCCTAAAGTAGATCAGGTATTTACCAATCCGAATATCTATCAGGTCAATACCCCACAGTCTTATCTTTATTCAAAGGTATACGAACATTTTATCCGGAAATTCGGAAAAACCAATGTCATTTTCGTTGACGATGGCAGCGGAGATAAGGAAAAAGCCGAATTCATTAAAGGTATGAAGAATGAATTGAAAGACAACAACGTCAGATTCAAGCAGATACAGCTAGCCGGAGATATTGATCCGAACAAAGTGATTGCCGCCATGGACACCCTGCAGGAAAACATCTTTATTCCGACTTCAGGACGAAGCTCAGCATTGACACGCGTACTGCCTCACCTGACTCTTGTCCGCCGCGAGCATCCGCATTTCGACATGCACCTGTTCGGCTATCCTGAATGGCAGACTTATACACAGGATTTCCTGGCAAACTTTTATGAGTTGGATACCTATTTCTACTCATCGTTCTATACCAACAACCTGTTTCCGGCTGCCATCAATTTCACCCAGTCATACCGCCGCTGGTACAGCAAGGATATGTCGAATACTTATCCTAAATATGGCATGCTAGGATTCGACGTGGGATATTTCTTCCTGAAAGGTCTGTCGCAGCAAGGCAACAAGCTGGAAGAAAATCTAAACCGCGTACAGGTAACTCCGATACAGACCGGATTCTGCTTCGAACGCGTCAATAACTGGGGAGGGTTCATCAACCGTAAAGTATTCTTTGTACATTTCACAAAAGATTACGAACTGATTAAACTTGATTTCGAATAAGTACATGAAAAAGCAATCTGTTATTGCATTACTGAGCATATTATGTTTGTCGGTGGGACTGCCTGTCCGCGCCCAACTACAAGACCCGCGCCACAATTTAGCCATAGGTATAAATGGCGGCGTAAACCTTAGTTCCGTCAGTTTTGAGCCAAGTATCAAGCAAAAAACATTTATTACTCCCTCTGTCGGAGTGACTGTCCGATATATATCAGAAAGATATTTCAAGATACTCTGTGGTATACAGGGAGAAATCAACTACTCCCAAAGAGGATGGAAAGAAAATATCGACGACGGCACAGGAGATACATACCAGCGCACCATGAACTACATAGAGGTTCCATTGATGGCACATCTTGGCTTTGGAAAAGATAAAGGGAACGGAGCACGGTTTGTCCTGAACATCGGTCCACAGATTGGCTTCCTGTTGGGAGAAAACGAGAAGCAAAGTGCTTCCTGGCATCCGGAAGACCGCCCGAATGGAGTTATCTGGCAATATGGAAAGATGGCAGAAATGAAGTTCGATTATGGCATTGTAGGAGGCGGAGGTCTGGAAGTACGTACAGGCATCGGCAATTTCCTGCTTGAAGCAAGATATTATTTCGGGCTGAGTGACTTTTACCACAGTACAAAGAAAGACCCGTTCTCACGTTCGGCTCACTCATACATTGCGGGACGACTGACTTACTTATTCGATATAAAGAAATAACGCTATTCTATTTATTCATCACGTAAACAGAAAACGTATAAACTCTTATTATGATTATGAAACTCATTTCATGGAATGTAAACGGGCTGCGAGCTTGTTGCGATAAAGGCTTTCGGGAAATATTCAACGAACTGGATGCAGATTTCTTCTGCTTACAGGAAACCAAAATGCAGGAAGGACAGCTCGATCTGGCATTCGAAGGCTATACTTCTTACTGGAATTATGCCGAAAAAAAAGGGTATTCGGGTACAGCTATATTTACTCGCCATCAGCCTCTTTCTGTAACTTACGGGCTGGGTATAGACGAACACGACCATGAAGGACGGGTCATTACACTGGAAATGGAAAACTTTTATCTGGTTACGGTGTATACCCCCAACTCACAGGACGGATTGAAACGTCTGGATTACCGTATGACCTGGGAGGAAGATTTCCGTAAATACCTGCTACAGTTAGACCGACAGAAGCCGGTTCTCGTATGTGGTGACTTGAATGTAGCACATAAGGAAATCGATTTGAAGAATCCGAAAACCAACCGGATGAACGCAGGTTTTACTGACCAGGAACGAGAAAAATTCCAGTTATTGCTCGATGCCGGATTTATCGATACATTCCGCCACTTTTATCCTACACAGGAAAATATCTATTCGTGGTGGTCGTACCGCTTTAAGGCACGCGAGAAGAACGCAGGGTGGCGTATAGACTATTTCCTTGCTTCGTCACGCATTGCCGATAAACTTCAGGATGCCAAGATACATACTGAGATATTCGGTTCCGATCATTGTCCGGTAGAAGTAACCATCAACTGGTAATCGCACAAGAAGAATGAAAAACAGCGGATTTACCTTGCGTAAACGTGCGTTAAGTTTCAAATATGCTTTTCACGGCATCTTTCTGCTTATCAGTCGGGAACATAATGCATGGATACATTGCTTTGCCGCCGTATGCGTCATTACGGCGGGCATTCTTGTCGGACTATCATCTATGGAATGGATTGTCATCTGTTTATGTATCGGACTGGTTCTTTCGGCAGAAGCAGTAAACTCTGCTATCGAAGCACTTGCCGACCGGGTATCTCCAGCGTATGATGAAGCCATCAAACGCACCAAGGATCTGGCGGCAGGAGCTGTTTTGCTTCTGGCCATTGCGTCGGCTGTTGTCGGATTGATAATCTTTCTTCCCAAACTTACCCTGTTGTCATGAGAAAACTGATTTTTATACTATCTGCTCTGACTCTTTCTTTATCTGTCTGCGCCCAGGAAATAGAAGTAAGCGGAACCAGAAAGGCTGTACGCACATCAGGCGATGTAGGAGCTTTACTTCTTCCGGTTGCAGGAGTCACTGCCGTGTTGCTTCAAAAAGACTGGCAAGGATTAAAACAAGGCGTATTTTCAGGAGTAACGACACTGGGAGTCACATACGCGCTGAAATATATTGTCAAAAAAGAACGTCCCGACCATAGCGACAATCATTCATTTCCATCCATGCACACATCTACTTCTTTTGCTGCCGCAGCCTTTATCCAACGGCGCTATGGCTGGAAGTGGGGACTGCCTTCCTACATATTATCTACATATGTAGGATGGACCCGTGTTTACGGAAAGAAACACGACTGGTGGGATGTAGCTGCCGGAGCAGCAATCGGAGCCGGAAGTTCTTACATCTTCACCCGCCCGTTTGCCAGGAAGCACAACCTGACAATCAGCCCTGTTGCCGGCGACGGACATTACGGGTTCTATGCATCCATGAACTTTTAAAAGAAACAGCAGCAGAATCTACCGCTATACTGATAAAAAATCCTCTCCTGAAAAACTCAAGAGAGGATTTATTGTATTACTAAAACCAAACCCAGAAACATACTTAAAGTTTCATGCACTTCGGCAGAAAGTCTTCAAGATATTTCCAAAAGATTCATCGCTTCTTAAAGCATATATAAGCGTAAAAGCCAGATGAATTTTCTCATATAAACATAAAGCTACCTACAATACACTTCCATATATCTCGATATCGGCAATACGGGCCCGCTGGTCTTCACCAGAGTCTGTTATGGAAAGACGTATATAGCGTGCCTTAACCGGAACAATATCGACATCTGTCACAGGCATTGTATTTCCAGACTGATAGTCAGCGCTTTCCCACTTCTTTCCGTCATTACTTACTTCCAGTTTAAAATCCCGCGTATTAAGCGAATCGGGCAATCCAACGTTTCCTGCATGGCGCACTACATACCGGCTTATCAGATACTTTTTCTTGAAATCAAATTGTATCCATGCTTTGCCGTCATCCGTACCCGAAACCCACATCTGTTTCTCAGCAGCAGAACCATCGGCCACCAGATCAGAAGATGTCTTCGAAAGCGACGTCTTTACCGTAACGTCCGGAGAGAGCGTCAAATTAAAAGGAAGTCCGTTTGCCTTTCTGTAAAGATTAAAAAAATGATCTCCCCTACAAATAACAATATTTCCCGGAGAAAGAGCCTCAAGACGTTCTTTCAGTGCTACAATATTATCCGGTCCCATTTTCCACGACTCACCTTGTGCCGAAAGAAAAAGCGGTTTTGAGCCATCAAATTTAGCTATCGTATCTTGCCAGAACGAGTAAATGACATCTACTCCGTTTGCATAGCAGGGTAGATTGGCTATCACCGGCAAATTACGGTCTTGCACTAAGGTCGGCAGTTTGTAAGGCTGGTGTTCCCAATCCTGTAATGTAAGTCCATACAAATAACGGCAATAGCGAGCATAAGCACTTCGCTGTTCATCATTTATTTCATCCCATATGGTTATAATCCTCAACCCACTTTTTTCCAGATATTGCTGAGTCCATTTCACATAAGGTGAAATAGCTTCCCCGCTGTCGCTGTTCCATATGTAATTGTGAGAGTCATAAATCAGGGAATACCCTAGTCCGGAAGGTCCGGAAGCAAAACAGTCGTTTTCTGTAGCTGTATCATAATAATAATTCAGCAACGCAGGTCCAAAGTCTACCAGTCCCGGACTGATTGTCCAGTTAATGGGAATACTTCCTCTGCCTTCTTTATCCCAAAGTTGCGACATGGCATGCTGGCAATACTGCACGTTGTCACCATCACTCAAGAAAAGAGCCAAATATATTTTATTCTCCAGTTCCGGCATCTTTGGAACCTTCGGATAATGAACCGGCTGTGACATTCCGGCATAAACAGTCGCATTCATATAAAAATCAGAAGGAATCGTAGAAAGACCATACTCGGCTGTCATCCCTACCCCAGAACGCTCCTCAGGAAACCATCCGGTAACCAGACTTTCCCCGGGTTTCATCTCCTTCAGGAATTTCCGCAGAATCACATTCTCATTCCATTTACGGGCATCGAGCCATACTATAGCTGCTCCAGACGCAACGGCAAGATCACGGACAAATCCCCTCTCCGGCGGTTGGCTCACCAAAAGGCGGTGAGTACATCTTTTCCAATAATACTTGTACAGATAATCGTAAATCTGAGTAGTACGCGTAAAATTCAACCGTGTAAGGTCTGTCCGGACAGGCAACTTGATTCCCTCATTCAGCAAAAGCTGATGGAGTGGCTGCGTTACAGGCAACAAATTTTCGATTCCGGCAACAGTAGAAGCAAGATTGGCATAGTGAATGTTTTTAGAAGGATCATAAAGCACTACACCGTCCAGTTCTGCCGCATATTTCCTCACCAGTTCGAAACGTTTTGCACGAGGCAGCTCATCCATACATAGCCCAAGCTTTTCAGGCCACTTGTACTTACCCTCTCCCGCCGGTTGAAACAAGAACAAACGAGGATGAGTTTTATTGACAAGCCCCTGCAGTACAGTAAACATCAGTTTTTCATCATCAGAAATTCCCTCTTGTATATCAAGGGCATCAAGTGTATCTGCCGGCATGGCAAAATGTGGAATAACCTGCCCGTAAGGCCAGGTTATTCCATTATCATTGCTCACATGCTTACTTACCGGAATATATTTGTTTACTCCCTGGGCAGAAAGCGAAACAGCAGCAAAAGCCGGAATACAAACTTTTAGCGTGACTTTGAGAAACCGTGATAATCCATTCATAGTCAAAGCTATTAATCTGTTTACAACAAACAATGATTTCACTAACAGTCAATTACCGGTAAACCTCTACCTCGTAAATGCGTACATCTTTCGACGAAGCAGCCTGTGTTCCTCTGGTCACAACCATACGGAGATAGCGATATGCCTTGTCCGAAGTGATTGTACGCAATACTACATTGCTGCGGTTACCGTCGAAGAAATCCACTGTTTGCCAGTCTTCGTCAACAGAGTTTCTTCCCATAAGGAAACACTGGCTCGTAATGAAAGATCCATTTTCCTTACCGGCATTCACAACTTTCCACCCTGTCAGTTTCTCAGCCTTGCCCAAATCAAATTCCAGGAAACTAGGTAGTCCGGCAATGTCACACCATTTAGTCGACAAGTCGCCATCTACAGCAGCCTGCGGACGTTCCTTTTCATTTACATAAGCCGACCATCTTGTCAGTTTTGCATTTTTCAGCAGATTTTCACCCGAAATCATTTTGTTGCCAGATACAAGTTCCGACAGTTCCTCATGGTTGTTTGTACGGAATAATTTTGTCGATGGTTTTACCGGCGAACGGTCTTCAGCAACGGCCGTAGCGGCAAAAATCACTACATTCTCATTCTGGGGCAAAACAACAGAGCGGACACCCTTAGGTATATCCATACCGAATTTGAACATATAAGTAAACTCGTAAGGACAATCTCCATCCGACGCATGACGATGAGTTCCGACATAAGCAATCTGGGCCGGTTTCAAATAGCCGGTAGTATGTCCCTCATGTCCCCATTGACCGACAAATCCTGTATAAGAAGGAACGACAAACTCCGAAGTCTGCTTTCCGCAGGCAATCTGTAAACGCTGGTCCTCAACAGAAGCGGCAGCCGCAAGGAAATACAGACGATTATAGCCTTCAGGAATCTCAATTGTATCATTCTTGCACGACAAGCCGTTGTAAGCTTCCTGTTCACCAAGACGGAAAGTTACCTGATCTACCGTTATCGAATCGGGAAGCAATTCAGCCGCATAGCTATAACCGGACTCGAAATCGGCCTCACTACGGAATTCGTTATAAGTAGCACACTTCTTGTCGTATGGAAGATTAAGTGCCAGACATTTCGGCTGATGTACCTCCATACCCGATTCAGCCAAACGGATCTTATATGTTTTCAAAGAGAAAGGCTTAACTGTAACCTCCAGCGTATTATCGCTGAAACCGGCTTTAGCAATTTCCTTCTCTGTTCCGTCGGTTTCAACAGCCTCCACAAGTTTACCGGCAAACGTCAATCTGGCCGATTGAGTTCCCTTACCGGCTACATCATATACACGTACCACATATTCATCAGCATCGACAGCTTTCTTCAATGCCTTGATTATCACGTTCGGATTGTCCGACGATACCATCGAGAAAGTACGTCCCATTTCACCTTTATGCTTATCTGTCTGGAAGGCTTTCAATGTCTGGTTCAGCACCTCTGCCTTCGATACCACTTCAGCCTTGTCAAGCTCACCCTGGTGAGGAAGCAGGCTGTAAGTAAATGTGTGATAACCAAAGTCCTGTCTGTCCTGATAAGTATATCCCTTGTCAGTCTTGGGCGTATGGAGCAAAGTAAGACGGAGCGTATTGTCCGAAGGTTTATCCCATCCGTATTTTCCGTTATTCATAATAGAAACTCCATAGTCCCCCTTGCGGTCGGTCAAATCGGCCCAGTAATGTCCGTAAACCTCATATGCTGTCACTGTATTATTTCCACGCTGCACACTACCCAAAGACAAGTCATAAGTAGCATTCGGATTAGACACAGCAAGCGGGAATTCCGCTTTCAGCAACGCATTTGTAGAGCGCCAGTCTATTTCATTGTAAAAATCGATACGCGGTGCGCGGGTTCCTTCGTACAGGCGGACATACTGACGGAACACTGACTCGCCATGTTTTTTCTCAATACAGATAGATTTACGCAAGTCACCGTCTTCCACCAAGGTCAGTTTCACTCCATGGGTGATAGAAACAGGTTCACGGTCTAATGTTTTTTTCAACACCTCCCATGCAGGCCATTCAAAAGATTCGTTTTCTGTAAACAATGCCAGACGGATAGCTTTTCCCGATGCCACCAGTTCTTTTCCGTTACGCTTATCCAGCAACGAAACAATATCTCCGTTTGCGTCAAAAGACAGTTTATAACATGAGTTCTCCAAGGTATTCGCATGCTGTTGTTTTACGGTCTGCATACCGGCTCCCGAAGTACGTACATCATAAACCGCATATCCAGTAGCCGGCACAGAAGCCTCAACCAATATATGTGCTTTACCGTCCTGATAACCCAGATACTGTGAAGCCACCTTCTTACCTTCGGCATTATATACGGCAATACCTTTGGGAGCTTTTGCAAATTCAACTTCTATCTCGGCAAGATCGTTTACCGCAAATCCCAGCGCGTTATACAGCACTACCGGAGTACCTTTTACATTCGTATCCAGCAAACGGCTCACCCCATTGACAGAAGAAGTCAGCACATCCGAAAATTGCTTTAGCGAAATAAGCTCATCATTCCATGAAAATTCATACGCCCGCGGTATGCTCGTACCTGTCAGGTCATCATGAAACTGATGGAAAAGAAAGCGCTTCCACGAAGTTTCAAGTTCCGACTTCGGATAATTTCCCTGGTTCAGCCACTCTGCCGCCACAGCCGCACGTTCGGCCGCGTCACCCAGCAGTTCATTCTGACGGTTATACCATTTCATGGCAGCCTGCGAAGTATAGCAGCCCGTGCCGTGTACATCCATCAGCAATTCACCGTCGAATACCGGAAGCTGCTCATGCTTTCCTGCATAATCTTTATAAAGCTGATCGCTGGTAGCACTGACCACCTCGATGTCGCCAGAGCCTTTTACTCCCTTTTCGACAGCACGTACGGAAGTGATTGTAGGTGAACCTCCCATATCACCGGTTCCATAATAACGGTAAACGGTACTCAGCGGACTTTCCTTTACCAGTTGCTTCAATTCTTCACTGTCCGACAAATCCTCATCCTTAAAACGGTGACCATAGTCATAACCATGCGCAAACATGATCTGATTGCCATCAATACCCTTCCACAGTCCGATGGTAAACGGATATTTTTTGTCGCCATAAAAAGGATGATTGCGCCAGCCTAGCTTTTGTGAAGAAAAGCCTATCAGCCCACAGTGATGAGCCAGCGACGGCAGTGTCCACCCAAAGCCAAAGCAGTCGGGCAAAAAGATATCCGTACTCTCTGTTCCGAACTCAGTCCGATAATAATTCTGCCCGTACAAAATATTACGGAGCACCGATTCGGCAGAAGGAACCAGAACATCATTGGCATCCCAGCTGCTTCCGGTGACATGCCAGCGTCCTTCCTTTACCCGCTGCTTCAACTCCTCATAACGTGTCGGGAAATATTCTTTCATCCAGGAATATTTCACAGCACCTTCAAAGTTAAAAACATAGTCGGGGTACTTACGGAGAAGAAACAGATTTTGGTTCAGCGTATTCCATACATACTCTTGAATGGTTGTCTGGATATCCCAGTTCCATTGTGTATCCAGGTGTGCGTCTGATACGACATACGCTTTCGGAGAATTCTGAGCGTTTTGAGCTTGCATCGCCTCCGATGCCAGAAAGCACAGGGAGGCAAATAATACAACAGGTTGTTTCATAGTTATTTATTTACGTCTGATTTAAAATTGATATGTACAAAATAACAAAAAAAGACAGTACGCAACCCAATAAGGGCTAATCAAAAAATGCGAAATTCAGGTCAGAAGACAAAAATGTCCCTATTATATACTCTTATATAATCGAGTAGGAGGAAAACGAAGTAGTTTTCTTCCTACTTTCGTTTTCCGACCTCTCACACCACCGTACGTGCCGTTCGGCATACGGCGGTTCTTTACTATGGATGCCTTTCGTATTCTTCGAAAGACACTTCCACGACATCTTCTTCAACCATCCATTTGTAGGTCTGCGCTCCTTTATACCCTTCGGATTCCGTCCTATCTCTTTAAAGGTAGCCCAATACTTCTGTTTTGGTTTTATGCATTCGTTCCAACAAACGGTAGTTTTCAGTTATGCCGTTTAAATAAAGTTTGGTCCTTCCCTATAGGCATGCATGCCTTGGGTACTACGACCTCTGCTGACTTCTCACGGCAAGCTTTACTCCATCATGGTACTTCGAATCATTCATCCTCACCATATGTCCGTGAGACCTCCTCGGATAAGGGTATTAACTTTCAATCTTATGTCTGCTCCATTTACACTAACCGTCCCGAATAGCTATAGGGCTTTAGTTTGTTTCGCAACCTTACCCACGGTCATATGCCTTATATGAAGTTTCTGTTCGTCAGACCAGATGTTTGCCGCCAGCTTCTTTCAGATTCCAACTCGCGATGGACACCCTTGCTTTTGGCTGTATGATTCCCGCTATTAGGGCTCATTGGGGACTTGCACCCGTTAGCTAATACTCATGCCGAGCATACAAAGATAAAAGCCCTGATATTTCTTTAATATACAGAGCTTTTATTCAAAAAGACAAATTAACGGATTCAAGCCCGGCCTTCAACAGGCATTCCGATTATACTATTTCGAGCGCGCTCCGCCCTCCCGAGCCGACCTTGACAACCCGGATCTGCGTACGGATCCGTTCACGCATCTCTGCCGTATGGCTGATGACTCCGACTTTCTTCCCCTGCATCGACTGCAAGCTCGACAGGGCATCTATTACCATATTCAGGCTGTTGCTGTCGAGCGTACCGAAACCTTCGTCCACGAACAAGTTGCACATCGGAATGTTACGCGACGAAAGCGACGAGAGCCCCAGAGCCAGTGCCAGACTGATCAGGAAAGTTTCCCCACCCGAAAGCGAACTGATGTTACGAACCTCATCCGCCCGGTCGTGATCGATGACACGGATTCCCAACGAATCCCTCACCTGCTCCAGACTATACCGGTGATTCAACATCCGAAGCTGTTCGTTGGCCTGACGTATCAGGAAGCGCAGCGTAAAGCATTGCGCCGTTTCGCGGAACTTGTCGCCGTTGGCATTTCCCAAAATATCATTCAGCTCTTTCCAGTCCTGATACGCCTTCCGCCTGCGTTCAAGTTCTTCGCCTGCCGACAGCATCTGTTCCACACTCCGGCGATGCGCCATCAGCATACCGCCCACCTGCAAACGCTCCTTGTCGAGTTCATCCAATGCACATTGTACCTTTTGCATCTCCTCCTGTAGCACAGCCGTCGGACTGGTATCTTCACCCGACTGTTCCAGCGGCATAACCTGCAAGTCGCGATGAGCTTCCATCGCTTTCCGGCGTGCTTCCATCTGTCCCTGACACCATTTTACCTCCTCATCCGCCAGCCGCACCTGTTCACGCTTTCCGTTCCAGTCTGCCGAAGGCGAGAAGCACATATCCAGCCGTTCTTTCGAAAGAACACCCACATGCTCTGCCGACTCATTGTAACGCATGATGAAATCTTCCACTCCACGTTGCGCAGACATGCAGTCAGCCTGCTTCTTCCGATACTGTTCCTCGGCAGCCTTCACGAACCCCGACAGCCGGCTGTACGATTCGGCCATCTCACTGTGAGCCTTATCAGCAAGCTGCACCTGTTTCTCCGCTTCCTCCAGTTGCAGTTTCAGCGTACGTTCCGTTTCATCCGGATCAGCACCGCCCAGCACCTGCATATAAGCCTTCAGCTTTGCCTCATAAACCTGTACAGCCCCGGCAGTCTCTTCCTTGTTTTCCTTCATGGCTGCCAGACACTCGGCCAACTGTTTCTCCAACGCCCCGGAAGCGACTTTCCGCTCGTTCAGCAAACCCACCGATTCCTGCTGCACACGAGTTGCCTCCCGATACTTGTCGTACATATCCGACAAACGGTCTGCCAGCTTCCCGAAATCCTGTTCGAAAGCCTGCTCCCAGTTGGGTAACGAAATTTCCTGGCGCAATGCCTCACGCAAATCACTGTTCGCACGTTCAAGTTGCTGCAATTCCGCACGCTTCTGCTCACTCTGTCCCTGCCGTTGTTTCAATTCCACGGTCCGGCGATGCAGTTCTTCACGCTGACGTGCACACACAACCTGATTCTCATCGTACGTACGGCGCATGGCAGTCAGCTCATTCTGTGCCTGCTGATAAGCATTCTGTTCGGCACGCACCTGCTTACCCTGTACCACAATCCGTTCCGATTCCGCCGTCAGCAAAGCCGACAAGGCAGGAGCATCTGCCCGTACAACATCAGCAGGCAGAGCGGGATAAGCAACAACCAGTGTAGTCCATTCGCCGACAGCCTCAGCCAGTTCCGCATTCAGCCGTCCGGTTCCCTCACGCAATGCCGACAACTTACCGTTCAGGTCCGAACAAAGCAGGCGCAATCCGCCGGGAGAAGCATCCAGCCGTTCCTCAATTTCCGTCTGTCGCTTGCGGCGACGAGCAATCTCCTCCTTGACAGGCTGCAACACTTCCGCTATTCCTTCGGCATACGGATGCTCCCGTGCACCACATACCGGACAAGGTTCTCCCGGTTTCAGCGCGGCACGCATATGCTCGGCACTCCGGCTGCTTGCCAGTTGCCACGCCTCCTCCAATCCGGGCAACAGACGGTTTATCTCTTCACGTTCCGTTGTCAGTACCTTCATCTCACGCATCGCGGCATCCAGTTCTTTAGTTATTTGTTCAGACGCAAGCCGATTTTCCGACAGACTCTTCCGGCGTTCCATTACCGCCGCCTGCAACTTTTTCAATCGCTCCAAGTCGGTATAACATTTCGTCACATCCGCCATCCGCTGCTGCAATGCCTCTACATCCACACCAGCCAGTGCCTGTGTTTTCTGCCGGATACTCTCCCGACACAGAACCAGTTCCTCATCCGATTTCTGCAAACGATTCTCTTCTTCCCGGCATACCAGCTGCTGATTTTCCAGCTCGATACCGTTTTTCTTCCAGTCTTCAGACTCTTTTTGCCAACGCTTTACAGCCTTATGAAGCGACTCCAGCCTGTCGGAAACCGCATTCTTGTTTTCCAGCATATCACGGTGTGGCATCAGTTCCGCCAACATCCGTTCCGCTTCCGCCTGCCGCTTCTGCAACTCCGCTGCCTGAAGCTCATTTTCCGCCTGCTCCTTTCTCAGCAATTCTTCCTTCTTCGCCAGCAAACTTTCCTCCTCTTTCAGGCGAGTCACGGTAGCCTGCTGTGCGTCCAGCTCCACCTTCTGCTTACGGGCTGCCGTCACCAGCGGAAGCATCTGCTCTTGTTTCTCACGGAGTACATTGTAATTTTCTTTTACATCCAGTAAAAGTTTCCGCTTCTCAACCTCTTCCTTTTCCAGCGCACTACACTGCAATTGTTTCCTACCGACTTCCTCTGTCAGCTCTTTCAGTTCACGTTGCAGATTCATGTAAGTCTGATATACATCGCGTACAGGAGCCACCTCATCGAGCATCCGCAACTCGTCCCGTACCGGCTGCAAGTTCTGTGCCTTTTCCGAAGCCTGTTTCCATTTTGCTTCCTCACCAGCAAAAGCCACCTCCAGCGCACACAAGTCTGCATACCATTTCTGCTGATCCTTCAACTTCTGGAGTTCAGCCTGCAAGGTACGGAAACTGGCGTCCAACTCCCCCTTACGCGTTTCCACTTCCGCCAGCTTTTCGTCGGACAGCTGATGTACGGCAAAAGCCTTTACCTGATTGAACACCTCATTATAAGCAGCTTCCGCCTCCTTATAAAACTCATAAATCTTACGGGCAACAGCCGTATAAAGTTCCGTTCCGGTCAGCTTTTCCAGCAAGACAGCCTTATCCTTGTCGTCTGCCTTGACAAAATTGGCAAATGAATTCTGCGCCAGCATCACCGTACGGGTAAACTGTCCGTAATCCAAACCGATAATGCGGTCGAGCCCCTCATTATTGATATTCTTATGTCCGCGCTTCTGACGTCCCCCTCCGGTTATTTCCACTTCCTTCTCGCTGGTTCTTCCCGCTTCGTCCACTACTATCCGGTACAGCCTGCGCTCCGGACGCGTATAATTGATGCGGGCTATGGAACACGACCAGCGGGCACGATAGCGGAAACCGTCGCGCGCCAGAAACACCACTTCGGCAAAACACTCCTTCGTACCCTTGCGAAGAATGTTACGCGGGTCGTCAGGATCGAGCACCTGATCGTTGTTCGGACGCTCGGTATGATAATAATCGAAATTATCTGCCCCATAAAAACGAGGAGCAAGCCCGTACAATGCCAAACAGACAGCATCCAGAATGGTCGACTTTCCGCTTCCCGTTTCACCTACGATAGAAAACAAATCGGCACTCCGTAAAGGTTCACTCTCAAAATCAATCACCTGTTCCCCCTCGAGCGAAGCCAGGTTATACATGATTACTTTCAACAACTTCATTCATTGCCTCCTTCCCTGCGAGCCGCTTCCACAGCCCGTCTGGCAAGTTCCACCAGCTCATCGCGCATTTCGCAGCGGAACTTGTTCTGATAACTCTTTCTGATCACCTCTATCGGGTCGAGCGTCAGCAAATCGTCGACCGATTCCAACACCACTTCCCCGTCGCCAGCCGACTGCTGCACCCGATAAGCGATTACCGTCCGGCACAAGCGCACATTTTTCGACTGAAGGACATCCTCTACCTGCTTGTTGATGCCAGCCACGGGAGCGTCGAGCAAGACATTCACCTCCAGATACGGAACAGGCTCTTCTTCGCTCATTTTATCTTTATCGGGCAAGGCACGCAGTAAGTCGAGCACCTCGGTCAGCGGAAGCGGTTTTGGCGGAACAGAAACCAGCGGATGCTGCAAAGGATAGTCGAGGAACTCGGACACACCATTCAGGCGACCGTCCTCTATCTCATAATAAACAGCTCCGTGACGATAGCCCTTCTCTGCAAACGACATCGGCAGGGCACTACCCGGATACAGCCAGTTTTCACGGCCGTTAACTTTCTGATTACGATGCAAATGTCCCAACAAGGCTAACGTAACACTTTCATCTATTTCATCCAGACTGACCATTTCCGAACCACCTATCACGATACGCTCCGAAGAATTTTCGGCAATCTCACTCCCCGTAGCATATAAATGCGCCATCAGAATCAGCGCTTCCCTGCTCCGGTCGCGCCGGAGATTCGCCGCCTCAACCGCCCGACGCAGGAACTCTCCTACACCCTCCCCGTAACTCATACCACGGGTAAAGTCTCCATCGCGCAAGTAAGGCACGGCAAGCACCCAGGCACGTTCTTCCGGATGCGCTGCCGAACAGACAGGCAACAGCAAATCGTCCGGCAAGAAGTTACCTTCCTCCTGCCCGCGTATCAGCCCGCGCACATAGACCCGATGCCTTTCCAGCATCAGACGAGGCGCCTCAAGCCGTGCAGCCGAGTCGTGGTTTCCGGCAATTATTATCGTCTGCAACTGCGGGAAACGCTGCGTCAGCGTATCGAGAAAACTGTAATACAACTCCTGAGAGGCAGCCGAAGGATTACTCGAATCGAATATGTCGCCCGACACCAGCAAGGCATCAGGATTTTTCTGTCCGACAGCACCGAGCAGCCACCGAAGAAAATCGGCATGCTCTTCCTGACGGTCGAAGCCGTGGAAGGTATTCCCCAAGTGCCAGTCGCTTGTAGCCAATATCTTTATCATGGTAAGTTATCTGTTAATTCAGGATGATTCACCCCATAACCGAAAAGTGCGAAGTCGCCCAGACACGGATCGCCGGGAAACACCTCCGCCAATGCCTCTGTGATACACCGGGCAGCCGACAACGAAAAAGAAGGTTTATCGGTCAGTCCCAGCAGAAAAGCTACCCGGCACACATGCGTATCGAGCGGGATAATCAGGTCGGCAGGACTCATCCGCCGCCAGATACCGAAGTCGACAGCCGAATCACGACGGATCATCCAGCGCAGAAACATGTTGAGCTTCTTCTGCGGACTTCTGCCGGACACCCCCAAAAACGCACAAAGCTTCTGCATCGGATTTCCCGGAAAAGTCAGCAAGGCATCCTCCAGCGTACGATTCTCCGTATACACCGCATACAACTTCTCGAAATAAATACGGAATGCCGCATACGAAACCATCCGGTAAAAGCTCCGTTGGTTCCCACGACTGAAATCATTCTCCCAGCGTCTGGAAAGCACATACTGCAAGGGAGCACGTCCCATCAGTCCATCCAGTTCGTCTACCTTGCGGAGAATCATCCGGCGATTTCCGAAACTCAGGACGGCAGTCAGCAGTCCCATTATTTCAATATCTTCCTGCCGGACATAACGGTGCGGGAATTGTACGGGATCATTCGCGATGAAATCCGCCTGATGATAGGCTTCCGCCCACTCACGCAACTGCCGGCAAAGTTTTTCTGTCATAATCAAAACACATATAAAAACAACGATGAGATTCACTACAGAAACCAGATTATCCTGTAATGAATCTCATCGTCCTATTCAAAATATCTACAGACAGTATGCCGTACATCAGTTGAAGTAATACAGGAAAGTAGCGATACCTTCGAGTGCTTTCTTCTTCTGTCCTTCTATTTCGATAGCGAATTTAATTTCAGCCTTAGCCGTTCCGCGTAAATTAACCAGCGAATGCAGGTCGGCAACCATACGGATTTTCTGTCCCGACAATACAGCCTGACCGAACTTCATTTTGTCCATTCCGTAGTTTACCATCATCTTCAGGTTGTTTACTTCGATAATCTGATTCCAGAAATACGGAAGCAACGACAAAGTCAGATAGCCGTGTACGATTGTGCTCTTGAAGGGGCTTTCCACTTTCGCACGTTCTACATCGACATGAATCCACTGATGATCCAGTGTAGCGTCGGCAAACTGGTTGATGCGCTCCTGTGTAACTTCCAGCCAGTCGGAAACTCCGATCTGCTGACCGATCATTTTTTCAAATTCCTCGTAAGAATTAATAATAGCTTTGCTCATATAGTACGATTTTTATGACGAATTAATGAACAAAGGTAAGTAAAATATCGGATACTTAATAAAGTAAGGAGAAAGAATTTATCCCAGCAAACCGAATTTCTTCAAATCTTCGTCGACAGTGGTAATGCCTCCTATCCCGAAGGTATCGACCAGCACTTTTGCCACATTCGGCGAAAGGAATGCAGGCAGTGTAGGGCCCAGATGAATGTTCTTCACGCCCAGACTCAGCAAGGCAAGCAGTACAATCACCGCCTTCTGTTCGTACCACGCGATATTATAGGTAATCGGCAGTTCGTTGATGTCGTTCAACTGGAAGACTTCTTTCAGCTTCAGAGCGATAACGGCAAGCGAATAACTGTCGTTGCACTGACCGGCATCGAGCACACGCGGAATACCGTTTATATCGCCCAAAGGCAACTTGTTGTATTTGTATTTTGCACATCCGGCAGTCAGGATAACCGTATCCTGCGGCAATGCCTTGGCAAAATCAGTATAATAATCGCGGCTCTTCATACGGCCGTCGCATCCAGCCATCACCACAAAACGCCGGATAGCTCCACTCTTCACAGCTTCCACTACCTTATCGGCAAGCTGAAGAACCTGATTGTGCGCGAATCCACCGATAATCTCCCCGGTTTCCAGTTCTACAGGCGGCTGGCACTGCTTGGCAAGCGCAATTACTTCCGAATAATCCTTATGTCCGTCGGCACCCGTTTCAATGTGCTTGCAACCCGGATATCCGGTCGAGTTTCCGGTAAACATACGCTCCTTATATGTTGCATTCGAGAGCGGCGGCACAATACAGTTGGTTGTAAACACAATCGGACCGTTGAACGCCGTAAACTCCTCACGCTGCTTCCACCACGCGTTTCCGTAGTTGCCAACAAAATGCTTGTACTTCTTGAAAGCAGGATAATAGTGTGCCGGAAGCATTTCGCTGTGCGTATATACATCCACTCCCGTTCCCTCAGTCTGTTTCAGCAAGTCTTCGATGTCATGCAAGTCGTGTCCGCTGATCAGAATACCCGGATTCTTGCCCACCCCGATATTCACCTTTGTAATCTCCGGATTGCCGTAACGGGTCGTATTTGCCTCGTCGAGCAGTGCCATCACCTTGACACCCATCTCTCCCGCCTGCATCACCTGCGCCACCCATTCGTCGGCTGTCAGTCCGCCGACAGCAATTTTCGCCAGTGCCGCCTGCATGAACGCATGAATTTCCCCGTTGCTATACCCCAGACGCATGGCATGTTCGTGATAAGCCGCCATACCTTTCAGACCGTAAACAAGCAGTTCTTTCAGCGAACGCAAGTCCTCGTTTGCCTCACGCAATACACCGACCGCAGCCGCTTTCTCCTCGAACGAGTCCTTTTCCCCCTTCCACTCCAGCTCGTCTACTCCGGGAAGTGCAATACCCCGCGCAGCAGCCTCAGCCTTCAGGTCATCACGCAGACCGATTCCTTTCTCTACCCGGCGTAAAATACTTTCATCGTCGAAATTGGCATTCGTAATGGTAGAAAACAAAGCATCCGTCACAAACGAATCGACTTCCGCCGACACCTTTACCGACTGCTCACGCAAAGCACTGGCAGCTACCGATACGCCTCTTACCGTAAAGAGCAGCAAATCCATATAACGTGCCGTACTGCTATTCTTTCCACACACACCTTTCAGCACACAGCCGGTTCCCTTGGCTGCCTCCTGACACTGATAGCAAAACATATTTCCTTCCATATTCAGATAGTCATTAGTGATTTTTTATTAAGTTTGTGCAAAGATGCCGCTTTCTGCCGGCAATAACTGTAACCTATGTTACAGCCATTCTGAATAATCGTTAAATGAAGACTAAATGAACGCCATACAACTTTTACAGCTTCCCTTATTTCAGGGCATATCCGAAGCGGCAGCCAGACAGTTGCTTGCCGAAGCTCCCAACAGTGTCCGTCGCTATAAAGAAGGCGACTTCATTGCCCGTCAGGGAGACCCCTGCCGTTCGCTCTATATATTATGTACAGGAAACGTACGTGCACAAATGGAAAATGCGGAAGGGAAACAAGTTACCATCGACCGGATAAGTGCTCCCGAAGTACTCGCTCCAGCCTTTATATTCGCATCGGAGAACCGCTTTCCGGTAAACATAGAGGTGCAGGAAAACTGTGAAGTACTTGTGCTCGACAAGAACTACTTTCTGGAATTCATGCACAGCCAGCCTGTCATCATGAAGAATTTTATCGAAATGATTTCCGACCGCAGCCTTTTTCTAAGTAAAAAATTAAATGAATTCGCCCTGCAAAGCCTGAAGTCGCGTCTGCTGAATTACCTGAAAATCAACGGACGGATAGACAATCAGCAGGAAGTGGCTTTCATTTTGGGAGTGGCACGCCCTTCGCTGGCACGAGCCTTATCGGAGCTGATAGCCGAAAAGAAGGTCAGCATGAACGGAAAAGAAGCCATTATTACAGAATGACAGACAAGTCGTGCCGCATAATAAAATGACATGCTGATTTCTCCATTATCACAAAATTGGAGAAGAGGATCAAGCCGGTTCCAAAAAATCAGAATCTCACCGCTTCTACGGAATCCAGATAGACAGCCATTCCTTTCGCCAAGAAACATTATTCATAAAACAGAACACAATCGTATCACAGCGAGAAACTTTCTCGCCTGTTTTAATAGCACAATGCCATGAGTAATCCGTTTCATTTAAAAGAAATTCCAGAGGCAAAAACAGGAAATTTCAACCTGATTCCTGCTTCAAAATAAAACATGCCGAAACTTCGAATAAAATAACAGGATGTTTTACCCCAAACATCAGCATCTTTCTGAGGAAACAACAGGTCATTTTCACCTCCAAAAGCTTTAACATAAAGGTCGTTTTTAACTATTACAGGGATTTAGCCTGCAAAAATCCGAAGCAGATACAGGTTTGTCATTAACATTTCTCTCTATTTACAGGAAGAATTACGGACTTCCATGCCTGACAGATTTGTCGGAATGCCGTAAAATCGTATATTTGCACAGCCAAAAGAAATGCAATGAAGAAAACAGCTTACTTCCTGCTGTTGCTTCTGCTGATAGGAGCATGCGGTTGCCGCAACCGGAAAACATCCTACCCTCCCCTGATCAGACAGGCGGAGTACTGGGCAGAAGCTTGTCCGGACAGTGCCATTGCCTGTCTGGACTCGATCGACGCATCCTTGCAGGAACTGACGGAAGAAGAACGGATGTACTGCCACATGCTACGAATCAAAGCCGAAGACAAACTCTATATTCCGCACACCTCCGATTCACTGATAAACCGCATAGTACGCTTCTACGAGCAGCAAGGAGATGACCGGAGGCTGGCGGAAGCACTTTACTACAAGGCAGGAGTGTACCGCGACTGCAACGAACCATCAAGGGCAATACGTACATACCTGAGTGCAGCCGAGGTGGGCTGCAACCACGATACGCTGAACGGTCGCATCTACGGACAACTGGCGGCCCTGTATGCTTATCAAAAAGCATACCACGAAAGCATGAAAGCCTTAAGGCAGGCATTGGTATATAACATAAAATGCGATGGTTATCTGGGAATTGCCTACGGATGGAGAGATATGGCACGAATATTCGACCGGCAGTACAGTCCGGACAGCGCAGAAGTGTATTACAGCAAGGCATATAACCTGATGAAAGAAAAAGGATTCACCAGACCGGCATACGGTGTACTGAGCGAATGGGCCGACTTCAAATATGGAAACGGCAGAACAGAGCAGGCAAAAGACATGGCATACGAAGTGCTGGCACACCGTTTCAGTTCATTGTCAGCACTTACACTTGCCAAATCTTACCAGGCTGAAAACCGTCCGGATTCTGCCGAAGCATATTGTCGCAAAGCATTACAGGGAACCGACATTTACCATCACCGCACAGCCTATGGCATATTGAAGGAAATAGCACTCTCACAAGGCAAACAGGAAGATGCACACCGTTACGCCCGCTGCTATCGGGAGGTGTCCGACTCCATCAGCAGAATGACACGTACAGAAGCGACAGTACGCATCAATCACGAGGCAGAAAAACTTGATCTGCTCTCGCACATGAAAAGGCTACGGTATATACTGGCGCTGGCACTAATTCTGCTGGTGGCAGGAATGATTTATATGGGCAGGAATATCCGTGCCCGCCGCAAAGAGCCACAGAAGGATGAGGCGCATATAATAACCGAAAATCAGCATGAGGAGGAAAACCTAACACCCTCGACTGCCAGACAATCTTTTGCTGCATTCCTCTCCGTAACACGCAGTTCAGAACTGACTGATGAATACTGGCAACAGCTGACGGAGGCCATAAACAAGGCTTATCCTGACTTTACATCCAGACTGTATCAGTACTACCCGAAACTCTCCTCGCACGAACTCCGTGTCTGCTGCCTGACAAAGATAGGCATGTCACGCACGCAGATGGCAGAACTGCTGAGCCACTCGGTTTCATCCATCAGCAATACCCTGAGCCGGTTGTACACAAAGATAACCGGAGAAAAAGGCAGCGTGCAAAAAATGACCGAGTTCTTATATAAATTGGTATAATTTCTCCATTCCAACACTCAAGTATAGCTATTTTATTCTACTGAATATCAATAATTTGCAAAATGTGGACAAATTGTGAACATTGTTTTTTCGGCAAAAAGCACTTTTCCCATACATTTGATTCTACAAATTCGTTCATTCACAAAACGACAAAACATATCTTGATACTGCAAGTTATACTTTGTAAAACCTTATTTAGAGTATTGAAAAAATTTAATTACTTATGAAATTTATAGTAGGACTTCTATTTTTCAGCAGTAGTTTGCTAACTGTTTCTCTTCAAGCACAGTCTATACTGAAAGGTATTGTAAAATCAGAAACTGGAACTGCTGTTCCTTATGCATCAATTCAATTATTACAACCGGATTCTACTTTTGTACAAGGAACAGCAACCGATAGTACCGGTAACTATAAAATGACAGTACGGAAAGGAGAATATTTGATGTCTGTCAGTTCAATCGGCTATCTTACCAAGACAATTCCTGTAATTAGCAATGGTGAGAATGACAGGACATTACCAGTCATTACCTTACAGACTAACAATATAATGCTAAACAATGTAGAAATTAAAGGAAGTTCATTCATCCGTAAAGACGACCGAATACTGATAATTCCCGACAAGCAGCAGTTGAAACACTCACATACAGGATACGATTTGCTTTATAATCTGATGATTCCGGGCATGGATGTCGACCGCCGGAAAGGAACAGTATCAGCCATGGGCGGAAACGCCACTTTATATATAGACGGACGCGAAGCAGACTATCGGGAAATAAAGAATCTACGCCCGAAAGATATTGAAAGGATAGAATACATGGATATGCCCACCGGAGAATATGCCGGAGATAAAACTTCCGTAAATTTTATTACCAAGAAGCGGATAAACGGAGGTTATGTGTCGGCAGATGCGGACCAGACAATCGGTTATCTGAAAGGAGATTATAACTTGGGAGTCAAGCTGTATAGTGGTAATACTTCATATACGTTGTTTGGCGGACATTCTATGCAAGAATATGAGAATGAGGGAAGCGTAAATACAGAAACCTATTATTTTCCGGAACATAGTATTGTAAAACAAGGCAATACGGACTTAGACCGCAAGAAGAACAATAGACAATATGCACAGTTGAATATATTGAACCAGACCAACAAACGAAAACTGATGGCCAAGATGGCGTTGGTACACAGTGAAGAGCCGGGCAGTGAACAGGAAAGCAGCCTGACCTATTCGGAGCTATACCCCAGCTCATCCTCCCATAGCAGGATGGAACAGCGCTCGCTGAAACCGTCGTTAAACCTATATGGAGAATTCCGTTTCAATAAGAATCAGAAATTGCAGTGTACGCTGAATGGAGATTACACCGATAACAGTTATGACCGCTCGTATCTGGAAAACAAGTTTATTTCACATAGCAATGTGCAGGAAGAAATGTACACGCTTTCTCCTTCGGTGAAATATTATGCCAAGTTTAAACACGGTAACTCTCTGACAGCTCAAGTTCGTCATATACATCGTATCAGTTCGACTACCTATAAAGGTGATTCTCCTTCCTGGCAACATCTGTGGTCGGGTGAAACCTTATTGTTTCTTAATTATAATCACAAGTTGAGCAAGAAACTCACGTTAGATGCACAAGCGGGTATGTCTTCCTTACAGTATCGTCTGCATGGTCAAGACAAAATCAGCCGGATCAGCCCGCGAGGTTCTGTAGCCTTGATGTACAGCATCAGCAAGAAGCAGTTCCTTGGCGGAGGAATGGCAGTAGGTAATGCCTATCCCGAAATCAATACCATCAACACGGCTGAACAGACAGTAGATATGCTTCATGTGAAACGTGGTAATCCATATTTGCCTAAGATTTCCATGTATTCGGCATCAGCCAACTATAGCGTACAGTTCGGGCGCTTTAACTTGTTTGGAATCTTCATGTATGATACGGAGATAAACACCACCCTGCCTGCTTTCTTTATTGAAGGGGATAAAGTGGTGGAAACATTCAGAGGTGACGGAGATTATCATTCGTTCCGTGGTGGATTGGATCTTTCGTACAAGGTGACTGATGCGTTACGTTTGAAAATTAGCGGACGCTGGCAGCGTGGATTGATAACAGGAACAGAAAAAGAACATGAAAACAGTGTGTACGGTAAACTGGACATCAATTACTTCTGGAAAGATTTTGCACTGAACATCTACGGACAAATGAAAAGCAAGGAGTTGAGTATGAGTGGTATTTACAGCGAACAGGACGGCTGTTATGGGCTGTCATTGAGTTGGAGTCACGGCAACTGGTCACTGGAAGGAGGTACGAATAATCCGTTTATCGACAACAGCAAGACACGAAATTATCTGACTTCGGAGGTATATAGTTTCGACCGTTACCAATATTACCGATATAATCAGCAAAGCGGATACGTAAAGGTAGCCTATACATTCGAATTCGGAAAGAAAACTTCCCGTGACAGAAATGATGTTGATTATAATATCAATAGCGCAATATTGAAAGTGGAATAATAGAAATAGGCAGCAACACAAGTAAGCTGCACGACTTTTACGGACTTCCATGCCAGACAAATTTGTTGGAATGCCGTAAAATCGTACATTTGCACAGCCTAAAGAAATGCAATGAAGAAAACAGCTTACTTCCTGCTGTTGCTTCTGCTGATAGGAGCATGCGGTTGCCGCAACCGGAAAACATCCTACCCTCCCCTGATCAGACAGGCGGAGTACTGGGCAGAAGCTTGTCCGGACAGTGCCATTGCCTGTCTGGACTTGATCGACGCATCCTTGCAGGAACTGATGGAAGAAGAACGGATGTACTGCCACATGCTACGAATCAAAGCCGAAGACAAACTCTATATTCCGCACACCTCCGATTCGCTGATAAACCGCATAGTACGCTTCTACGAGCAGCAAGGAGATGACCGGAGGCTGGCAGAAGCACTTTACTACAAGGCAGGAGTGTACCGCGACTGCAACGAACCATCAAGGGCAATACGTACATACCTGAGTGCAGCCGAGGTGGGCTGCGAATACGATACGCTGAACGGTCGCATCTACGGACAACTGGCGGCCCTGTATGCTTATCAAAAAGCATACCACGAAAGCATGAAAGCTTTACGGCAGGCATTGGTATATAACATAAAATGCGATGATTATCTGGGAATTGCCTACAGCTGGAGAGATATGGCACGAATATTCGACCGGCAGTACAGTCCGGACAGCGCAGAAGTGTATTACAGCAAGGCATATAACCTGATGAAAGAAAAAGGATTCACCAGACCGGCATATGGTGTACTGAGCGAATGGGCCGACTTCAGTTACGCACAAGGAAGGCATAATACGGCAAAAGCATTTGCCTATAAAATATTGGGTGACCATTTCGATGAATTAGCAGCTTTAGTACTTGCCAAATATTATTGGCAGAAAAACAATCTAGATTCTGCCTTATTCTATTCGGTTGAGGCATTACAGACAAATGACATTTATCATCACCGCACAGCCTATGGCATATTGAAGGAAATAGCACTCTCACAAGGCAAGCAGGAAGATGCACACCGTTACGCCCGCTGCTATCGGGAGGTGTCCGACTCCATCAGCAGAATGACACGTACAGAAGCGACAGTACGCATCAATCACGAGGCAGAAAAACTTGATCTGCTCTCGCACATGAAAAGGCTACGGCATATACTGGCGCTGGCACTAATTCTGCTGGTGGCAGGAATTATTTATATGGGCAGGAATATCCGTGCCCGCCGCAAAGAGCCACAAAAGGATGAGGCGCATATAATAACCGAAAATCAGCATGAGGAGGAAAACCTAACACCCTCGACTGCCAGACAATCTTTTGCTGCATTCCTCTCCGTAACACGCAGTTCAGAACTGACTGATGAATACTGGCAACAGCTGACGGAGGCCATAAACAAGGCTTATCCTGACTTTACATCCAGACTGTATCAGTACTACCCGAAACTCTCCTCACACGAACTCCGTGTCTGCTGCCTGACAAAGATAGGCATGTCACGCACGCAGATGGCAGAACTGCTGAGCCACTCGGTTTCATCCATCAGCAATACCCTGAGCCGGTTGTACACAAAGATAACCGGAGAAAAAGGCAGCGTGCAAAAAATGACCGAGTTCTTATATAAATTGGTATAATTTCTCCATTTCAACACTCAAGCATAGCTATTTTATTCTACTGAATATCAATAATTTGCAAAATGTGAACAAATTGTGAACATTGTTTTTTCGGCAAAAAGTACTTTTCCCATACATTTGATTCTACAAATTTGTTCTTCTCCAAACGAAAGAACATATCTTGATACTGCAAGTTAACCAAACGATTATTCAACATAACACATTTCTTATGAATAAAACCGGATTATTAATAATGTCATTGGCATTATTGGGCAACTCTATGCAAGCGCAGAATAAATTATACGGGACAGTAGAAAACAACGGAAAGCCATTGCCCTATGTAACAGTCCGCCTGCTAGAAACTGATTCAACTTTTGTTTCAGGAGTTACCACAGATACATTGGGGAAATATGTCTTCAGCAATATAGAGAAAGGAAACTATTTAGTAGCTCTCAGCTCAATCGGCTATAAGCCAGCGTTCATCCAGATAAAAATGTCTGATAAAAATTTAGAAGTTCCTCTTGTCACACTGGAAACAGAAAACGTTGTACTCGGAGAAGTTGTGATAAAAGGTACTACATTCATCCGAAAGAAAGACCATACGTTAATTATTCCAGACAAGCAACAATTGAAGCACGCCTATTCGGGATATGATGTTTTGTATAACCTGATGATACCCGGAGTGGATGTAGATCCTCGCAGCAAGAGTGTTTCTACTTCACGGGGAGCTGTAACACTTTATATCAACGGTGTACAGGCAGACTTACGTGAAATACAGAACCTGCGCCCCAAAGACATAGAGAAGGTAGAATACTATGATATCCCGAGTGGCATCTACACAGGTGATATTGCGTCTATTAATTACATTACAAAAGAGTATAAGGTGGGCGGTTACGTGACTTTAGATGCAGAACAGAATATAGGCTATACCAAAGGTGATTATAACATCGGAGCAAAAATAGCACATGGCAATACTAACTATACTTTTTTCGGTGGATACAATATGGCAGAGCATGACGGAGTACAAAATCAAAAGAATGAGCTGCTGTTTTTTCCAGACTATCAAGTCAATCGAAATCATATGAATGAAGGCGGCTTATACCACAGCAATCAGCAGTACGCCCAATTCAAAGTGAATAACAAGACGGATAAGCGTAATCTGTATGCACTAGTGTCGTTGACCCATAATGATACTCCGCATAATGACCAAAGCGAACAGTTAAATTATACCGGCTATGAAAATAAAAATGTAAGTTCATCGGAACGGGTAAGTGAAGAGAATCTGAAACCGTCCCTTTGTTTGGACGGAGTATTCTATCCCACAAAGGACCAACGTATACACGTCATGCTGAGAGGAAACTATGACCACAACACCTATCAGCGGAATTACTTGGAGGACGAACAGCGTCTGTTTACTAAAGCAGATGAAGACTTATACTCATTCAGAGCAATGGGTGTATATGGCATCAACTTAAAACATAATTCGTTTGGCGCAAGTTTTCTGCACGACCATCAGATTACTTCTTCCGCCTATACCGGAGATAATGAATCCTGGCAACACCTGTGGAAAGGCGAAACTCTATTTTATTTAAATTATACACAATATCTTTTTGACAAACTGACCATTACATTGTCACCCGGTGCATCACTGCTAAATTATAAGTTGCACGGACAGGACTTGCAAAAATATTGGACATTCCGCACTAACTCATGGATTCGTTACCTGATTAATGCCAAGCACCAGTTAGTAGGCGGTTTCGCCATGGGAAACTATCAGCCGGATATCAGCTATATTAATACAATGGATCAAAATATAGATTTTCTACAAATAAAACGAGGAAATCCTAATCTGAATAACCCGATCATACAAGAGTTTTTCTTCACTTATGATGCACAAGTGAAACCCTTTAATCTCCAGTTCAACTTCAACTATACGATTCTGAAAAATAATATTTGTGGGGATTATTATATTGAAAATAACAAACTTGTAAACAGCTACCGTTCAGATACTGACTATAAGAAATGGAAAGCTGAAGTTATATCATCTTGTAAATTGTCAAAGAATTTCCGTACAAACCTGAAGCTCAAATATGAGAAGCTGGACATTGCAAAGATTCCTATCTCGGAAGATAACTTTATGGCTACGCTTGATGTGAATTATTATTTCCATTCGTTTACGTTGAATGCTTACATGAAAACTCCAGAAAGAGGGCTTGACAGCGAATTGTTAGCACTCAAGAAATCACCGTGGAAGTATGGTTTCTCGCTTCGGTTTAACAAAAAGAACTGGCTGGCAGAAGCAGGTACAGATAGTCCATTTACCAAACATTCCCGCTATACGGAATATTCTCCTATCGGTATATATCAGTTCACGCAAGAAAGAACCAGCCGCATCTACCAGCGTACAGGTTACGTGAAACTTGCCTATACTTTCGATTTCGGACGGAAGACTTCGCGCGACAAGAACGATGTAGACCGAAGCATCAACTCGGCTATCATGAAAGTCAACTAAAATCATAAGCTGTAATGAAGCGAACGTAAGCTGCACGACTTTTACGGACTTCCATGCCTGGCAGATTTGTCGGAATGCCGTATAATCAACCAAACGATTATTCAACATAACACATTTCTTATGAATAAAACCGGATTATTAATAATGTTATTGGCATTATTGGGCAACTCTATGCAAGCGCAGAATAAATTATACGGGACAGTAGAAAACAACGGAAAGCCATTGCCCTATGTAACAGTCCGCCTGCTAGAAACTGATTCAACTTTTGTTTCAGGAGTTACCACAGATACATTGGGGAAATATGTCTTCAGCAATATAGAGAAAGGAAACTATTTAGTAGCTCTCAGCTCAATCGGCTATAAGCCAGCGTTCATCCAGATAAAAATGTCTGATAAAAATTTAGAAGTTCCTCTCGTTACACTGGAAACAGAAAACATTGTACTCGGAGAAGTCGTGGTAAAAGGCAGTTCATTTATACGTAAAGATGATCATGTATTGGTGATTCCGGACAAACAGCAGGTGAAACATGCCTCAACGGGATATGACTTACTATATAACCTGATGATTCCAAGCATTGAGGTGAACAAACGTACAGGAACAGTATCCACTTTCGGCGGTGAAGTCAGTCTGTATATCAATGGGGAGAAAGCCGATTACCGAGATGTGCAAAGCCTCCGCCCTCGTGATATAGAGAATGTGGAATATTATGACGTCCCCACAGGTAAGTATGCCAATGATGTAGCTGCCATCAATTATGTTACAAAGCAATACGAACGAGGAGGTTACATTGCTTTGGACGGCAAACAAACTATCGGTTATCTGGAGGGAGATTATAATGTAGGTAGTAAGATTGAACACGGAACAACTAGTTATTCTTTTTGGAGTGGATATACAATGATAAAAAATAATGGATCATACATAGAAAAAAGTGAAAAAATCGTATTTCCAGATTATAATATTAACCGAAATACAAAGACATTGGATGCTAATGTTACTGACAAGCAAGAATATATTCAGTTTAAGGTAAATGACAGAAAATCAAAACGTAACTTATCTGCCCAAATATCATTAGTTTGTAGCAATTCGCCTGAAGACAGCAGGAATGATTTATTGAATTACTCCGGATTCTATGAAGAAAATGTTTATTCTTCAAACCAGCGCAAAGAAAAAAACATAAAACCCTCTGTTCAATTATATGGCGATTTCAACTTATCTAAACGCCAAACATTAAATCTTTCTTTAAAAGGAGGTTATTCTCAAAACAGTTATTCACGCTATTACTCAGAAAATAATAATTTGTCACTAACTGACGCTAATGAGGATTTATATTCATTTGATATTTCGGCTAAATATAATATCAAACTTAAAAATCACAATTCCTTTGGAATTGATTTACAACATCATCATAAAGTTACTTCTGCACTATATGATGGAGATTATTTATCATGGCAGCATCTATGGATGGGGGAAACAATGTGCTATATAAATTATTTTCATCAATGGAAAAAATTAAATCTAATATTTAAACCAGGATTCTCATGGCTTAATTATAAATTACATAACGAAGCTATACAACGACATGTATCGTTAAGAATGGGAACAGTACTCTTTTATAACATAAATAAAAAGAATCAATTAGCGGCTTCATTGAATATCGGAAATGACCAACCTGATATCAGTTATATCAACAATGTGAATCAGACAATT
>NZ_JBGKGM010000002.1:0-73700 GCF_041333015.1 Phocaeicola coprocola | reverse complement strand
CCTTTGCACTCGCAATCGGGAAATAACCGATGCGACAAAGGACTGATTCGCTAGCTCAGCAGGTAGAGCACAACACTTTTAATGTTGGGGTCCTGGGTTCGAGCCCCAGGCGGATCACTCAAACAAAAAGCAATTTAACGTAAACCGCTGATAATCAAACATTGTCAGCGGTTTTTCTTTTCTACAAAACGGCAAATTGAGGCACTTTACGGCATTTACGAGGTGGACGAAAAGGTGGACTTGATTTCCGGTCTAAAAAAGTCCACCTTTTTAGGTTCTATTTCATTGAATATCTGTATTTTGCATAAATCCAACTCGCGTTAAAAACAGTAATTTTACAACGTCAAAAACAAAGAGTATGGCCATGCAAAACAACTCATTTTCGGTGCTGTTCTTCATCAAGAAATCCAAGCTTCTAAAAAATGGAGAGGCACCCATCTGTATGCGTATTACAGTGAACAGCAAACGCGCTGAAGTACAAGTCAAACGGAGTGTGGAACCGGACAAATGGAACCACTTGAAAGGATGTGCTGTCGGAAAGGACAGGAAACACCAGGAAATCAACCTCTATCTTGAAACGGTTAGAAACAGGGTTTTCCAAATACACCGACAACTGGAGGCGGACGGCAAGCCCATTACTGCCGTAACCATCAAGAACATCTTCTATGGAGGGTATGACTCACCCAAAATGCTGATTGAAACATTCAATGAGCATAATCAGGAGTACCGGGAACTGATGGACAAGGAATATGCAAAAGGGACGGTACTGCGTTATGAACGGACGGTCCGTTACCTGGTGGAATTCATGCGCGAACAGTACAACTGCGCCGACATTCCTCTCAAATCCATCAATTATGAGTTCATCACCAAATTCGAACATTTCATCAAGACCCAAAAGGGATGTGCCCAAAATGCTACGGTCAAATACCTGAAGAACCTGAAAAAAATCACCAAGACCGCCATTCTGAAAAAGTGGATCAATGAAGACCCGTTTGCCGACATCCATTTCAAGCAGACCAAGACCAACCGGGACTTTCTGAATGAATCTGAACTTCGCCGCATTATTGCCAAAGACATCGACATCGAGCGTCTGCAAACCGTACGGGACATTTTCATCTTCTGTTCTTTCACCGGACTCGCCTTTACGGATGTAAAGCACCTGAAGGCTGAACACATCGTGCAGGCTGACGACGGACGTTGGTGGATCCGCAAGGCCAGGGAAAAAACGGACAACATGTGCGACATCCCCCTTCTGGATATCCCCCGACTGATTCTGGAAAAATACAAGTCGAGACCGGGCTACTCTGAAAGGGGATTCCTGCTGCCGGTCCCTTCCAACCAGCGCATGAACGGGTACCTGAAAGAAATAGCCGACATCTGTCACATCAAGAAGAAACTGTCCACACATATCGCACGCCATACATTCGCTTCCTTGGCCATAGCGAACAAGGTTTCATTGGAGTCCATTGCCAAGATGCTGGGGCATACGGATATACGTACCACCCGAATCTATGCAAAAATCATGAATTCCACTATCGCATTTGAAATGCAGACCTTACAGGACAAATTTGCATTGCCAACCCATCCATAACGGTAAAAACCACCCTCACCTCAACAACGGGAGTAGCCATCCAAGGTTATTCCCGTTTTTTTATTCCCTCAAACAGACAGCAGTTCTTCAAGTATCCATCCGCAGATATTCCTGATTCTTCCCTGCAAAGATAGCTTTTTGCCTTGTCGCAGGCAAGGCGGCCCTTGCGGGCTGGTTGGCAGGAAAAAATCATCCTCACTCCGTTCCGGTATTTTTTCCGCCAAGCCTTGCTTTGGACAAGGCAAAAAACAGGACGGGGCATGTAAGAAACAGGAATACCGCGCT
The DNA here is from genome assembly GCF_041333015.1 of Phocaeicola coprocola. Lineage (NCBI taxonomy): Bacteria > Pseudomonadati > Bacteroidota > Bacteroidia > Bacteroidales > Bacteroidaceae > Phocaeicola > Phocaeicola coprocola. The sequence continues at coordinate 71,824 of NZ_JBGKGM010000002.1, read as the reverse complement.
CCAAGGAGCCGGTCATGTCAAATTTAATCCATCAAGAATCATGAAAAGATACCAGTCTTGGAAAGGTTTTCCGGAATACGTACCGGAAAGCGGATGTGCCTATACCGGCAGGGAAGAACAGGCGGACCGGTCAATTCCGCCATTTGGAAATAACCCAGTCATTAACGCCACAACCCTTTAGCCTATGTTGTACTATCGGTTTAGGAACTACGAAGAGTTTAAGGAAATTTTCGCAGTGGAAAAAAGAAGCAACGGCGCAGAGGTCAGAAAGAACAAGATCCTGCTCAGCCATCTGAAGAATGCAGCCCTGCTGAAATATTGCCGGGAAAGGAATGATTTCACCTTGCTTGACATCAAGGACATGGCTCAACTGCAGCAGTCTGTCACCGATGCCGTATGCAGTTCCGGCAAGCGAGATGATTCGCTTCCCCACAAGGTGGAGCTGATCGGATGCACCTACTGGTCCGGGCAGTTCCGCACGGATGAATCTCGCGGTATCTGTGAAGACGGTGACTACGGTTCCATCCGCTATGTCAATATGGAACGCAGCAGGGTGTTCAAGATGAAGTCGGCCAAGTTCCTGAGAGCCGTCATGCTGGAGACCTCCGTAGGAAAGGTCCTTTCCCCGAGTGTCGTGAACTGGCTGTGCGGGGACGTGTTCACCAAGCAGTGGTACACGTTCACCCTGGGCTGTACGTCCAATATGGAGCTGCATGTGGACAACAACTTCGAGGCCATCTATGACAGCTACCGGTGCAAGGGAGACTTCAACTCCTGCATGACGGACAAGGACAGACATTTCTTCTATCTGGACTCGGTGAAGGCCAAAGCGGCCTATCTCAAGGACGAGGAAGGAAAGATTGTAGCAAGGGCTGTCCTGTTCACCGAAGTGACCGACCAGGACAACAGACGGTGGAGGCTGCTGGAGCGCCAGTATACCACCGGTGAGGACGAGATGCTGAAATACATGCTGGTCAACAAGCTGATCCAGGAAAACCGCATCGACGGATACAAGATTGTGGGGGCGTCCTGCCATGAAGCGAACGCATTTGTCGGCATTGACGGAAGTTCGCTTTTTGACCGCCGGTTTGAGATAGACTGCGACCTGGGCATGGACAATACGCTTTCCTATCAGGATTCCTTCAAGTGGTACGACTACGATGAAAGGAAGGCCTACAACTACAAGCATTCGGAAGATGACTACCTGCTGGACACGACCGACCGGAATCTGAACGGCGATGACGACGAAAGCGACGAGGCATGGGATGAATACCACCAGCGCTACTGCACGGAAACCCGGGTCTGCTACATGCAGGGACGGGAAATCGAAGTGGATGTGGACGACCTGGAGGATTTCAACTACATATCCTCCTGCGGTGATTATTACCATCACGATGATACGGTCTGCTGTGACTGGTGCGAAGGCTACTGCCTGACAGACCACTCCGTCTACTCGGAAATCACCGAAGAATACTATTGCTGCGAACAATGCCGGGAGGATGCCGAAAGCAGCCACAAGGAAAACTACTGGCATTACTCCGAATATGACAAGGCCTGGTTTGAAGATGCGGACGAACTGACGGACATCCATATCTGGAACCCGCAGGAAGAAGATTACCGGTCCCAGACCATCCATGTGGATACCGTGGAAAGTCTGCTGGAGAACGGGCAGGCGGGCTGTTTCGAAGATGAATACTACGACCTGCTGGATCCGGAAACCGGCCTTCCACTGAATTATTCCGATGATACGAACGCTTATGAAGAAGAACATGAATACGCAACTGTTGAAGAAGCTGTATAGCATATACAGCCCGAGCGGAAAGGAACAGAAGATGGTCCGCTTCCTCTGTTCCTACATCAACGGGCTTCCCGGAGAAATCAGCCTGGAAAAGGACAGCTTCGGGAACCTGTATGTAACCAAGGGAAGCGGCGAGTCCTATCCCTGCCTGGTGAGCCATCTGGACCAGGTGTCCCATTGCAGGCATTCAAAGGACTTTAGGGCCGTCGAAGCCAAAGGCATCCTCTTCGGCTATTCCCCGTCAAAGCGGAGATTCGAGAACCTGGGGGCCGATGACAAGAACGGCATCTTCATCTGTCTGGAATGCCTGCGGAAATACGATGTCCTCAAGGTCGTGTTCTTCCGTGAGGAGGAAACCGGGTGCAGGGGCAGTTCCCGGGCATACATGCCGTTCTTTGACGACGTGCGGTTTGTCGTCCAGCCCGACCGGAAAGGGAATTCCGACCTGATTACAGCCATCAGCTTCACGGAGCTGTGTTCCGGAGAGTTCATCCGGGAGGCTGCTCCCGAAAGGTGGGGCTATGCGGAGAACAACGGGCTGATGACGGATGTCCTCACGCTGAAGGAGAACGGGCTGGAAGTGAGCTGTGCCAATGTCAGCTGCGGCTATTACAATGCCCATACGGATGAGGAAATCACCGTCAAGAAGGACCTGCAGAAATGTCTGGACTTCGTGGAGCATCTCATTGAGGACTGCACAGCCGTCTATGTCCATCAGGGGACGGATGCACTCTATGATTCCCTCTTCGAGTGCGAGGAGGAGATTCACGACATCCTGCACCGGCACCCGTCCCTGTCGCTGGAAGACCTCCGCAGCCTGTATTCCCCCTCTTTTCCGCGCCTGTCTGCAGAGGACTGGAGCCGGATCTACGAGGATTACCGGCTGGTATGGGACGATGTGCCGGATGACTCGGCTGACTACGGATTCCTGTCCTGCCATGAAACAGATGCATGAACGGACAAAAGGATATACAATCAAATCAAATACCGGTTCCACGGAACCGGAAGTTTCACCTAAAAATCAATGAGACATGAAAGAAAATGAAAGAATGAAGGATGTTTCCAATCTGGAAAAACATCAGGAAGAGTCATGGAACCGCTTGAAACGGGACATTTCCAGCAGCGCACACACCATCCATGAAATTGATGCAGGACGGGCCAGAGGGTACAGCCGTGCCCTGTTCGTCAGCAGCATCCTGAACAAGGTAAGCACCTATGCCGGCAAGGGTGAAGTGGAAATCGTGGAGAAGGCGGTGGACCTGGTCCGGGAGTACAATGCCCGCAGCAGCAAGCCGGTCATCACGGCACGCAACCGTTTTTTCCAACTGCCGGAAGTGGCCCGCCAGAACCGGCTGAAACTGAAAGAAATCCGGGAGAAAGAAAAACGGGAAGTGGCGTTTGAAGGGGGAACGCTGGTCTGGAACTACGAAGCCGACCGGCTGCAGATCCTCTTCGACAGCATTCCCAACGACGGGATGCGCAAGGAACTGAAGGCTTCCGGATTCAAGTGGTCTCCCAGGCAGCAGGCCTGGCAGCGCCAGCTGACGCAGAATGCGGTGCTTGCCGCCCAACGTGTGTTGAACCTCAACCCGCTGTAGCCATGGACAGCCGAACCCGATTCATTGCAGATTCCCGCTGTTTCAGCGGGGTCTGCCTGACAATCATGTCAGACGGACTGCACAGCGACAGTACCGGAGAAACGCTGGAAGAGCTGCGCATCCGGAAAGACAATCAGTTTATAACGGCCCTGTCATCCCGCCAGATGGAAAAGCGGATGCGCCTTTACCGGCAGGCACTGTGTGCCCCTTTCGAGGAAATCACGAAGAAGGAATATCTTGAACGGCTGAACGTGCTTCCACCGATACGGAAGCGGGAGGACTCCTTCTTCCTGTCCGAGCCCTATTACGGGGAACTGGCCGAATTCTGCTTTACACGGGAAAACCGGTTCTTCAAGGGAATCCGGTCCGTCTGCACACCGCAAGCCATATTGGACAAGGAAGTGGACCGGCACATGGAACTGATACGGCGGAAGGCTTTCCTCCTCAAAGGGAAGGATACACCGGTCGGTGATAACGACACGGACCTCTGGCATATGACACCTTATTCCTTTTCAGTGGACGGCAAAGCACCGGTTTTCCTGTGCAACCTTGTCTACCGGGATGACCGCCGGCAGGCAAGGACAGATATGACCCATACCCTGAAAAGCCTGCGGAACAGCCATTACCGGTACTGTTGGGGAAAAGGTCCCTATGAAACACCGGACTGCCTGATGGACCGTGCGTTCCAGGAAAATCTTACCCTCATTTCCGGCGGCTGCTTTTTCCAGTATCCCACCAACCGGGAATCCGCCACTTTCTTCGGGCAGGTCAAGGAGACCGGAGAAGAATTCCTTTTCCGTATCTACGACCGGGACTACTTCCTCTATCTGCTGAAGCGGCTGAGGACGGTCAAAAGAGAGAATTGCATGGAAAACATTTCCGATTCATCCACCTTAAAAGCTATCCTGTAATGAAAGAAGGAGACATTGTATTTCTGAAACGCCCCTACAGGGGATACCGTGCCGTTGAACTGATTGAGAGACTGCCTTACCGCTGGCTGGTACGGGTGGTCGAGAGCGGCCTGGAGCTGGAAGTATATGAAGATGAACTGACAGCCGAAAACTGAAAAACAAAATGGTATAACTTAAAATATCCAATCCTATGAACCCTATATCGCAAATTACGGAGTTTCTGCCCAGATATGTCTGCCTATTTTATGTGGATTACCGGGACAGTCTGGATGAACATGAAGATATTCAGGAGAAATGTCTCCGGTCCAACAGCCTGGAAAGTCTGTATGAAAAGAGTTTCGAATGGTATGAAAGCCAGGAACAGGAGAATCTGGAGGAATATATGGACGAGACACGCAGAAATATGGAGAAAGCGGGTCTGTCCGGATTGTTTAAAGAACACGAGGAACAGATCCGTGACCTCATCTATGAGCGGAATGATTCGAATCCGGCAAAGGACCTGATACGGAATTCCTGCGACACCAATCTGTTCTATTCCCTCGGAGTAGAAATAGACGGTTACAGCACAGGCTGCCCGGAACGGGGTGAATCGGTATCCATGGCATGCTACAAGGTACGGCGTGCACTCCGCCTTCCCAAAGGAAAATTTGACGGACCGGTTAAAGAACTCGTTGAAAACGCTTCATACGGCGGAGAACTACGGATTTACTTCAATGCCCGGTTTGACAGACTCATCAGTCCCGGAAAGAAGGAGGATTTCCAACGTATCCGCTTCGGCGGAAATGTGGTGGTGGCCATCGTTGACAGCCGCAACGGTTCAGGTTATCACGTACACATTCCCTTGGACATCACCCTGCCGTTCTGCCGGGAGAATCTGTTTGTGGATTCACAGGTACATTATTCCTATGCGGTTGAGATCTGCGGCATGAGCCACGACTGGTGCCAGGCCACCCGGTGGGAGACGGACATGCGGCCCTTCAACGGTTCCATCCGGAAAAGCCGGATGACCGGATACCAACAGCAGGAAGAGGCTTATGAAAGGACTTTCCGCAGCGGACGATGCACATTCGGAGATATGAACTACAAGCGTCACCGTGACGTACGCTACTCCAACAACTATCCGACCGGATGCCGCTGCCCTCATTGCGGCACATTCTGGATAGACTGAATATCAAACGATTCATTCACTTTTAAAATTCTATCATCATGAAAATCTGTTGTTCACAAGAACATTACGACAAGGTCGTACAGTATGCCAACTCCATCCAGGACCGGACATTGCAGAACTGCCTGGAACGTCTCCAGCAATGGGAAAAGAACGGACAAGGCTGTGAAATCGAACTTTATTATGACTCAGCCCCTTATTCGTTCGGATTCTGCGAACGGTATGCGGACGGAAAAATCGGCATTGTGGGCGGACTGCTGTATCACGGCAGCCCGGACCGGTCGTTTGCCGTAACCCTGGACCGTTTCCACGGATGGAGCATCCATACGTAAACCGCATCCGGATTGCGGCATGAGGCATACAGGAGAGGAACATCATCTCCACCTGTATGCCTCTTACCTTATATATATGTATCACCATTAAAATCATTTGTCTGATGAAACTGAACTATAACGAATGGCTGAAACTGGCTTTCTGGGAATACAACCGGTATCCGGATGAAGAACTGACGCGGGAGCTGTTTCAGGAAACCTTCGGTTCCGTGCCGGGTGCACACTACTACGAGAAATGGGTCCACTACTACGAAAAGAACCTGTTGGGCATGATAGCCTATTTCAGAGGAGAGGAGGACAAAGGACAGAAGTTCTGTGACATGGTCGCCCGGCAAGTGGAGCGGTATGTACAGAACCGGGAAGCATACACGGAAAACAATCACCTATAACAACAAGCATATGGCAAAATTTGAATTATCCAACGAAGTCAAGCCGCTCGACCGAATCATCAGCCGGTTGGCCGGAGAATGCGGCTACGAAGTCCAGCAGGTGTTCAATGACCTGCTGCGGTATATCATACACGGATTCTCACCGGGTGCTCCACCCCTGAAGGACTGGAAATACAAGCGGCAGCAGAATATGGCATTCCTGGAGATGACCCGGGAATGGGTCGGCATCATGCAACGGCAGACTGCCCTGTCCGGCTGGTTCGATGCATTCGGGGAGCTTCACATGGCCTACTGTTCAAAAAGCGGGCAGCAGTATCTCGGCCAGTTTTTCACCCCGGCTTCCATCTGCGAGCTGATGGTCCAATGTACAAGGACTGAGAAAGGCACTACGGGCAAACGCATCAGTGACCCGACCTGCGGAAGCGGAAGGCTGCTGCTGGCCTACCATGTACATTTTCCGGGCAATTACCTGGTCGGTGAAGACATCAGCCGGACCTGCTGCATGATGACCGTATGCAACATGCTGATTCACGGGTGTGTCGGTGAGGTCATCTGTCACGACAGCCTCATGCCGGACAAGTTTACGGACGGCTGGAAAGTCAATCCGACCCTGCAATTCAGCGGTCTGCCTTCCATCCGACGCATCAGCAAGGAAGAATATGCTGACAATCATACAGCGGACAACCAGATACGACACCTGTTGAATGCTGCAAAAGAACTGGAATATCTGGAAAAGAACCTGCCGCCTTCTTTATGGGACTGATGACCGCAGATATTCAAAACCGGATATCCAAAGAAAATTATGAATCAGGATGCAATGTAGAATAAATTATATAACTTTGCGCTGAAGTTTAATTTTGTATATGGATAAAGATAAAAATCTGAATAGGATCAAGGCTGTTTTGGCAGAAAAGCATGTTACCAGCAAATGGCTGGCAGAGCAGTTGGGAAAGTCAACCTGCACTGTCAGCAAATGGTGCTCGCAAAAAACGCAGCCGGATTTGCAGACCATCAATCAAATTTCCAAATTACTTGATGTAAAAAGAAGCGAACTTATTGTTGATTGAACCGTTTTGTTTAATATGGGACAATGGAATCGCATAAAAACATTCAAAGCATATGAGAATCAAAGAGGTCAATATAGTCAATTTCAAAGGTTTCCAGAACGAGACAGTCACTTTCAATGGAAACCTTACGGTTGTCATCGGAAACAACACGGCCGGTAAGACCACCTTGCTGAAAGCGCTTCAAGTGGGTTTGGGAGCTTATCTGCAGAGCCTGAAAACGCTTCCCGGTGGAACTTCCTATCGCCGCAATTTCAGTTCACTCGACAAATTCATGAGATTTGACCAGGAGCTGAGAGATTATGTTCCCAATACAGAGAAGCCCAGAATAACCATCCATGCCGATTTTCCGATAACCACATCTTCGGATGGGCATTGTCCTGAAGTGTCATTTATACCCATCCGTTGGTACAGGGAATATGCAGGCAATTACACCACACATACACGCGTTTCGGCAGGTGAACTGATTGATGCGGTTCACCATATGGAACATTTAAGGAATGAAGAGAAAGAGAACTCCATTTATCCGTTAGTCCTTTCCTTTGGAGCTAAAAGGACCAGTGATGCTCAGGCCAAAAGCAAGTCTACAGTCAAAGAAAGGGCATCCCGAATTGAAAAAGCCTACAAATTTGCCTTGCATGACAAAGTGGATTTCGAGGGAGCCATGGAGTGGTTGAAGCACTACGACAAGAATATCAAAGACAGGAAAGAATTTGAAGGCACAAGAGAGGCTTTTTTTGAAGCTTTGCAGCAGGCCATTCCAGCCTTGTCTGAGATAGATTTCGACAACGGAGAGATTGAAGCCGTGGTCAGCGTTACCGGACATACCCCATCCCGTCATCACTTTTCCTACATGAGTGACGGACTTCAGTCCATGATCAACATTGTCGCTGAAATCGCTCACCGCTGTATTGAACTGAACGGTTTTCTAGGACAGCATGCAATCAAGATGACTCCCGGAATTGTCATGATTGACGAAATAGACCTGTATTTGCACCCGCACTGGCAGAAACATGTCTTGCAGGATCTGACAAATGCCTTTCCCATGATACAGTTCATCGTATCCACGCATAGTCCTTTCATTGTTCAAAGTCTTCAGGAAGGACAACTTGTAAGCTTTGACCCAAATGTCCTGACCTCTGGAGAACCCTTCCGGGAGGGGCTGGAGGATATCACTTCAGAACGTATGGGATTGCAGCAAGATATCCGGAGCAGACGCTTCAATGAAATGGTGGAAGTTGCATCACGCTTGTTTGAAGCAACCGATAAGGGAAGTGCGGACAGAGATGAGCTAAAGGCTCGCCTTAACGAAATCGAAGCGGAATTCAGCGATGACCCGGCCTATCTTGCGCTGGTCAAGACGGAACTTAAAGCAAGGCAGAAACAATTATGAGACCTGTTGAGAAAAAACGACCCGGAGAACTGATCTGTTACACGGATTCGAACAACCAAAAGGTAGAACATCGGATAAAGGAACATTATCCTGATTATGGTGATGCCAAGTTCCCTTTGAGTGCCAACATCGGTGCTTTTTGTTCCTATTGCGAGGGATGTGAAAAAATCCCCACGCTGGATGTGGAACATCTTGCTGCTAAAAGTAAAGGTGGAGCTGAGACAGCATGGGATAATTTCCTGTTGTGCTGTAAAGTCTGCAACAGCAATAAAGGCACAAAAGTGGATGCCGATTGTCACTGGCCTCATTTGAACAATACTTATTATAGTCTTATCTATGATGAAACAGGGAGAGTTCATGTCAATGGCAATATGTCGGAACTGTCAAGGAAGAAAGCCCAGAATTTGTTGGATCTGATACAGCTTCAAAGATACCCTGGAACTGACAAGTCTCCTTCTCCGAAAGACTTCCGATGGAAATATCGCTTTGAAGCATGGAACAAGGCATCCAGATACAAAGAACTCTACCTGAAAGGTGCTATAGCAGAAGATGATGTAATAGACTATGCCCATTGTAACGGACAATGGTCCATCTGGTTTACCGTGTTCAAAGGTATAGACTCTATCAGACACCGGCTGATTACCGATTTTCCGGGTACCTGCGCGCATTGCTTTGATGCAAACAACCATTATGAGCCTATTGAAAGGAATCCTGGCTCTCCGGATCCAGTATGACAGCATCGAAACAGCCAATCTTTGACTTTGTATGAAATTCAAAAAGGTATGATGGATACAACAGACAAGCCCCTGACCAGCATAGATAACCTCATGGATGCCGAGTTCGGCAAAACCGGTACCCGGCAACGTGAAGCATTCCGTAAGGAAGCGTATGATTATTGTGTGAAGTCAAATTTGGAAAGAAAACAAAAGAAAATCAGAAACAGAATTCAGCAACAAAACAAAACCGTATGTATAATGAATGACTTACAGGAAAAAGCGAAGGTCGGTTTTTATTGCAACCGACCCTATGGAATACGGATTGATTATGCCCAAAAGGGATTTGTTCTTTTCAACCGTTATGCCAATACGCTTGGCAACAGAGAAACCGGCTCCATTGAAAAACTTCCCTTGGAGAGTTTTGAAGATGTCAATGAGATTCCTTTGAACGGCATATTTGTCCAAAACGGGAACCATACTACGGACGTCTATTTCTACTCGGAGGAATCTAATCCGTACAGAAACGCGACGTTGGATTTGGAGGCACTGAAACAATACAACCGGTTCATCTATCCCCTGTCCATCCTTCTGAACCGGACATTGTAAAGCGCCAGCCGTGAACTGCATGATGCTTCACGGCTGGCGCTACATTCAGGGTACGAACAACCGTTCGTATTCTTCTTTCCTTCTTCTTTCTATGGACGGAATCTTCTTTCCTTTGTAATGGCAATATTTCACAAAGTCTGCATAGATATCCCTGTTACCGGATTCCAGCTTTCTGATCAATGTACTTTTGGGCATCTTTCCATAGCCGAGAAGCCGGTATGGACCCACCTGATAAGCAAGGCAAGCTATAATCAATGAATCTTTTCCCAAATGGCGAAAGAGGGCACACAGTTCCTTCAGATCCTTTCTTAAAAGCTGTTCCCCTTCCTTTCTCGTCAAACGGGATGGAAACCGTTCGCCCGGACGGATACGATGACCAAATGCCACATAGGGATAATGTTCCGGACCATGCCAACTTTCGTATTTCATGATACATTCAACAGCCGATTCCCAAAGCGGATTGACCGCATTTCCCTGGGCATTCAATCCTCCTGCAAGGATAGTCAGAAAGAGTGCCCAAAGCATACTGCGTCGTTTAGTCTGTCTTGTCATGCACCTCCTTCTTTATCCGGCTGCGGACTTTCCGTGTCATCCTCAGACTCCCCATCGGCATGGTTGAAATCGAATTCCATCTCCACCCAATCTCCCCAGTTGTTCTCTACCACCACAACCAGATTCTGCGCTTCATTACACCGGGAAGTATAATACAGCCGGAATTTGGTATCTTCCAGCAGATAGCGGTCATTCGGTTTGAATACCGTCCCGTTCTCCAGTTTCAAGGAACCCGTTCCATCGTACTGAAAATACCGGATGGTATAGACTGTTCCGTCAAAATCCCCTTCACTCTTCACTTCACAGCGTATTTCCGCCGTTTCACCCTTGGCCAGCTGTTTGGGGACCGGCATGGTTTCCACCGTAAACGGGTACTGCTGCTGCACATCCAACTCCGAATCACAGGAGGAAACCGCCATCGCCAGTAATCCCATACACCACAAAACCAGCCAGCCGGCCATTCTTCTTTCGTTTTTCATACTTGTTGTCTTCATGTGTTTTCTTTCACTTTTATCAGATGTTCATTCAAATCCTTGCTTCCTTCATAGACTCCGGATCCGTCAGAAAGGCGGCTTCCGTATCGTTGGAGCAATTTGTTCAACGCTGACTGCCCGGCAGCATCCCTGTCCAAGTAGCACCGGATTTCCCGGTAGCTGTCCAGCAAGTCATACGACCTTTCCAGATTCGACACGGAGTTCAAGACCAGACAGTCTTCTTTCCCTGCCAGTCCCAGGACCAAGGCTGAAAGGAAATCCATCACTCCTTCAAACACGCAGCACTTGTCCTGCTTGTGATCTGAAAGAGGAACCAAGGACAGGTCCTTTGGAGAGATGCATCCCTTAAACCCGGGATTGCGTACCTCGTAGCCACCGCTCCGGTTGGCAAAGCCGATGGCAAAATACCGCTTTCCACGGATACTGTAGGATATTTCCCGGCAGTGCGTTTGGGCCAGAAACGGTGGTATTGCCCTTTTCTCCAAGTAATCCTTCAAGGCCGGATGGGACAGGCCGGCTACCTTCACCTGTTCGAAACAGGATGCCGATGGCTGCCGGGCGGACCTTGGCTGAGGAGCCAACGGCAAGTGTTCCGATTGACCCGAGAGAAAATCCACCTGCCTGCTGAAGTCCGTACTTCCCGTCAGTTCTCCGGCAAGGTGGAATATGTCACCACCTTTGCCGAGCCCAAAATCGAACCAAACATTCCGGTCTGTATTCACCTTGAACGAGGCAGTCCGCTCTTCCCGCAGCGGAGACCTGTACCATACATCCTGTCCTCTCCGGTAAGCGGGAGCAAACCCCAACCGGGTGAGCAGGTCGACCAAAGGCACCTGCCTGAGCTGTTCTATCTCCATCCTGCATCAATCCAGATAAAATCGGAATCCGGCACCGCACTGCAACTGGCAACGGTCCAGGCTGCCGCCCCACAGGAAGCGTTCCCGCACGGAGGCAGTCAAGGCAATCCGGTCACTGAGGTAAACTTCCATTTCCAGGGTCAGGGCACCGCCATAGACAAAGGCATCCCCGTTCTTCAGCCGGGCCCCGTCATACAGTGTCCGTTCCGACCAGTTCAGCGTTTCGTATCCGGCCAATGCGGACACTCCCGCGTGAAAGAAGAGGGTTTTCCCTGCATCGGATAGTAGTTGGAGATAATAGCCCCCTTCAGCGGTAAACTGCGCAGACGGCAAGGTGACCGTCCGGTAATCATGCTTCCGGTAGAGGTATTCCGCACCGAACACCCATCTGTTGCCGCCCTTGGCATGGGTGGTCACACCCAAGCCGGCAAAATAACCTGCTGAAGGAGCCATGCCTCCACGCATTTCCACGGCCTGCATCCCGGGCAGGCAGCGCTGGGCAGCAGCCTGCCCTACGGAGAGGGCAAGCAGGCAGACCAGCATACACATCCACTTTCTCTTCATCGTACTTTCAGTTCGTTGACGGTTTCTGCACGGACAAGGTCTTCATTGACCACTTCAAAACGCTGGTGACGGCCACCCTGCTTCTCAAGCATCTCGACCACCAGTTTCTTGTCGTCCGGTATCGTAAACTTGGGAAGGGCGAATACCGTACATTCCGAGTCCCTGCCGTTTACACGTGTCACATAATTATAGGCACGCAACGGATAAATCACCTGCTCCTGCATGGCGGTCCGCTTCACCACTTTCTTGTCCACGATCTTGAAGGTGATGAAGTCCACATCGAACGGTACGTGCGAGGTGTTCTTCACCTGGGTATGGAAATAGAGCAGGTCGTTGTGGGTATACATTCCCTTCAGCAGGAACTGGACCCCGAAACGCTTACTGCCGATGTGGCGGATACGGCGCTTGTCATTCTCATGGACAGACTTCATGATCAGCCGGACCAGCCGGGGGGACTCGTTGTCAAGTTCTGTCAGGTAGATTTCCATGGCGTTGTTCGGACGGTTCACCGATTCCCCGTCATGGATGAAGTCACACATCTCCACATTCAGCAGCAGGGGCTCATCGGCATACTTGACATTGAAGGTGTAAAAATTTCCGTCTTCGGTAATGACCGACATGTTGGTCTCCTGCCGGAAATGGCGGGTCGTGGCTTTCACGCGGATGACATTCTCGGCACCGTCAGCCTTGCCGGCAATCAGGTTGGGTGACCCCAGGTCCACGTATCTCACCGGTGCGGGGAAAATGACGTGGACGGTCTTGTCGTACGTGATCTCCAGCCCGTGGGGTGGAATCATCCGGCTGAAACCGATTTTCCGGGTCAGTCCTTCATACAGATCTCCGTTGCTCTGCTGCGCCATGGCAGCCAGCATGCCCGTCAGGAGGGCAAATACCATCAGAATCTTCTTCATGTGCTTGGGTTTAACGATTGTTTTGATGTTCATTGTTTCTTATTGTTCCGGGGAATGGAGCAGCACCCGGTGTCCGGCCTTGAGCGTGACCTTGACCGTACGCATCCTTTTGGTGATATACTGCGAGACGCCCTGCAGCACGCCTTTACCCACATCCGAAGCAATCTGGGCTCCGGCATCGGTGGAGATGTTGATGCTGCTGTTCATCGAACTGCCCATGTTGGCTGCAATTTCCCGTGCGGCATCATACTCCAGCGAATGGGGAATCAGGATTCCCTGCTGCCCGTCCGTATCATAGACTTCCAGTTCCACAGGAAGGATGCTGCCACCCGCTTCCAGGGTATGAATGACGATTTCCAGCCGTTCCCCCTGGATCCGGGTTGCACCGACCAGCACGGTCCCTTTCGGGATGAACCGGTCTGCCACGGCCATGGGTTCCGTAAGCCGGAGCCGGAGAGCCTGCCCGTCGGATACGGTCTGCGTACCATGCACACAGGCGGCAATGGTATTTCCGGTTGTCACGGTCTTCCTGCCGACGGGGGTGTGGAATCCGGTATTCCGTTCACCGGCATAGACGGAAAGGAACTCCTCTTCCGTCAGGGGTGCGGAAAGGCTGGACACCACCTGGTTCTGCAGCCGCTTGACCGGCATGGCCGGACGGTCTTCCGCTTTTGCAGCAGGCATGGCGGACGGGGCTGCCTGCCGGCTGTTGTACCTGGCGGCCAGTTCATATGACTTTTCCATGAGGGCCATTTTCTCTTCCATTCCCGGGGATGTTTCCTGTCTGTCCGCCTGCTGCCGTTCCAGCTCTTCGATTCTTTCCAGCAGCTTCTCCTTTTCTGGATCCGCCGCCGGTTCATAGATGCTCCCGAGGGTACGGTTCATCTGCCGGTATGCTCCGGCGGAGGAAGTGACCGCTCCGGCAGGACCTTCCATCCTTTCCGGGTCTGCATCCGGTTCCTTGGGAAAGGTATCCGGCAAACGGACACTGTCCTTCGGCTGTTCGTTCCGGAACATGGATTCGGCCGTATCAAAGAAGGTTTTCCGTTTCCGGCTTTCTTGTTCCAGCAATGCCTTCTCATAAGCATCCTTCTTGTTGCCTTCCAGTTCCTTGTCCTCGGGGGAAGGGATTTCGGTATTGAACCCTTTCCCCCGGTTCTGTCTGGTCTCTTCCTCCTTCGAAGGAGAAAATATCAGGTAAAGGCTGCCCAGACACAGCAGGCCCATGAGCGGATATACCACGAAGCGGGCACGACGGCGCTTCTGTTCCTCAGTCAGCGGTTCCCCGTCCCTGCGGAACGGAATCCTGAACGGCTTGAGCAGCCGTTCCAGCTGTTTCTTGATTTCTTCTTTCTGCATCTTCGGTTATCGTTTGAATAAAATGTTTCCGGAGTGTGTCCTGTCTCATCCACAGATATTCCGTATCACGGTTCCTGCCGTCTGTCAGAGGGACAACGGCCGTACAGATACAGGAAAGGGCAAACGGGACGAACAGGATGCCCAGGACAATCTTTCGCTGTTTCCGACCCAGCCGGCGGCAGAACAGCCTGAGTGCCAGGTCTGCCTGCCTGATCGGATTCCTTCTCATCGCTCCACACTCCTCAGGTCCTTGTTCTCAAGAATGGTCAGGTGTTCGATGATGAATCCGTTGGGGTTGTCATCCGAACGGGAAGTGTTCTGGAGCTGGCATTCGGTGACCAGCGAACGCTCCGTCACGTTGCTCTGCCGGATGATCATCTGCCGGGCATAGGTACGGGCCTTGTAGGGGTAGGCGGAAAAGTCGCAGAGGACGCTGTCCACCCGCACCGCCTGGTTGATGTTGCCGGATATAAGACGGTTGTAATACCCCTTTTCGGCAAAATCCACATAATAGTGGTAGGCACTCTTGTCGGCCAGTTGGAGCGCACGGTTGATGTTGTGCTCGATGGCGTCTTTCTGCGGTGACAGGCCGAAGAAGAGTTCATGGAACCTGCGCACATGCTCCCGGGCTTCGGCCGGACGGTTCTGCGCCAGATCCTGCGAGAGGGCCAGCATGAGCGACTTGCCGCCGTCCAGCACATAGATCTTCTCGCGCTGCTTCTCCGCAAAGCGGTAGGAGTGCCACAGGGCGAAGACGGTCACGAGCGTGCAACATGCCACAAAGGCTGCCAGCATCAGACGTATCCGTCTGAAACTGCTTTCGATATTGGTCAATGACTTGAATTCCATCTGTTCATGATTGTTTTTCGGTTATTTTCCACGCAGGCGTCCTCCGATGTTGCCCAATGCTGAGCCGGCTGCGCCCGCGGCAAATCCTCCGGCCTTGGTTGCGGTACGGTTGATGTTGCGGCTGTAGTTGCCCGCTCCACCGGCCTGTACAATCCAGCCGGCCACGGTCGGTACGGTAAAGTAGCCGATGATACCGATGAGCATGAAGATCACATACACGGAATTGGAGTTGTCCAGCGAATAGTTGGGATTGTTCTGGAGCTCCAGGATGTCGTTCTGAAGCATCAGCACCTGTATCTTGGCCAGCATGCAGCTGAACAGGTCACTCACCGGGAGCCACAGATAGACGGATATGTAACGGGTGAACCACTGGCTGAGCGTGGATTGGAAGCCGTCCCACACGCTGAAGGCGAAAGCCACCGGACCGAGGATGGAGAGAACCACCAGAAAGAAGGTACGGATCGTGTCTATCAGCAGGGAAGCGGCTGCAAACAGCAGCTCAAGCAGGCTGCGGAAGCCGTCGCGGATGCTCTTTTCCAGACTGTACATGCCCACTTCCATGTACATGCCCATCCGGGTGGCCATGGCATCGGGAGACCAGCCGAGTTCGTCTATCTGACGGTCGAACTCCTCATCGCTCACCAGGTAGGCCGTTTCCGGATTCCGCAGCATGGCTTCCCGTTCCAGCCGGTCCTTCTGTTCCCGGTACTGCTGCATGTCCATCGTCTGCCCCTCCAGCATCCTGTGGGTTCCCTGCACGATCGGACTCAGTACCGTATTCATCGTTCCGAGCACCAGCGTCGGGAAGAGCATGATGCAGATGCCGATGGCAAACGGACGCAGCAGCGGATAGACATCCACGGGTTCGGCACGGGCGAGTGACTGCCAGACCCGCACGGCCACATAGAACAGGGCACCGAGTCCGGCCAGACCTTTACCTACCGCCATCATGTCCCCGCACAAGGGCCTCATCTCCTGATACAGGCTTTCCAGTATGGTATGGAGATTGGAAAAATCAACGGATAACAAAACCATAGGCTACCAGTATTTGGAGGTTTCACTTCCGTAGAGCGCCAGTACGCGGTCCAGATCGTTCTTCTTCCGGGCACGGAGGATACTCACGGCAATGTTCCGGTTCGTATAATAGTTCACCAGGTTGCGGTAGCGGCGCATGCTGACATGACAGCCGTCCACCACATCCATCCGGTCCTTGTCCGTCATCGAGAGGGTGCTGACATTGATGACCTGTCTCAGGTCCTGCAGCACGCCGTTGCTCTCTTCCAGCAGCCGGGTGTACCCGAAAGCGATGGCGTCCAGTTCCTGCGGGGAAAAATTCTTGTCGCCCAGCATCTTCCGGAAGTTCGTCACATAGATTTCCGAAACATCGCCGACCATCAGGATGATTTCACTGACCTTGCGGGCATCCTTCACCAGGTTGTTCACGGATTTCAGCGCATCGTAGTATTTCTTGTACTGCTGGTAGATCTTCACTGTTTCCGCAAAGTTCTGTGCGGTATTGGTGGCCGTTGCGGAAGTGTGCACGATATTGTCCGACATGTTGATGATGCTCTGGGCCAGGTTGCCCGGATCGGTCACCACCCATTGTGCCCGGACTTCTCCGGCCAGCAGCAGGGCTCCCATGCCCAGCAGGAGAACCGCTCTTCTCATGGCTTCACCTCCTTCCTTACATAATCCCCGTTCGGGGAGAAGGTCAGTATGTCGGCCGCCTCGTTGTAGGCGACATCGATGCGGTAGCCGGTGTTGATGAACAGGTTCCCGTCCTCTTCCACCAGCAGGTAGGTTTCCGGCTTCAGTTTTCTCGTCCTGCCGCTTCTGGAAAACACCGTCACCTTGTAGGCATCCCCTTCCTTATAGATAAGGACGTCCGGCTTGCCTTCCACACTGCTCCATGAACCGCAAAGGCGGTCACAGTTTCTGTTTCCGCTGCAGCTCTGGAGCAGCAGCGTTGCCGCCCCGACCAGGCAGGCGGCCAGTCTGTACAACTGTCTGTTTTTCATGTCTTGTCTTTTCATGATGTTGTTCTTATTTTGCCATCTGTTCAGAGTCCCTTCCCGCGTCCTTTCGGTTTGGCGACAACCGGTATATGGGCTTTCCGGCAAGGCTGCCGATTGCGTAACGGACGTGAAGCCGGCTCCGTTTCCCGGGTTTGCCTTTTGCCGGTCATCCCCGCCATCCATTCCTCCAGTTTCCTGCAGGCTGTCTGCGCCTGCTTTTGTCTGACGGTGTCGGAAGCACTCCGGTCTATAGCGTACCTGACCAGAAAAGAAGGTGTCACAAACGGGTTTTCCACATGTTCGGGATCGGCTTCCAGTGTCTTCAGTTTCAGCCATTCTTCATGCAGCCGGTCCAGATACGCAGCGGGCGGGCGGGTACAGAGGCGTTCGAAGACCTGCTCTACGGCCCGGGTCAGCCTGGCATCCACTTCAAGGATATCGGGCACGGAACCTTTCCGCCTCTGCTGCCTGTATTCCTCCGGATCCATGTCCTCCAGCTGCCGGTACAGTTCGTAGTCTTTGGAAAAGCCGTAGTGTTCACGGATATCCCGCGGAATATCCCAGCCGTTCATCAGGGACCAGTAGAAGCACTCCACGATTTCGCTGCGTTTCTGCGGGTCGGTTTCAAAAGGGTCATTCATGGTTGTCTTGGTTTAACAGGTTACTGTTTCTGGCGGCTTTCCTACGGTTGGCCAGCTGCCTGACAGCCAGCTGCAGATTGCCGTCCAGTTCTTCCGTCAGCTTCTGAAGTTCCAGCTTTTCCGATTCTTCCGTCGTATAGATGGCGTATTCCTCCTCGCTGACCTCGGTGGCATATACGGCCGAATGGGTACCTCCCAGTCCGATCCATACTTCACGGTAGATACGTCCGGGGTGGTTGGCCTGGTTGATGGACAGGATCTGCCCCCGTTCCTTGTCGGTCAGCCCCAGGAGTTTCTGGATATGATCGAACTTGTTCATGTATTTCCGCTGGTCCAGCAGGATCTTGCAGTCGCTGTTGTTGATGATGGCTTCCTTCACGACGGGCGAACTGATGATATCGTCCACTTCCTGCGTGACCACCACTGCCTCACCGAAATACTTTCTGACGGTCTTGAACAAATACTTGATATACCCACTCATATTGGCGGACATCAGCGCCTTCCAACACTCTTCAATCAATATCATCTTACGGATGCCTTTCAGACGGCGCATCTTGGCGATGAAGGTTTCCATGATGATGAGTGTGACCACAGGCAAAAGGACCTTGTGGCTGCTGATGTTGTCCAACTCGAATACGATGAAGCGCTTTTCGGTCAGGTCCAGTTCCTCTTCCGAATTCAGCAGGAAATCGTAGTCACCGCCCCGGTAGAAGGGTTCCAGTACGTTCAGGAAACCGTCTATGTCAAAATCCTTTTCACGCACTTTCTTTTCCTCAACCACCCGGCGATAATCGTCCCGCACGAACTCGTAGAAGCCGTTGAAATCGGGTTTCAGCGTCCGGTCTTCGGCAATCCTGCGGATATAGGCATTGACCGCACCCGAGAGCGCCACCTCTTCCGAACGTTTCGGGGTTTCATCCTCACGCTTCCAGAGCGTAAGTATCAGGGTCTGGATGCTCTCACGCTTTTCTACGTCATACTGCCGGGTTTCCGAATAGAACGGATTGAAGGCGATGGGCTTGTCTTCCTCATAGGTCAGGTAGATGCCGTCCTCCCCACGGGTCCGGTTGTGGATCAGGTTACAGAGTCCCTGGTAGCTGTTTCCGGTATCCACCAGCAGGATATGGGATCCTTGTTCGTAATATTGCCGGACAAGGTGGTTCGTGAAGAAGGACTTGCCGCTTCCCGAAGGTCCGAGTATGAACTTGTTGCGGTTGGTGATGATTCCCTTCCGCATGGGCAGGTCGCTGATGTCCAGGTGGACCGGAACACCGCTCCGGCGGTCTGCCATGCGGATGCCGAACGGACTGGGAGAGCTGCGGTAGTTCGTCTCCGAGGCAAACAGGCAGACGGCCTGCTCCAGGAAGGTATGGAAACTTTCCTCGGCCGGAAAGTCACCGGCATTTCCGGGAATGCCCGACCAGTAGAGTACGGGGGTGTCAACCGTGTTGTGACGGGGGACGCAGCCCATCAGGGCAAGCTGGCTTCCGGTATCGTTCTTGATGCGCCGGAGTTCCTCGCCGTCATCCGCCCAGGCCAGCACGTTGCAGTGGCAGCGTACGGGAAGCAGTCCTTGGGTATGGGCTTCGTCCAGAAACATTTCCGTCCATTCATGGTTGACGGCATTGCTCCGGCTGTACCTGGACAGGGACAGCATGTTGCGTGAAGTCTTTTCCATGCGTTGCAGGATTTCCTGGGCATCGTCAATGAACACATACTGAGAATAGATGTGGTTACACGAAAGCAGCAGCCCGACAGGAGCGGCGAACGAAAGCATGCAGTCACTGCGGTCGGTGGACAGACGCTCATAGCGTCTGTCCGTAGCCACGCTTGCGGGCAGGTCCTCCGTATCGGAAAGGACATGCAGGCAGAGGCGTTTGTCACCGACCCTCATCCGCCCGGGATCGAGGCAGATGTCTTGCAATACGGGAGGTCTGTCTTCCATTTCCAGGGCCAGGTACCTTTCGAACAGCCCGGGAGCGTCTTCCGTACCGACCAGTTCTTCCGTCCTCAACCGTTTCATCCGAACATGGCCGGAATCGTTCATGATACGTTCGAACTGCTCCACGGCTTCGAGGAACTTCACCACGGCATCCCAGTCCGTGATTTCCTTGGGGAGGATGTATCCCCGGCACAGGGTGCTGAAGTCGCTCCGGCGGCGGGTCCGCTCACGCGTGGTCTTGGTCAGGTACAGGAAACAGCGGTGCTGCAGATAGGGGCGCTCGTTGAAATGGCCGGCATAGCTCCGGGACAGGAAGCTTTCTGCAACGTCTCCCTCCGCAGAGTAGCTTTCCCGGGTGAACCAGTCCTGCTTGTACACGACCGAAAAGGCGGGAAGCACCTTGATGGCCTTCACCCAGGTGCCGTGCATGGCCTCGTACTCGGCGGATGTCACGGTATAGAGTTCGGGCAGCTCCACTTCATAGGCCACCGTAATGTCGCCATCCTTGCTGACGATGCAGTTGTTCTCCACGGCCAGGATCGGAAAGCGGCTTTCCAACTCAGCGATTTTCAATACGCTTCTCATTTCTTCTTTTTCTTCTTGGGGGTTAATAGGCTTCTTATCCGGCGGCGGACAGTCAGGTAGCGGGGATGGCTTTTTTCGGCCAGCGCCTTCATCAGTCCGTGTTCCCCGTACCGGGCATTCAGGCGGAAGGTCATCCATACGGTCAGCGAACCGGAGAAGGCCCCGAACGTGAGGCAGACCCACTGGCTGACACCGGCCATATAGAGGATGACCACCACCAGAAAGACCGATACAAGACCGCCGGCAAAAATGAACAGGTACTGTGACTTCAGTCCCTTGAACTCAATCGGGCGTCCGGCGCCCTTGTTGATGCGGTACTCCATGGATTAAAGGAAGAATGAGCGGAGAATGGTGGCTGCCACAATCAGGAAGATGCAGGCGAAGAACCAGCTCGCCGCCGTCTTGGACGTATCCGGATCACCGCTGCTGAACTTGCCGTAGGTCTTGATGCCGCCCACCAGACCGAGAACGGCACCGATGGCATAGCAGAGCTTGGTGGCGGGGTCGAAATACGAAGTCATGAGGCTGGTGGCCTCGTTGATGCCTGCCAGACCCTGGCCCTGTGCAAAAAGACCGGCTGTGAACAGCACGCTGAATACGGATAAGAGGATTCTTTTTCTCATGGTAGAATCGTTTTTGAGGTTTGACATAAATTTGATTTCGGTGACAAATATATCAGTAAAGGAAAGCGGTTGGACAGGTGTGTCATTAGATGGCACCGGATGGCATCAGATGGCGCATGGTCAGATATATTTCCGCCATCCGTCCGCAGGGTTTTCGTTTTCTTTCGGGGGAAGCGGCTTGGGATTTCCGTCTTCATCCAGATACCTGTCCAGAAGTTCGTCCACCATTTTTGCGTTTTCCGCATTGGACGTGAAAATGTCAATCAGGTTGCTCTGCTGGATGGAGAATACAATACGGGCTGCCTGCAGGGCCTTTTCCTCACCGACCTCTCCCTTGCGGGCCAGGTATTCCCCCAGCGTTTCCATATCCCTGCTCGAAAGGACCGGCGAAACGGATTCCACATCGGGGTTCCCGGCATCCAGCTCTTCCTGCTCTTGCAGCAGGAGTTTCATCTTTTCAAGGGCAAGATTGCATTCTACCTCTTCCTGTTCCACATTCTCCTCTTCCCCGATGAAGTTCTTTTCAAGGGGCTGGCTCATGAAAGGGGCAGCCGTCTTGCCGGCATTCTCGTCCAGGTAGACGTAACGGGTGCTTCCCATCACCTCATCCTCAGAAGCTACAGCCCCCGTTCCGGAGGCTTCCGGCTTTTCTTTTTTCACGGGTGGCTTTCCATAAAGCAAGGTGCAGACGGTTTCGATACGTGTCCGCCAGCAATACACGCTGTACAGCAGATAAACGATGCATACAATCCGGACACACAGGTATATCAGTTCTTCCATATCAGAATGATTTTTGGGTATTGCGACGAAATAGCTCGTCAAGTTCTTCACTATAAGTATCCAGATGATGCGTCAGCACATTGTCCAGAAAAGCGGGTATAGTCATATCTGCATTAAAAATGGGAAGTGCACGGGCCAATCTTTGATAGATTTCGTAACTGATATAGGTCTGCCGCTTTTGGACAGTTTTTTTTCGTTCCAAAAACTGCGTCCGATACAGGTCCAGCCTTTCATCCATATTCGGGTCGCTGTGTACCGCTTTGCGTAACTTCTTCTGCTCACGTTTTTCCGCCTCTTGCACTTCATTTTCTGATTCTCTGGAAGGTAGATTTTCAATGCTGCCTGTCTCTGGTTTGGCACATGAGATGGACTCACTGGCCATCATGTCCTTCAGGGCATCTTCATTCACCTTGAATATTTCTCTTTTCTTTGCCATAGTTTTTATCCGGGAAAAATGATACGTTCCATTTCCTGCGCAAATGCTTCCAGTCTGCTGTCTTTTAGGAGAATTTCAGAAGGAGGAAGCAAGGTGCAGCGGAAATGCTGTCTGGACAAGGGAGTCATCTCCTTGTTAAATCGCTCAAGGTCAGGAAGCACGGTATCGAACACCTTCAATCCCATACGAGATATGATGGTATTGTACATCACAAAGAGTTCCTTGGACGTACGGCTGTCCATGCGGTTCCAGAACAGACGTATGTCTTTCAAGGGAGCATTCGGATGCTGGCCAATGAAATCCTGCACGGTCGAAACAAAGGAAAGACTGCTCTGCATGACCATCCGGTCTTTCACGATGGGGGTGAAAATAAAATCCATGTTCATGACGGACTCGAACACTCCACGGGAATTGACCGTACCGGGAAGGTCGAAGAATATCAGGTCATAATCACCTTCCAGCCTGCCGGGAATCTTTGCGGCCTCTTCCGGAGTAGAAGTGACTATCGGATAGGCCTTGCGAGTGCTGTTCTCAAACTGGCGGCAGAAAAGCCGCTGGTGATACTCGCTCTTTTCCAGGTTCTTCAAATCCCTTCCCCGTAGTTTGTCCAGGCTAAACTGGGGATAGTCACAGTCAACAACTGCAACATTCAACCCTTTTACATAATTGAAATAACTGGCAAGTACTATCGTTACCGTGGACTTGCCCACACCGCCTTTCTGGTTACTGAAGGCGACAAGAATCGGACGTTTGTTCATTCCTTTTCGTTTTTGGGGTTAATATTCACTTTCTCTCTTTTTGTTACTCCACATGTACTACCCGGTAATCTCGTATAGAACCATGAAGCAAACACATTCAAAATCCTCCATGTATTGCATGGTTGCATCAATATATGATTGCAATACGGTGTCATTGCATGGATGCATCGATATACGATTGCAATACGACGTCATTGCATGGATGAATCAATATATGATTGCAATACGATGTCATTGCATGGATGCATCGATATACGATTGCAATACGACGTCATTGCATGGATGAATCAATATATGATTGCAATACGACGTCATTGCATGGATGCATCGATATACGATTGCAATACGATGTCATTGCATGGATGCATCGATATAAGGTTGCAATACGATGTCATTGCATGGATGCATGATTATGTTATTGCAATCTAAAATCTGCGTCAAAAATAAGGTCTTTCAAGCAGTTTGGATGCGATACTCCATCCTTGTGGCATCAGACAGCATCAGATGTCATCAAATGTCGCACAACAGCATGTTTTACAGATGGATATGTCGGTGTAATTTTGCAAAGTCAGAACCGAGAAACGGCAGGAAAGATGCTCCAACGGACCACAGCACGCCGCAAGCGTCGCGCAGCAATCCGCCGGAGGTGGATTCTCTGTTCAAGCGAACAGAGCAAGTTGTGTCTTTGTCCGACAGAAAGTATTCTGCCCGACAAAGACCAACTTGCCCTCCCTCACGGTCGGGGGATTTTCCTCCAAAGTCGGAAAATCTGACAGAGAATGCAAAACAACCCAAATGAAGCAAAGCATGGAGAAAAAGCAAGGGACAAGAACAGGCCGGAAACCGAAGACGGATCCGGCGGATTACAAGTACAGCTTCCGTCTGAACGCGGAAGAGAATGGAAGGTTCGAGAGGCTGTTTCTGGAATCAGGAGCCAGGGACCGCACGGTCTTCATCAAGAAGTCGCTCTTTTCAGGGCAACTCAAGGTGATCAAGGTAGACAAGGTATCCATGGACTATTACATCCGACTCGGGGAATTCCACCGCCAGTTTCAGGCTGTAGGAAACAACTACAACCAGGTTGTAAGGGCCGTACAGAAGAACTTCGGAGAGCAAAGGGCACGGTCCCTGCTCTACAGGCTCGAAAAGGCAACGCTGGAACTCATCCTGCTCAGCAAGCAGATCATGTCATTGACCCGGGAATACGAAGAGAAATGGTTGCCAAGATAAGTCATGGGGCCAGCCTTTACGGGGCACTGGCCTACAATCACGAAAAGGTTCTCAAAGGTTCGGCGGAAATCCTGTCGGGACACCGGATGATTTCCGACCGGCCAGGCCTGCCGAGCGAAGACCTTCGGCTGGTGCTCCTTTCATTCGAGAACCATCTGATAGCAAACCGCCGAACCGAAAAGCCCGTCCTGCACGTTTCGCTCAGTCCGGCACCGGAAGACAGGCTGGACAATGCCCGGTTGATGGAACTGGCCGAAAAATACATGGACAAGATGGGGTACGGACAGCAGCCGTTTATCGTGTACAGGCACAACGATACCTGCAACACACACGTGCATATCGTCAGTGTCTGCATTGATGATGACGGCAGGAAAATCAAGGATTCCTATGAGCACCGACGCTCGATGGCTGCCTGCCGGGAACTGGAACAGGAATTCGGGTTGCGTAACGGGGCGGATACGGAAAGACAGAATCCGAAAGCGGAACTGAAAAAGGTGGATGTCTCCAAGGGGGATGTACGTCACCAGATTGGCAACACCTTAAAGGCGGTTCTGGAAAGTTACCGTTTCCAGACTTTCGGTGAATATGCAGCCTTGCTTTCCACACTGAATATAGAAGCGAGGCAGGTGCGCGGCGAATATAAAGGGACAGCGTACACGGGAATCATCTATTCGGCAACCGATGACAGGGGAAAGGTGGTCAGCCCACCTGTAAAAAGTGCCCGGTTCGGCAAACGGTTCGGAGATGCCGGCTTGTCCGAACGGATGATGCGGCATGTCCGGGATTTCAAGGAAGGCAAATGGAGACCGGCCATAGCCGGCAAAGTCGCCCGTGCGATGCGGGATGCCAGGTCTGAACAGGAGTTCAAGAAATTGTTGAAGCAGGAACAATTGGATGTGGTATTCCGGAAAAACGACTCAGGACGCATCTATGGCGTTACTTTCATGGACCATGACAGGCGCGAAGTGTTCAACGGCTCACGGATGGGAAAAGAATTTTCAGCCAATGTATTCAACGACCTGGTCAAATGGTGGGACGGTATTCCCCGGCAAGAAAAAGAGTCATTCAGCGGACCGGAGCTTTGGAAACGGTACGGTCACTCTGTGGAGGATGGCAGTGCGCTTGAACAGGCGGCAGGCATCTTCTCTATGGATACCAATCCGGCCGTCGATTACGAGGAAGAAGCGTTCCGCCGTCGCATGAAACGCAAAAAGAAACCGCAGAAACGCAAGTCGCGCGGCATCTGACACAACCATTATCACCCCGGGGGACCATGTTCCCCTCAAATGCTACTTTACTATGCAACAGGAAGACGATTTGAGAGCCCTGGCCAAAATCATGGAATTCGGCAGGGCTGTCAGTATTTTCATTTTGGTAGTCCACGTCTATGTGTACTGCTACCCGAGCATGGCTGCCTGGTACCTGAACCTGGAAGTCATCGACCGGATACTCATGAACTTTGAACGGACGACCGGTATATTCGGCTGCATTCTTTGGACCAAGCTCCTGGCCGTACTTCTGCTGGCCATTTCCTGCGTGGGCACCATCGGCGTGAAAGGGGAAACGATTACCTGGCAACGTATCTGGATGGTCCTGACAACGGGGGCGGTTCTCTTCTTCATGAACTGGTGGCTGCTGGATTTGCCTTTTCCGCACGAGGCGGTCACCTCCCTGTATATAATGACACTGGCAACCGGTTATCTCTGCCTGCTAATGGCCGGTCTGTGGATCAGCCGCCTTTACCGGCACAACCTGATGGAGGATGTTTTCAACATGGAAAACGAATCTTTCATGCAGGAGACAAGGCTGATGGAGAATGAGTATTCCGTCAATCTGCCTACCCGGTTCCAGTATGGCGGCAAATTCAATGACGGATGGATCAATGTGGTGAACCCGTTCCGTGCCACCATCGTATTGGGAACGCCGGGGTCCGGCAAATCCTACGCAGTGGTGAACAACTATATCAAACAGATGATTTCCAAAGGTTATAGCACCTATATCTATGATTACAAATTCGATGACCTCTCCACCATTGCCTACAACACCTTGTTGCACAACATGGACAAATACAAGGTGAAGCCTCATTTCTACGTCATCAATTTTGATGATCCGCACCGTTCACACCGCTGCAATCCCATCAATCCGGAGTTCATGACAGACATCTCCGATGCCTACGAAGCAAGCTATACCATTATGTTAAATTTGAACAAAACCTGGATTGAAAAACAGGGAGACTTCTTTGTGGAATCGCCGATTATCCTGTTGGCAGCCATCATCTGGTATCTCAAAATTTACAAGAACGGTATCTATTGCAGCTTCCCTCATGCCGTGGAGCTGCTGAACAAACCTTATTCCGATTTGTTTACCATATTGACCTCCTATCCGGAGCTGGAAAACTATCTTTCTCCTTTCATGGATGCCTGGAAATCAGGAGCTCAAGACCAGTTGCAGGGCCAGATAGCTTCCGCGAAAATCCCACTTACCCGAATGATTTCCCCGCAGCTTTATTGGGTGATGACCGGTAATGATTTTTCATTGGATATAAACAATCCGGCAGAACCTAAAATTTTGTGTGTGGGCAATAATCCGGACCGCCAGAACATCTATTCCGCCGCATTGGGTCTCTACAATTCGCGTATCGTGAAACTCATCAACAAGAAGGGGCAGCTTAAAAGTACAGTCATCATCGACGAGCTGCCCACCATCTATTTCCGTGGACTGGACAACCTGATTGCAACGGCACGATCCAACAAAGTAGCAGTTTGTCTGGGTTTCCAGGACTTCTCCCAATTGAACCGAGACTATGGTGAAAAGGAGAGTAAGGTGATCCAAAATACGGTCGGCAACATCTTCAGCGGACAGGTGGTCGGCGAAACGGCCAAGACGCTTTCGGAACGTTTCGGAAAGATTCTTCAGAAACGGCAGTCCGTTTCCATCAACCGTCAGGATGTTTCCACCTCCATCAATACCCAGTTGGATTCCCTAATTCCGGCTTCCAAGATTTCCAACCTGTCACAAGGTTCCTTTGTAGGTGCCGTATCGGACAACTTCGGTGAGAAAATTGACCAGAAGATTTTCCATGCGGAAATTATTGTGGACCATGCCAGAGTGAGTGCCGAAGAAAAGGCATACAAGAGAATACCGGTTATCAACTCCTTCAAGGATAAAGAGGGGAATGACATCATGCTTGAACAGATTCAGCGCAATTACGACCAGATCAAGGCGGATGCCCAAGCCATCATCAACGACGAGATGGAACGGATCATGAATGACCCAGAACTGTGTGAACGGCTGGGTATTGAAAAAACAGAATCTGAAAACAAAGAGGATGGCAAATAAATCATGGCCGGATTTGATTTTCAAGAAACATTCCGTATCTTTGAACCTGAAATAGAACATAACGGCGGATTACGGGATGTTTTCCGTTGCTTATATACATACTACTATGATTTTTACAAGTAATTTATGATAAAAATGGTCTATAAATTTCATTTCTTTTGATAACGGCAAACATCCTTGAAACAATTTTTGCTCTCAGTGCATTGATTACAGACATTCTATTTTTACCTTCAGCAACTTTCCTTTCATAATACATTTTCAATTCACCACCAGTTTTATGAGTAATTGCTACCGCCGCCAAATGTAATAGACGTTTAATAGTCTTATCGGCACGATGTGATACTTTTGATTTCGAATGCTGAGAACTTCCGGAAGAATATGAAAAAGGCGCTACTCCTGCATAACAGTTGAATTTTCTTGAATCGTCAAAACGAGTAAATGCTTCTGTAGCAATTATCATGTTGGTTGCCACTACACGACCTACACCATCTACAGACATAAGCAGTTCCATCTGGCGGGATAAAACAGGACATGCACTGATAACTTCTTCCATTTCATCAGTAATAGCGTTGATTGCTTCTACCAAATCATCCATCAAAGCTTGTAAGCGTTTCATTTTACGTTCAAACAAGGTTTTGGGCATATAATCCTTTTGATCCTTTAATTGTGCCTTATATTTTGCCAAATCAGATACATATAGAGTCCGCTCTGATTCAAGTTGTTTTAATCGTTCAATATCTTCTGTTGGGCGTTCATAATAATGTACCTTGTCTTGAAAGCGGCGAGCATAAATAGCTATACGTTTGGCATCCACTTTGTCATTTTTCCCTCTTTGTACACCTGATGAATATTTAATCTCTGCAGGATTCTCAAGCCAAAGTCTGCATTCCATTGCCTTACAAGCACAAGCAAGAGGAAATGTGTATTGTCCGGTATGTTCCGCACAGATAAGCATCCTGCTACCAGCTATCTCATAATCTTCCTGTAAATGATATATTAATGACATTATTGCACTTTGATGATTAGCTGTTTTTTCTTCACATACAACTTTTCCTTCAAACATTACACAAAAATCCAGTTTCTTTTTCGAAACATCAACACCGATGAAATAAAAATCTTCCATACTTTTTCCTTTTTATGATTTTAAAAGAAGAGTCTGAACTTAACCTAATTACCTTAACAATTTATTGTTAACCTACTATCTGGGTCTGGGTCCAAACAAACAGGAAGTCCTTTTATGTATACGGGACTTATAAATATCCTTAGTCGCAATTGGTTCACTTCCTGTATCCTTCCTTTATTCAAAGTTATTATTTTTGCTTTATCTTTAGTATAAAGTGCAAATCTAAGGTAAGTCGCAAGATGTCACAGGTAGAAATCTGGTAAATTTCAAAAAAAACGATGACTATTGCGTGAGGCTTATGCTATACCTTATAGCATGAGCCCATGCAAGTTATCGTTTGGGCTATTACCAGAGCCTCTACCTGAAACTGCATGGGCTTCATGCTTTTTTCAGATAAGGGTATGGCAAGAATACGAATCGTTATGGCAATTACATTGGATGGATTTCTTCCAAAGCAAGAGGAAAAATTCATGCAATGGCTTATGGAAGAACCTCGAAAAGGTTTTCCGTATTGGAAAGAAAAAGCTTCATTTCAAATCAATGAATTATATGGCATAATAGACCTGTCTGACATGATACGTAGATTTAGTGATAGTATCGGCGAAACGGTACCATCATAGCGCATGAATCGGTACCGCTATAGCGGAGGAATCGGTACCACCTCAGCGCTCCAATCGGTACCAACGTAGCGCATGAATCGGTACCAGCAAAAAGATTGACAATTCAGTTCTGTAGTTTAGTATAAACTTCATATCTTAAAGGTCCGATCAATCAATACCCTTTAAGATATGGCAAACAGAACGTTGAATATGGTAAAATTAAAAAGAGCATTTCAAATGCTGTCGGCTTCCACTCCTCAACGGGAAATATGTGCACAACTGCACATAGGCCGTGGAGTCTTAAACCGCTACAAGAAGTTGGCTGATGAAGCCAAAGTTGATTACGGCACAATAGGCCGGATGAGTGAAGAGCAAATCCACAGTCTGCTGCAGTCTCCACCAACTCCCAAACCTTCTGAACAGAAAAACGAGTTGAAAGAGCTGTTGCCAGACTATGCGGAAGATCTTGCCAGACACCGCCACCTGACCATACAGTTGCTACACGAGGAATATCTCAAGGAGCATCCCAACGGCTATGCGTACACGCAGTTCAAGAAGCATATCCGTGATTATCAGTATGCCAACAACCTGTCTTACCACAACACTTACATCCCGGGATGTGAGATGCAGATTGATTTTGCTGGTGACAAGCTCTATGTTACAGACCGGAAAAGTCAGGAGCATATACCTGTAGTTGTCCTCTGCTGTATGCTGCCGTTCAGCGGTATGGGCTATGCCAAAGCCATGTATCATGCAAGCATGGAATACTTTTTCAGTGGCTTGTCGGATGCCATAACCTATTTTGGAGGATGTCCTGAAGTGTGCAAGAGCGACAACATGACCCAATGGGTGAAAAAGTCAGACCGTTACGAGCCTACATTCAACAATGCTGCTCTGGAATGGTCAAGCTACTACAATACTACCCTGGAGGCTTGCCGTGTACGGAAGCCACGTGATAAAGGTCCTGTAGAAGGAATCGTATACAAGTTCTACCAGTTTATATATGCTGCCATCCGGCATGAAGTGTTCCATTCTTTGGATGAACTCAACAGCCGTATCTTTGAATTGACAGACAAGTTTAATGACCGTCCTTCCAGAACTACCGGAAAAAGCCGCAGGAGTGTGTTTGAAGCCGAAGAACAAGGCTGTCTTGGGCCGCTCCCCATCACCCCTTTCCGCTTCCGTTACCGCAAGGAAGTGAAACTGACCGGTGATTACCATGTCACCGTAGGACGGCTTGAAGAACGGCATCTTTACAGCGTCCTATACATTTATGTAGGACAAAGAGTAACCGTGGTCTGGGATACAGAAACCGTGGAAGTATATCTGAACACCCAACGAATAGCCCTGCATAAAAGAAGCTTCATAGCCGGACGTTCTACAGAGGACGCGCACATGCCTGAGAATCATCTGGAATACCAGCACAGCAAAGGACGGAATGCCGCCTTTTACCTGGAAGAGGCAGAGGTTATCGGCATGTATACACTGAAAGCCGTAGAAAAGGTATTGGCTTCACCGAAGTACGTAAGCCATGCCTACCGCTCTTGCGAAGGTATATTGTCCTTGCGTAAAAAATATGGTAAGGAAAGGCTTGAGAATGCCTGCAAGCGTGTGTCTGAAAGCGGAACCGTAACTTACAGCATGCTCAAGAATATCCTTCAGAACAATCTGGATAAAGCTGAAAACCGACCCAATGTATGCTGTATCCCAACCAATGAATATGTACGGGGTGCAGAAGCGTTTTCCAACATTTAAACTCTTATTTATATGAATACACAAGAAACCATCATACAACTCAAGGAGTTGAAACTGAAGGGAATGGCGAATACGCTGGAATCCCTGATGACTCTTCCGGTGCAAAGCCGTCCCTCATTTGATTTTGCCATCGCCAAGATGGTAGAGGCAGAAATACTGGAAAGGAAGGAACGTAAAACAGAAATGTTCCTCAAAACCAGCAAACTCCGCTACAGTGCCATGATTGAAGATGTTGCCTGTGGTGTAGAACGCAACATTACAACTGAACAGCTGGCTGCACTGGCCGACTGTTCCTTCATACGCAGACATGAGAATCTGCTGATACAAGGTAAATGCGGCTGTGGAAAGACCTTCCTGGCATGCGCCATTGGCAGACAAGCCTGCACCTTGGGCTTCAGAACCGTCTATCTTAATATGAACCGGTTCATCGAGAAAATCACACTGTCCAAACTGGACAACACCTTCCTCAAGATGATTACTTCCTTGGAGAAGAATGACCTGATTATATTGGACGACTTCGGGCTGCAGCCGATGGACACCAATACCAGGTTGGCTCTGCTTCAGATCCTGGAAGAGAGATATGAACGAAAGTCAATGATCATCGCATCACAGCTTCCTATCTCAAAATGGTATGATTACATAGGAGACCCAACCTTGGCGGATGCCATTATGGACCGTCTCGTGGCCAACGCTAATAAAATTGAGTTAAAAGGCGAGTCTATGAGACAGCGAAAGAAAAAATAATATACATTTGCAAAGAATCTTACAGAACTGAATGCGGTACCGTTTGCAGCGTCATGACGGTACCGATTGCAGCGCTACAATGGTACCGATTCAGCGCTATCGTCAGATTTAGCGCGGATTGTATATGCCAGACTATCATACATGATAAAAATAGTGCAGATTATGCCGATGGTCTTTTCCAATATAATCTTGTTGACGAAATGGTTCTTTATACGTTACCGATATCCTACGGGAAAGGATTTTCATTGATGGATAGTATCGGTAAACATCATTGGCAACTCCGCTCTTTCAAACTGTACCCCAATGGCATTTCCCGTTTGGTGTACGAAAAAAGACGTATGTAATAATCCGTGTCACAATTTGTTACTTTATCTTTTTATAGATTGAAGTACGACTTATTCCTAAAATTTGTGAGGCATGGGAAATGTTTCCATTACATTCTTCTATCACATTGATTATTCGTTTTTTTTCTAATTCTTTCTTCGCAGCCTTGTCCGGCTCCGGGCTTTTAATTTCTCCTGTACTTTGTCCGATGCCAAAACAATCCAATACGGGAGATTCAGAAATAGCCACAGAACGTCTCACCATATTTTGCAGTTCACGTACATTGCCAGGCCAGGCATAAGTCAACATTTTACACTTAGCTTCTTCTGTAAAACCGACAGTATCCTTCTTGAATTCTTTAGAATAGCGTTCGCGGAAAAATTCAGCAAAAGGGAGAATATCTTCAGTGCATTCAGCCAGGGAGGGAACTGTAATTTCAAACTCGTTTAGACGATGGTAAAGGTCTTCTCTGAAACGGCCTTCCTGGATTGCCTGCTGAATGTTTTCATTGGTAGCTGCAACTATACGTACATCTGCAATATGTTCCCGATTGCTTCCCACCGGCATATAGGTATTCTCTTGCAACACCCGCAGCAGCATCGCTTGTACTTCATAAGACATGGTACCTATCTCATCCAAGAACAAGGTACCCCCCTTGGCCTTATCAAAATAGCCTGCTTTGTTGTTATCTGCCCCCGTAAAGGAACCTTTTTCATGACCAAAAAATAGGGAAGGAGCCAAATCTTTGGGGAGAAGTGCACAGTTCACTGCCAGAAAAAGCATATTGGAACGATCACTTCCTTGATGGATACTTTGGGCTATAGACTCTTTTCCTGTTCCGCTGGCTCCGTAAATAAGCACTGACATATCAGTAGGAGCAACCATTTCTGCATACTTCAGGATCTCTCTCATTCTGGCGCTTTTACGCTGAAGCAGCATCGGCTCCTGTTTTCTTACTGTAACCAAAGGAGCAAATACATCCTTGGTCAGTTCCAGCAAGTGTTCTTTGCGTACGGGTTTAGGCAGATAATCTACAGCTCCCAATTTAATGGTACGGACAACATCAGGTACAGACACATACTCAGTGGTAATAATAAAAGGAGTATTATTCTTTTCCTTACGCAGCCACTCCAGCAATGAGATTCCGTCTCCGTCCGGCAAACGCACATCCGAAAGAATCAAGTCAAAATGTACCTTGCGGATTAACGAACGGGCTTTCGTTGCATCTACGGCCGTTATAGCGTCATACCCGGCCTGTACAAACCAGTCTTTCTGCATCTGTGACAGGTTTATATTGTCTTCAACAATCAATACTTTCCTTTTCATTTTTCAATCGTGTTAGTTCTTTTTCTGCTTTCGTCATCAATGTTGAAACATGACTCAGAATCTGCCGTGTGTGGTTCTTCAGCACCACATCACTCACTTGGTCATCCTTTAAAATATCACGGTATTCAAATAGAATATCCTCCATATGCAGAAGTTCCCAGACAGGTTGCATCCGATGGACTATTTCACGCATCTGTCTTCTGTTGCTTGCCGATAAAGCAGCCAGCAATTCATCCTGGTCTTTTCTGGACTGCTCTATCAAGGTAAACAGCAGTTTTTCCTTATCCTGAACCTCTGACAGCAAGGCATCCAAATCACTTGGCGGAGACGCTGCTACATGACATTGATTGATAGATGAAAGCAGATTGAGCAGTTCATTATAAGAAAACGGTTTATAGATACAATCCGTAAATCCGGCTTCCTGTAAGGACTCCTTGGTCTGCTCACCACGTGCGGTCATGGCTATGACCGGTATCGTGCGAGAATTACCTATATTTGAATGTCGTAGCAAAATCAGGAGATTAAAACCGTTGGTACCTGGCATCTGAATATCAGTAAGCAACAAATCATAGTCCTTTTCTCTCATCTCCTTTACCAGTTCTTTGGCCGAAGCACAGGTCGTACAATTAATGCCGTTACGTTCAAGCAAATCCTTGATGACTGCACGCAACATACTGTCATCATCAATGACAAGTATATTATGAGGCAAATGTCCGGTATGGGTCAATACGGGCTTTTCACATTCCAGCGGTTCATCCGTTTCTTCAAGAGGAAGAGTTACCTTGAAGGTACTTCCCTGATGAATCTTGCTTTTTACGTCAATTTCTCCGTTGAAGAGATGGACAAGTCCCTGTATAATGGACAAACCTAAACCAAAGCCATCAGTATTGTTTGCTGTCATCTGCCGTTCAAATGGGCGGAAAATACGTGCAAGTGTTTCCTCCGTCATGCCAATGCCGGAGTCAGTCACTTCCAAATACAATTTCCCTTGAGAATAACCGGCATGAAAGGAGATTTCTCCGCATTCCGTAAACTTGATAGCATTGCTGAGCAGGTTGCCGACAATCTGTTCTATACGGTCCACATCTCCACGTAATCTGACATCCGTATTGTCAAACGAGGTGTTGAACAGCAATCCCTTGTCGTTGACCAGACCGGAAAAACGGGAAGCAATCCGATCAAGCATTTCATGCAGACTGAACGGAACATAGTTGCATTCTTCTTTGGATTGATTCAACCGGTATACATCCAATAAATTATTCAGCAGATGTACTACATGCAGACACACTGATTCAATGTTGGACAAATAGGTATCACGCCGTTGGTTATCCACTTCCCTCCTTGCCAATTCAACTGTTGCACTAATCACGTTCAAAGGGGAGCGGATATCATGCGATATGGTTAAAATGATTTTGTTGCGAATTTGCAACAATGCAGCATTCTGCTCTATGGTTTCCTCCAACATTTTGCTGGTCTTCTGCTTCTCACGCAGGTCCTTCTGGATAATCAGATAAGAAACAATCAGCAGTATAACAGCTGATATAACCAGCCACGTGATGATGCTTTTTGAACGGTCATAAGAGGCATTCAATTGTTTTTCCTTATCTTCAAGTATTTGCTCGGCCTGATCATTCATGGTTGTCATCAGCGAGCGCAGTTTTCCATTGATAACCTTGTTGTGCCTGCGTAAACTATCAGTACAGACATCTATGTTGTCATTGAGTTCGTTCTGCATGGAAAGCAATTCTTTATTCAATGCATGCAATGCAGCCGAAGTGCTGGGTGTAACTTCTACTGTCTCTTTGCCTCCGAAGAAGCCCGCCAATCCTTTTTTCTTGCGAGTTATCGTTTGCGGAAAGACATTATAAGGTATTTTGCTGAATTGTAAAACGCCATGACCATCTCGGCTTTGAATCAGATACATGATTTGAGCCAGGTGCTCTTCCTTGATTTTCAAGAGGGAACGCAGTGAATCTACTTGGCTTCGCGCAACATGGATTTCATTCTCTTTTCGTATATCCAGCAATGTGGAATCCACGTACTGCCGAAGTGAACGATAGTCAGCAAAATCCTTTCTCTCCCAAGAAATGGCAGTTTCACCCAACATGGCAAGAAGTGTGATATGACGATGGGCCGTATTGACCTTGCGCTGTACCTGCTGAATGTGTCTGGCTTCTTTTTCAATATCCGATATACGCATACGTTCATGTTGTAGAATTCCGAATATGCATGCTATTATAGCAAACAGAATAAGGTGTCCTACAAGAATTTTATGTTGTATACTGACTTCGGGTACTTTAAAACTCATAATTTCGTCAGTTAGTTAACCGTTGATGAATAGAAACTATTCTCTCATTATACATTCCGGACTATTCATATGATTTGTCATTTGTTCTAGAAACCAACTAATTTCTCCTCCTGAATAATCCAACTCTAAAATACTTTTAATTCTTTCCCATTGAAAACGAATATCTGCCATATTATGTATTGATAGTATCTCATTATCTTTTGTTATAGATATAATAATACCATTATATCTATAACTTATCCTTCTTAATAAATCTTCCTGTTTTTTTAGTTTATCATTATTGATATACAATATATCAGTAAAATAGAATTGATACTTATTTTTCCCTAATGATATGACATGAACATATTTCACACATCTTTGAACATAAATAACTCCTCTATCTAATGACTCAATATATGAATCTAAGGCATATACTCTTGGTGGTAATACATTTATGTTATTTACTGTTTCTGAATAAGCTAAATAATCTAATATTGACATATTGCTATATTTCAAATTATTAACCTTCACATATTCGAGCCTCGCTCGCTCCTTTAAGTAGAGATTTTCCATCAGCTTGAATTATAACATCCCCTGATGAAATCATATCTAAATCCCCTGATACTTGGCTACACTTTCCACAGATTTGAATATTTGCATTTTTTTGTATAGCAGTATCTAAACAACTCATAGAGGTTCTCAATTCATTTTCTATTTGCATAGTTACATTCTCTTCAACAATCGTTTTTAATTGTTTTGAATACTGTGAAATAGTATCTTCTATATTTATAAATAATTTTTTCGCATTTAGAAATAATGACTCTTGGGCAGTTATTTCAATACTCTCCTCAGAGGTTTTAAACATTAATTCATTTCCACTTTTATCTTTTAATATAATATTTTCACCACCTTCTGTGTCATCAAAAATAAGAGTGTGACCACTACGTGTAATAATGCTTTTAATACTATTGTTTCGTCCTCCCCCATAGCCGTTTTTCTCATTAAACATACTACCTGAGACATAAGGGCGAGATGGATTGGCTAGTTCAAAACAAACTATCACTTGATCATTTTCTTCTGGTACAAAAACAAACCCTCTATTTTTGAGAACTATTTCACTTTTACCCGAATCTAGACTTCGTACCCGAATCCAGTTAGTTGTCTTATTCTGTTCCTCTTGCCATACAAACTGAACTTTAACACGTCCTTGACTCTCTGGGTCAGCATTACTGATTACCTTTGCAAGCATCGGGTGAGCTTGAGGAATGACAACATTGCTTCACCGGGATTCGTTCCATACTTGCCGGAATGCCTTCAAAAGTATTGGAATAAACACCATTCTTATCAACCTCATGGATTACTGACATCACCCTGTATTGTCCCAGATCCCGACGGTTACACATGGAAGCAGGTATTTTGACCGCAATAGGTTCGCCAATACGTACACGACAAGTTTTGCTCTTACCTCTCAACCATACCAAGGAAGCCGTATCACGTCCCTTCTCAAACTCCAGAAGACGGTTCATGTGAACCGGATGACCGACTGCCGCTTTGTTATATAAAGTAGTAGGAGATTGATAAACGGACTCGGACGTACTGATTGCATTTGCCAGATAAGTGTTGATACCGTTCACTCTGGCACTGTCGTCTGCATAAAGAGGACGGTCATCCTCCGCCATATAGTCATGACGCGAATAATGGAAAGGAGCTATACGAGAACCAAAACTTACATTTTCCAACTCAACATCGTAAGTAACCGTTTCGTTCTTGTCCTTTTGCGGATTCCCGAAATGTAATTTCTGTCCGTCATAATAGAACCATTCGCCGTATTGGTAGGCAATTCTACGAAGAAACTCATATCCGGTTTCTTCGTGCATCTAGACATAAGGAATCTGTTCATTGAAAAGCGGCTTGTTGACAATCTCCACTCCATTGCCATAATTCTTCACCACCTCTCCGACAATGGCCGACAAGGTATAATCCATAAAGGAGTCCATTGTCTTTCCGGATTCAAGCAGAACAGTAGGACTGCATCCCCTGTAATGGATAGTGCCGGAAACCCCTCTCTCACCATCCATTCCAATTTCGGTGATGATGCCCTTGAAGATGCTTTCATCACCGCTAATCACATGTTTCATGCGGATTACCACACTCTGACCCTGCATGGCAATCATGCTTTCACGCTCGTTGTACCAGACATTCTCTCCAGGCAGAGGGGGACACAGCACACCAATATCAAAAACATGGTGCCCGTTGAACACCTGTTTGAGATAAATTGTAGTGAACTTACATTCACTGCCACCGATAGAAACGGTCGCTTCCACTTGATTCCAGTCTGTCATGATAATCCTTTCTTAAGTTTTAATTTATAAATAAGCATCTATACCGAGATGGGATGCCTTAGATGGCTCGTTGGAAATGACACATATATGTCCGGAACTCACAACATCCAGTTTTATCCTTACTTCCATATCTGCGGCAAAAAGCATATCAATCAATTCAAGTAGTATGCATCTGCTTTTTCCATTGTCAAGAAACTCCGGTATACGGTTACGAGGAATGTCATGGACAGTGACACATGCATCGTATCTGCCGCTCCTGAACTCTGAACCAATAACAAGTGTCTCTCCCAAACGTGCCTGTCTGAATGCCGGAAAACTATCACACTTTTTACGACTCAACACATGAGACAGGGTGACAGGTAATCCAAGTATCAAAGAGAGCACTTTGGTAATTTTACGCTGGTCCCCACGAATCTTGTGAATAATAGGAATGATTCTCATAAACAAGGCGGCTTGTTCCAACGAAAGTTTTCTGATTATCGGCCAGTAAGCAGTGAACACATTCGTGAAATCCGTATAAACATTTTTTCTATCGACCCGGCGTTCGAGCAATTGCATCTGTACAAGCGTCCGGTCTATTTCATCCTCAAATACGGAAAAGAATTTTCGTATTTCCATCTCTTCTTTCCGATACTGCCTGACCTGATTGACAACCTTCTTTATGTCCGTGGAATCCAACAAATCAATACCCAAGAAAAACACTCCCTCTGGCAATACATCATAAAGTCCTTCCCGGTTGACATAGATACGCAAACAATCGTTTATCTCGTCATCAGGGCTATATTCCATTCTGATACTTTCTATATCTTTCCCGACTTTCATACGGGAATCACCCAAACGGATAATCTGTATGTCGTCAGGACTGACGCCTTCCTCAATTAAAGTAGCTGCAATTATTTCTGCCAGATAATCCGTATCCAGCGAATTGATTGACGCAAGAGAACTTTCAATATGTGACAAACCGATCTTTCCCATTACTAAACAATTTGAGTGAATATACGATAGTTGAAATGATCCGGTGAACGGGTGACGAGCTTAGTTTTCAGTTCGTCGATAAGCAACGGAATTTCCCTTTCCGAATCAGTGCGTACAGACAAGTGAACATCAATCGATGATATCAACCCTTCACCCGGTTTTTCACTGACCATCACTCCCGACTTGATGTCAACAGACATCACCAGACCGGAGAGTTCCTTGTAACAGAAGTTTATGATATCCGCCTTTGTATAGATCCGGTCACGAGTGGTAAGAATATATTTATATATATCAAACCGGTTGGCAGATGCTGGAATGCTTTTCCCTCCTCTTGTAGTAGTCAGGAAATAAACCTGTCGTTTATCAATACTGAAACTATTTTGAGGTAACAATCCCATACCTACGGGCAAACCGTTGGCACGTTCACAGATTGTCGTATAGTAGGATATATATAACTTATCGGCATTTTCCGGTAAATCTGCAAGTAGGTATGACAATGAACCGACAGCAGACTGGATATTATTAATTATTCGCTCCATGCTATTCAACAGTCTGTCCATTTCTTGTATTTCATCTGAAAAAGTATCTTTCTGCAATGATGCGATGACAGCTCCCCGACCTTGTAAAAGGTCAAGCACCCGGTAGAGATACTCTTTTATATCACGGGAGTTCATACGCTCGCAACCACCATAGCGAACTGCATAGGTTGCACCTTTTTTCTCTGAGCCTCCATTGAACGGAATTTCAGTATATAACCGGTTCTGTGCATCCATTACAGAGTCCACGGAGAAAAAATACTCCTGTTCGCTTGTTGTCAATGGTACGACAGCGGTCAGGTCATTGACACTTGCAATCTTCTCATTCAGCCGTTTGTTTTGTACAACAACGGCATTGATACTGACTTTCAGTTCTTCCAAACAGTCCGGAGTAAAGTTAGAGGGAAAGTCAACCCGGAACCAGTAAAGAGGATTCAGTTCACCGGAAGACAACATATCTTCCATATAATAATCTTTCAATTCTTCGGGGAAAAGCGACGCTTTTTCCTGAGAAAGAATGATTGGAGTAGTGATACGAATAAACTGGTTATTGTATATGGAAAGAATGTCCCTGTTAATCTCTTTTTCTATATCACAGATAGAAAACAGACTTTCCGGCTCATCAGTTTCTTCTTCCGGAGGAAACCCTTGCATAGCAGTAAGTGGTTGTCCGTTCAAACTCCATTTGGCATACGCCAACATGGAATAAAGGGACTGTTTTTTCTCACGGTAAGGAAGCTCGAAATAGAACGACAAATCATCCAGTTTATGTATTTCCGGAGCAAGTTGTAGCCCGATCCAGGCAGTACGGGTGAATTTACCCCTCATCTCATACGGTGCATGATATATCAATTCTTTGGTCATAGTACTATCCATATTGAAAATATCACCGTTGCATATCATACGGCAGACATCTCCGGCATATATTTCCGTTCTACGTAAAGGATAGAAACTATATTCTTCTACTATCTGTCCTTTATTTTTGGGAATATCCGCAAAGAAACCGGAATCGGTATCTACTGTGTATTTCGGGATGTCCCGTGGAAAGGCATGGATGACACTGTGAGCAGGACGCACGCTAACCAAAATGTCAGGAGTCAACATATTGGCTATTTTATCCAATATGCGGTGCTGACTGGTTTCTATATCGTGAGATAAGCCAAAGATTTCACTGGAAAGTGCTTCGAGTAGTACCTTGACTAACGGATCAAGATTTTCTACTTTCTTCACTCCCCAATAATTCATTGCATGGCGATACATACGATTCTTGATGACTTCTTTGCTGTAATTTGGGGTACTCATATTAATTTATAACTTCTAACATTGCATTATTATCCTTTCTATGAAATTTAAATAGAATTTGATTTCTCATCGAATTATTTTGTTCGCTAACAAACTGAATAATAGCACAATTATTATTATCCAATAAAGTAACTAGTTTTCCATTAGCTTCAAAAAGCATATGAGTATCATGTATTTCTGGCAATTCATTCAATATTGCTCCTTTTGCATTTATCATATTATTAATACCATTCAAACGTGCCTTTCTATCGATATCTCTAAAACAATTAATGAAATCTATCAACTCTTCACGTGCTCTTGTGAGTTCTAAAAATGCGTCCAAATCCTTATTTTTTAAGATAGTATGTATTTTGCGATACTCATTATACAATTCTTTATGCAACTTAGCCTTATCTTCACTTTGTAAAGTCACAGAGTTCTTCCATCCCATATTTCCAATAGGTAGTCCTGTAGCTTGAAAAGTTGTAGAAAAAGAATATTTTTTCATATTTGATATGTCATTAACAACTTCTCCAGCTTCATCCAAAATATATGACTTTACAGTTTTAAAAGAATCATAGCTATTAGCCATATCATTTTTAGGATAACGGTGAAAGGTAAGAATTACCTGTGCATCACCCAAGGTATGTTTACCATACAATGGATACATTTCAACTTCCACCGTATGCTCACCATTATTCAAAATTAATTGATTCAATTTAAATGTGATGCTTCCTCCAGAATCTTGTTCCCATTTAAAAGCCAGCACATCATCAACTTTAACAACAAATTCACAATCCATACTATTTACAGATAATGAATAAATCATTTTACTATAATCTCTTGGTTCATTGTTCTTGTAATAGGTCATATCATTACTATTTTTAGTTTGTCCAATGCAATATGTACAACACATACATAAAAAAAATATACTAAGAAAAGACTTCATAATTGCTTATATTATTAAGATATTATATACTGAGGAGAAAATTTCAAAGGCTTACTTGGAGGAATTATCTCAAACTCATCGGGCTTAATCTTCTCCTTTTTATTCATATTAATCATTCCCGTTTCTAAACCAAATTCCGCAGATAGCTCAACAGTGGCATGTAAACCTGTAAAAGCGACTTCTGGTGTTACAAAAAGCCCTTTCATATCTACCCCTGGGGTTATAGTTCCAGAAAAGTAAGCATCTGCTGTTGCGTTTGCTTCTAACTTAGTTGTTGCTTTGCTTTTAATAACATACACTTTTAATCCAACTCCAATTTCAGCTATCAACAAAACACCAAACCTGCCTTTCATGTTTGATTTTTTTAATGAGATTTCGAATGGATTCGTTTTAAAAATCACATTAGTCAAATTAAGAATAAGAGATCCATCAAATTTCAAATCTAAACGAATTTCTCCTTCATAATCAATGTATTTAGATTTATATGACTGGTTAACAATTTTATCAATAAATGCTAATAAAGGTATTGTTCTTGCACCACAACGAAATAAATCAATGGTAAAAAGCCCTCCTATTAACGGATTTGCTTTAATTGTAAATTCTCCATTTATACCAATTTTATTGTTTTGTCTTTCTACAAGATTCCATTTTAAGGATGCATCAAAAATCGGAAACTGTATATCAAATTCTATAGGGGCTTTTTTTGCATCAATACCTTTGACATATGATAAAATATCATCTGCCATCTTTTTAGCTTTTAAAATAACTCCTAAATAATCCCTTATATTTTTTTCAATTTTTTTTCCGATTTCAAATTTCTGGGAATCATCATCATAAGTACAAGTCAATTCTAAAAAAAATTCAGATTGTGTTTTTCCATATTTAATCGTGTACCACTTACTATATCCTGCCTGTTGTTTTTTCTTTATTAATTCTTCATATGCTCTTCCTTCTTGATTTTTACCTTCAACAGCATCATATTTAGCAAACTTAAGTCCTATTTTCAACTCCCAAATTATGTCTGGGAATAATCTCATATTGACAATTTTAAGATGACGACAAGTTGCTAACTGAATTTGATTACTTTGAATAAGGCTATCTCGTATAGGCCATATATAACTATATAGTGAATTCATCGCAATTTCAGAAATATTTCCATCAAAAACTTTTCCTATTAATGAAATTACTGTATCTCCATAATTATACTTCAAATTCCATTGGATGATACTACCAATTAATTGTGCATTTTGAGAAGTTTTTTCACTGTCAAATTCAATGATACTCATTAAATGTTTATCATGATTAATGTTCTCAGATAAAATACAAGATACTGTTTCTTTTCCTATTAACATTATGACAATCGGACATTTCCCTCCAATAATATTTACTATTCCTGAATATTGGCAATTTTTACTTTCATTGAAAACCTCCAGTTCCTTAGTTACTTTCTTTCCATCCTTATCCTTTGATGGATATTTAACATTAATTCCTGTATATTTGCAAGGTTTATAATTACTTTCCCGAATGCTGTTGTTCCCGACTAACACAGGTTGTACTTCACCTTTTATATCATTAGGATCATATGTAAAATCATTCTTCACATTAAGTTGTAACTTCCTTGTTATTCTTTGATAAGGCAAAAAAATGAATAACTCTACCTCAATCTTTGCAACAGAGCCAACTGGAATCTCATAAGGTGTAAACCAAATGCTAAAAACCATGCGGTTTTTATCCACCAGTGGCAGATTTGTCGCCAATGTTTTTTTAGGACGACCATTAATATAGACTTTAAAGTATCCATTAAGGATATGTCCATTGCTTCCCGCAATCTCAGCAACTGCCAGAACCGGATAATTGACATTTATAACAGAAGAGGAAGATAATTTTATTTTTGACTGTTCATCATAAAAATAAAAATCTCTAATCATAATACTGCTACAGAAAGGAACAAATTTGAAAGGGACAGCATTAATATCCCCTTCTCCAATTTCTTCTTTCACTGTTTGTTTTACAGTACTGAAATTTTCATTAATCGATATTGGCTGTAAATCTACATTTAAAGTC
Organism: Phocaeicola coprocola; assembly: GCF_041333015.1. Lineage (NCBI taxonomy): Bacteria > Pseudomonadati > Bacteroidota > Bacteroidia > Bacteroidales > Bacteroidaceae > Phocaeicola > Phocaeicola coprocola. The sequence continues at coordinate 27,609 of NZ_JBGKGM010000002.1, read as the reverse complement.
TGTTGCTTCCCACAATAGTCGTTAGACAATGTAACTTCAACAATATTTTTCTGCGTTTTTTTAACTACACCATTAATTCTCCACAGATACGAATATTTTCTATCAATAGGTCCTATTGCAGAACATAGTAATTTTATATCCTGAAAAGGCGGCACATTCTTGTAATTACCTCGTTCATACAAGATGCGGGCTGTTCTACTGTTATCTTCGTTTTCCATAAAATTCCTATTTAGATTTCTGACAGTATAATCTTGCTCTTATCTTCTTGAATATTTCCCAAAGGGCACAAAGTTGCCATTATATCTTTTGGGGCTTCATCTAACATCTCTTTTGTTATAGTAGCAACTTGACCATGGAAAGCTATACGTATTTTGCCGGGAACAGAACATACGTTGCAGATTCCTTCGGATTCTTCAGTCAACATTTTCAAATTTACTTCAGTAACATCTATATATTCGTGTACTTTAGTCCACTTTACATTCGCCATGCAAGGAGGTTTGGGAGCTGGAGCGGTATATTTAGGATCATTACACATACCGAAATTCATATTGGCAACTGTACAGTCTTTGTCTGTTGCGACTGTCTTTCCACCATTAACCTCCACAAGCGTTTGACTGGTAACTATTAGGGGAATAGCTGTACCCAGACTATTACAAGTCATTGATTGGCTACAATACACTGTTGCTCCTTTACATACAATATGTTTCTCACTCATAAGACTTAGCTAAATGTCAATAATTTATAAAACCATGTTTTTTTTGCTTCACCTTGGCTATTCCTTAACTGATTAATGTACTCATCCTGTATCGATTCTATCGGTTTTTCAGAAAGATAATAAGCAGTAACAACAATATCCATTATATTTGACTCTCCAAGTTTCAAAACAAACGTACTTTCAATCGATTTAATATTATGGTATTCATTATCTAAAGTATATTTGATATCACATGTCCCTGATAAAGTCCGACCTTCCGGAGCTAAAATATTATTCAGCCCATTCTTAATCAATTTATCTAAGCATGCTTCATCAGACAGCGAACCATTTTCACATACAATAAGTTCCTTATTCCTTTCACATTCCATGACTGAATTTTGACATGCAAATTCTACAGGATCATCAAATGGTAATACTGGGATACATCGCTTTATCATTTTTTCTGGTACTATGCTTGTTTCATACATAAGTCCGAAAAAAAGACTAATGAACAAATCTTTCTCAACCAATAGGCTTATATAGTCTGGGTTATTAATTTTATCTTCTAACAAAGAAATATAAAGCTCACTTCCTTCACCGACAAAACGCTTTTCAATATCATACTTTTTCTCTAACCACCTCTGACGTATATCATCATTCCTAACCATATGACACAACCCTTTATTATTAGTAAGTAAAGTGATAGGATATATTATCTTACTGCATTCATTTGCCAGTTCAAAGATATGTTCATCTGGTTCAATGCCATTAATCAATAGATTATCACGCGTTATTCGGAAAGCATGTAAATCATTAGAAATATTTCCAGCAAACTGCACCTTCTCTTCAAATTGGATACGGCAACTTACTTCAGGTTTCTTAATATGGATATTAATACCATATGTACCTGTTAATAACTGTGGATTATATCTTAAAGTGATAGATCTGGACATAACAACTATGATAATTTTATTTTTTTCGTACCACTTTGTGTTATAACCTGTTTCTTGGATATTAACACCAAATCTTCTTTTACACTTCTAACATTGACTTTATCAGAAGTACTATCAAGTTCTTTAGATACAATTTTGGTCTTATTATCAATAATAGCACTTAAGTCCTTAGCAGCATTTAATATTGTTTCAGATGCTCTGGATTCAATGTTTGTACTAGTGCTGTTTATCAATTCTGCTGCATCAAATGATATAACTTTAGAAGTTAATTGTATCTTTTCTTGAGCTTCAATACAAATTGTTTTATTTACTGTATCTAAAATAATTTTATTACTATTTTTATCTCGAATAGTTATACTTTCTCCGTTTTCGCTATCATCAAATATAATTGTATGACCACTACGTGTTATTATACTTTTAATGTTGTTATTAACTTTTCCACCTTCACCATTTTGGCGATGGAACAGACTTCCAGAAACAAATGGACGTGAGGGATTATTTAGTTCAAAACCAACTAAAACTTGATCCCCTTCTTCTGGAATAAAAACAAAACCTCTATTTTTAGATACAACTTCACTACTTCCTGCATCAAGACTCCTTACCCGTATCCAGTTAGTTGTCTTATTTTGTTCCTCTTGCCATACAAACTGAACTTTAACACGTCCTTGACTCTCTGGGTCAGCATTACTGATTACCTTTGCAAGCATCGGGTGAGCTTCAGAAATAACAACGTTATTCACTGGGATTCGTTCCATACTAGCCGGAATGCCTTCAAAAGTATTGGAATAAACACCATTCTTATCAACCTCATGGATTACAGACATCACTCTATATTGTCCCAAATCCCGACGGTTACACATGGAAGCAGGAATCTTGACCGCAATAGGTTCGCCAATACGTACACGGCAAGTCTTACTCTTACCTCTCAACCATACCAAGGAAGCCGTATCACGTCCCTTCTCAAACTCCAGAAGACGGTTCATGTGAACCGGATGACCGACTACCGCTTTGTTATATAAAGTGGTAGGAGATTGATAAATGGATTCGGACGTACGAATTGCATTTGCCAGATAGGTATTGATACCGTTCACACCGGCACTGTCGTCTGCATAAAGAGGACGGTCATCCTCCGCCATATAGTCGTGACGTGAATAATGGAAAGGAGTGACACAAGAACCGAAGCTGACCTTTTCCAAGTCAACATCATACGTAACCGTCTCATTCTTGTCCTTTTGTGGATTCCCGAAATGTAATTTCTGTCCGTCATAATAGAACCATTCGCCGTATTGGTAGGCTATTCTACGAAGAAACTCATATCCGGTTTCTTCGTGCATCTGAATATAAGGAATCTGTTCATTGAAAAGGGGCTTGTTGACAATCTCCACTCCATTGCCATAATTCTTCACCACCTCTCCGACAATGGCCGACAGGGTATAATCCATAAAGGAGTCCATTGTCTTTCCGGATTCAAGCAGAATAGTAGGACTGCATCCCCTGTAATGGATAGTACCTGAAACCCCTCTCTCACCATCCATTCCGATTTCGGTGATGATGCCTTTGAAGATGCTTTCATCACCGCTAATCACATGTTTCATGCGAATTACCACACTCTGACCCTGCATGGCAATCATGCTTTCACGCTCGTTGTACCAGATATTCTCTCCAGGCAGAGGGGGACACAATACACCAATATCAAAAACATGGTGCCCGTTGAACACCTGTTTGAGATAAATTGTAGTGAACTTACATTCACTGCCACCGATAGAAACGGTCGCTTCCACTTGATTCCAGTCTGTCATGATAATCCTTTTTTTAATAAATTCTATTTCGACATTTCGTATTCAGAGTTCCAGGAAGTGCCATCTTCACCCTTCGTTCCATCCAACTTAACGACGAATTCTTTTGCCGGGAAGAACGGTATCATATTTATATCCAAATATATACGGTCTTTCTTTACCGGGTCGCGTTCAAACCGCTCGATGCTATATTTCTCAATCAGTCTATCCGGTCCCTTGATGCTATCCAAGAAACGGATCATCTGCTGGCGCAAATCTTTCTCCGATTTGCTTGTCCAGTTCTCAAAAGCCCTTCGGTTCAGGAAGTCAACGAGCACTTTTGCCACGTAATCGAATACACGAACGACAGAGTAAGTCTGTAATCCCAAATTGTCACCGTTGAAAAGGGATTTACCGGAGAACGCCATCACCTTCTTGTATTCGTTGACCAACGGGATAAGCCCCATCTTTTCCAATTTGGATATTTCACTCTTTTTCAAGGGAAAGACAACAGCATCCACTCCATCAAGTGCACCATATTTCTTACCGGCAGTAATCTGCGACATAAGAGAGCTATACACTTTGCCTGACAATGCCGATGATGGAGAAATATGCAAATCTTCCTCTTCTCCCAATTCCGCATACTTAGCACGACCGATCAGCCAGTTACAAACCAATGATGTATTACTCTTAAAACCGTCACCGCCAGACATATTAGACTCGTAGAACATTTCAATCACATCGTCCGGCTTTTCAAGGTCAGCGAAATCAGAAAATAAGAACACTTTGTTACTATAAGCAATCTTCGCCCATTTCTCCACAACCTTGTTGGAACCAAGGAATCCCGGAACAACAAGAAGGGAGTAGTTATCCCTCAAGTCGAGTTTGTCATAATACTGTTTCAATTCTTCTGCCACAGCATCAATGAAAATCGGATTATCCAAATCGGTAACCTGTTCCAGTGAAGCGTTCATAATTGAGATATTGGTAATCTTATCCTGTCCGGTGTTATCATAGAACGACTTTACCTCTCTATAAGCACGTTCCAAGTCCTTAACTGTTTCGGCAGCAACCAACTGGTTTGTGGCAAGCAAATTGGAAACTTCGTTTACTTCTGAACTACAAGCGGACAGCATATCATCAATCGTGCTGTTCTCTTCCAACATATCAATCCATAGGTCCAGTGTGCGCAACAGATTACGCCTGTCTTCCTTTTTGTCTTCGTCTTTCAGATATATACTCATTCTAGCCTTCCGATCCGGATTCAGGTTCTGCACCCTGTCAATCGCTGATTCGAGAAAGCTGAAACCGCCGAACCGGGACAGTTTACCCAAATTCTCTTTCAGCGTATCCTGTGAGAAATGTTCCTGAACAGCTTCATGTTTTTGTGCCAATTGCTGTGTTTCTGTCGCTTTAGCTCCTTGTTCTACCATATTCCTTTCATTTTATATTATACTGTAATTACAATGACTCTTCCACCTGCTTTTTCAACTCTTTCAATATAATCAGCATAGCCGCCTTTGTATCATTGTTGGCAATAACACGCTGCAATACCTTGTTCGAGCGAAGCTGTTTGACCACTTTTTCATAAAATTCCTTGCGTATACTCAGATTGTTAAGAAAAGGACTCCGCTGGGTCATACTTTTGACAGAAAAGTCCCCCACATTGCTAAACTGAAAGTTTTCTGTTACATCCTGTCCTTCCTTATCCAGGAAATTAACATCAATATTCGGATCAAAATACTTGAATACATCTTCTATCGTATACAAATGATCTACAATTTCCGGAACACCGGGTTCTTCAGCAGTCATTTGGTTTACCATCAATGTACGATTGCCAGGGATATCGGCAATACCTTCATTGGCCTCCTGCTCTACCGCATTACCGCCAATACCTATATAATCATCTATCATAATTCAGATTTGTTACTTAATTTCTGTTTTGAGAAAACTTTTATTTATCCGTACTTATTAAAAAAGAGATTGCCCATATTGCACGTCTTACTGGAAAACTTTATAGAACAATCTCTTTTTACATTTTTCAAGTCCGGCTTACTTAGCATCCGGCCAGTCTTGTTCAAAGACAGCACCACCGATGGTCAATTTCTGAGCCGAAACCTCGAATTTGATAACCATAGGCTTTTTGCCTTCAACGTCAGCTACTTCCTGGAAACGGGTAATATAACCCTTTTCCCATTTCAACTCTTTCATTACAGATTCTTCATCCCCTTTCTTGTACACTACAGTACCTTCGTGAGGCTTGAACTGACTGACCATGTTTTCGATGATTGTTGTGTCTTCTGTTGATTCGATGGTAATGTTAATGATACCGCCATACAGATGGGAAGCCGGACGTCCTTTGGCATCAACATCTCTCTTGATTTCGTAACTCACAAAGCGGATGTCGAACTCTTTGGACTGAAATTTCAATGTTGATTTAAACATAGTATAATTTTTAAGTGAATAAATTGGTTAATTATCCCGTTTGCGTGAACCTTTGCTTTTGAACTTATTGTACCATATTAATTATAATATAAGAAGCCAAATCGCTCCTGTGTCACGCCCTAAATATAGATACTTTTCCTTATAAAGCAAAAACAATTCATATATTTTTTTTTCATTTTGAAATAAAAAACAAGAGGTTTGCTTGTTTTTAGCGATTTTGTTCTATTTTTGCAAGTAGGACATCTAGATTAAACACGGTTTCCTATATTTGCTTTATATCATAACTATTAAATCATAATGCTTGATCAAATAGAAACATGGAAAACGATTTTATAAACAATTTAAGCGAATCTGTAAAGATTGCGATTCGTATAGCAAAATCAATTGCACGGGAATATGCCAATGATTGCTATACACCTTCACATCTGCTAAAAGCGCTAATGCATAAAGAAGTTGGACTACAAGGATTCATTCAAAGTTTGGGGAAAGATACCGGATATATTGAAGACTGGGCAGAAGTGCGCATTGAAGAAGCACCCCGGTCTGGGAAAACTTCGGAAATTATGGCAGACAAGCAAATAGCCAATGTATTTGAAGAAGCTGACATCGTGCGACTGAAATTAGGATTACTGGAAATTAGCCCGATCTGTGTGCTGGCCGCTCTCACAAAACCGGGTACAGCCTATTCCATTACTCAACTGAAATCTTTTCCTATAAAAGAAGAAGAAATTTTATCATCTGTAGTGGACTGTCAGGATATTGCGCATGATATCGCAGTCGGTATGCCGACATCTAAAGGAGAAAACGAGACGGCAACAGCAGCCCTATATAAATATTGTATAGACAAGACCTCTGAATTCAGAGAGAATGAGATGCACGAAATCGTCTGTCGGGAAAACGAAACTCGCATGATGATAGAAACGCTAGGACGCAAAGGTAAACCCAATGTACTTATTACCGGTGATTCAGGTGTAGGAAAAACTGCTATAGTGGAGGGACTGGCAAGAGCAATTGTAAATGACAAAGTTCCTTCATATTTGAAAGGATCCGTTGTACTGGAATTGGATACGGGCGCTTTGATAGCCGGAGCAAGTTACAAAGGCGAAGCGGAAGACAGACTAAAAAATCTGATAAGGGAACTGCGGAAAGTAGATAAGGCTATCCTGTTCATTGATGAAATCCACACCCTGCTCGATCCCAAACAAGGGAACAGTGGAATAGCAAGTATTCTAAAACCGGAGCTGGACAGAGGAGAACTAACCGTTATCGGTATAACCACTGCCGAAGAGTATCGGAAAATTATAGAACCGGATCATGCATTCAACCGTTGTTTTGAAGAACTAAAAATTAATGAACCGGATATTCCATCGGCTGTTTTAATGATTGAATCCGTATTGAGTACTTACACAGACTTCCACGGACTGGAAGTAACAGAAGAGGCGATACCGGAATGTGTGCGTCTGGCCAAACGTTATGTCAAGGACAGAAGATTACCAGACTCCGCTATAGACCTACTCGACCGTACACTGTCCGCTGTGAAACTTATTAACGAAACATCCAAAGAATGTATAGAAGAACTGTCGACTGCGCTAAACGAACAGGAAAAGAAGGCAGGCGAAGACGATGATACCAAGCTGAAAGAACTAAAAGGTATTTATCGCTCCATGCAGAACCGACTAAGTCCGGTTCTACTCGGAATGATAACCGAAGATACGCAACCGGAAAATTACGATACATCGGAAGAACTATCCGACTATCTTAAACAGAAGATAGAAACACTTCGCTCCTTTTTATCTGCACCTATCGAGAAAGTCGGATCTCAAGAGGTTGCGGCAGTAGTATCCTACAAAACCGGCATACCATTGGGTAAACTCCAATCAGAAGAGAAAGAGCGGTTGCTCAATATGGAAAATATTCTCAGAAAAAGAGTAGTCGGACAGGATAATGCCCTGAAAGCATTGACGGATGCGATTTTGGAATCCAGATCCGGATTGAACAAAGCCGGACAGCCCATCGGCTCTTTCTTTTTCCTCGGTCCTACAGGAACCGGAAAGACCGAACTAGCAAAGGCACTTGCCGAAGCATTGTTTAATGACGAGAAAGCTATGATACGGTTTGATATGTCGGAATTCAAGGAAGAGCATTCGGCTGCATTGTTATACGGTGCCCCTCCGGGATACGTAGGTTATGAAGAAGGCGGATTGTTGGTCAATAAAATAAGAAGACAGCCCTATTCAGTTGTATTGTTTGATGAAATTGAAAAAGCGCATCCTTCTGTCTATGATATCTTCCTGCAAATCATGGATGAAGGTAAATTACACGACAGATTAGGCAAGGAAGGTGATTTCTCAAATTCTATCGTACTGTTCACCTCCAATGTGGGCAGCGAATGGTTAGCCAATCAACTGGCAGAGGGGAAAAATCCTACTACGACACAATTAATGGAAGTAATGGGAAGGTATTTCAGACCGGAATTTCTAGCACGTCTGTCAGAGATAGTTCCGTTCTCACCTATCGGAGAAGATATATTACTGATGATATTCGATATACAGTTCAGAAATGTTTCAAACCTGCTGGAAAAACAGGGAATAAGCATTCTTCTGACAGAAGAAGTGAAGAAATATCTTGCACATAAGGGATTTGACCCTAAATATGGTGCAAGGCAGGTAGCGGGAGTGATACGCAATTACCTCCGAAGACCTATATCCCGGTTGATTATCAGTGGAAAATTATCCAAAGGCGATGTACTGAAAGTGGGTATAGGAGAAAGCGAGGAATTGATATGGGATATAGAAAATACAAACCAATAAATTCTATGATGGATGCCAGACACAATTATCTGTCAATGGTATATTATTCTACTATGATATACCTCTATTATGCAGATGGAAGGGATTTGTACGAATCACTGGAATGTGAAGGCTGGCACAAACACGGATACGACTTCAGGGAAGTGTACGCATATTCAGTGAACAGAATGGGAAGGTAAGCCAGTCAAAGATTCACAATATAATCTTTAAAGATACGTGTTGCACAGGCTATCGCAAGCATCTGGTAAGCCTGACTTCCGAAAATATAACTGAAGTGAACTTCCCGTTACCTGAAAGTCAGTGATGAAGAATTTGAAACCAATTGACGGAACTTAAAAAATGAAGAAATTATGGAATACTACAAATTTCCACTCAAGATAGGTCTGTTACTGCAAGACGGAAGCAAGTCGCTGCCCAAATGCAGTGAGAAAGAATCTATCGACCAGCACCTGGAACTGCTGTTCACGACCTGTCCCGGCGAACATCGGTATGATCCCCGGTTCGGTTGCCGTATCTGGGACATGGACTTTGAAAAAGTGGCCTCACAAAAAAGCTGGCAAGACCATTTCACGACCTGTCTGACAGAATCAATCACAACCTACGAACCTAGATTAAGCGAAGTAGAAGTACAGGTAACAGTCAGTGATATAACCTATACGGACGATGTAACAGACACAACGACTATCAAGAAAAAGGCGGATGTACTAATCAAGGCTGTACTGAACAGTACCCATGAGAATTGTCGTTTTCGGTTCAGACTATTTTTAGGCCCATTATCAAGTGAATAAATAACTACTCAAACTAATATTATGGAAAATATCTTTGGAAGATTCTTAACTTCATATCTGTTATTTCCTATTATCGCTTTCCTGCTCGGAGGCGTAGTATTCCTTATTGCAAAAAAGAATAAGCTGATGGGAAACAGAAAGCTGATCACTTATGTTCTGGTAACTATCCTGATTCTTATCCTTCCGGCTTTGACCGGATTTTTACAACAGTATTTTATTCCGTACATCTACATAGCCCTACAGCTATTGTATTTATTGCTGGGTTATTATCATCTGAAAGCGATAGACCTGTTTTTGCCTGATTTTATGCAGAAACCTTTCAAATATGAGATTATATTTACTGTAGTGCTCTGTATTATGGGAATGGCATTTTTCTCTTTGGTATTCAACTTATGCAGTGAACTTCAATACGGTTGGTGGGCTTCGACCTGTGTAGTGCCATTCATCTTCATTTCCCTGTTCAGGAAAACATACCGTACGTACCTGGATATACCATTGGAAATTTATAAGATATGGGAATACTCAGATGACAGGAATGTTGCAGATTATAGCAGTATAGATGCATCGGAACTAATATTGGTGAATATCGAATTGTTCAAGCAGATTGGTGACCCTATCCCGTTCCATTTGTCGGTACAGGCTTCCGATACAATGATATTCGGAAACTGGTTCCAACGATGCATAAAGGATCACAGCCGGAAATATCCTATGAGTAGAATTCATTATAATGATAATGAGATACCATACGGATGGATATTTTATACCAAACCATCTTTCTTCATGCCAAGAAAATATATTGATCCTGACCTGTCATTCACAGACAATAAAATAAGAGGAGGATACACCATAATTGCCAAACGAGTAAGAAAAGAAAAGGTATTTAGCTAAAAAGAAAAAAACATTATAATATTATGGAAAATAAAACATTCAACCTGGTTAACTGGGAAGAAGGCATGAGTCTTACTCCCAATTCTTTCAAAATGACTGAGAATTATTTCATCAACGGACAGTGCCTCGGACAAGAGATACACATCACAAACTTTAATTATGGTCTTCTCAAACCATCGAGAAACAATCATCATTCTATGTGTGAGATAGAAGTAAGTCATTCTGTTACAGATACGATAGAAGTCAGACTGGTACGCTGTCACGGGATAACAACAGGCGGATTTATCATCAATTATGAACCTAACCCGATGGAATACCTAAGCTACAAGGTTCCGGCTGGAGAACTGACAAATGGTTCTTTATCCCGCACTTCTTATTTGAATGTCATTTTCTCGGTAAATCCTTATAACCGTATTCCGACAGGTGAACTGGACAATGAAGTTCTTCCCCCACGATATCCGGAAGTTCGCCCGGAATATAAATTGTATACACTTCCAGTAGAACAAATGCAGAATGGAATTGATCCTTATAGTCTGATAGTGGGACGCATACGTAAGGATGGTGACCGCTATGAAATAGATTACAACTATATTCCACCATGTATGACAATGTTAAGCGACCCTGATCTGACACGCTACTACGGGCGCTTTGGTGTCTTCTTCAACAATATAGAAAAAGCTTCTAAGGACATTGTAGCAAAGGTTGTAAACCGTTCCGACTCATCGACAATGGCCCTCAATATAGCTGAAATCTGTAAGAATATCTTGCAATATTCAGCGACTTCGTATTTCGGTTATAGAAATACGGGGGCATATTGGGCTCCCATACAGGTAATCGGATGTTTCTCAAACCTTGCACACCTGTGCTTCAATACACTTAATTTCATGGAGAAAACTGAAAAAGAGGATGTGCTCAAATATTTTTACGAATGGAGCGACACTACTCCTGCCCAATTTGAAAGCATACTTTCCGAAGCGATTGAAATCAAATATGAACATGATGAAATACGCAGTATGATGCTTATAATTGAGGGATTCCTAAGCAATTTCTCTGAATTGTGGATGATGCTAAGTTCTTTGGAATATATCGGTAAGCATAAAGAAAATATTGTAGTCGGTGAACGAATACAACGCCATGAGAGTGCGACCCGGTCAGACTGGAATTTATTAGACTGACCATATAATAATCATTTAAACGAAATAGTATGAAACCTCTAAATAATAATACAGTAAGGAAAGGATACTTGAGATTCTCCGGTTTTCTGATTATCTGTGTGGCTGTCTCGGTATTCTGTTTCTATTCCTATATGAAAACCGCTTCAACGGAGGTCAAAATGATTATGGCCAAAACAGTAGAATACGACAATATTTATTCCGCCGAACTAAATATGGTTGTAGCAGTGGATTCTATCTACCAATACATGTCACTCATGAACAGTTCTCCGAAAATCAATGACCTTCTGCTGCAAAGTGTGGTCAGCAACCGGAAGATGCAGTTGCAGAACCAAATCAATGCGTTAGACGAAAAGGATTTTCTGCTATACAAAAAGCTGGCAGGAAATATCAATGTTTTTCTAGGCGTGAAGGATTCTATCCGGCTGGCAGAAAAAGAGGAAAGTATAGTACGGGAGGATTTGATGAGATGCGTAAAAGAGAACAGGGAGATATCAAGAAAACTAAAAGTTGGAGGAATTACTTATGAGAGAAAATGAACAACTTTCACAGAACAGGGCTACAATAAACCAACGTGAAAAAACAATCGGATTTGCGTATGTTCTGCTATTATTCCTTGCTGTGTCCATCTGCTGCTGTATGATTATCTTCTGGACAAATTCAGATTTTGACACTACCCGGCAAAAAGATATGGTACTGGTAAAAGTTGAGAAAATCAGGAAATTCCAGGAGTTGCAAAAGGAAAACAAACCTATAGTGGATTCCCTATACAATAGAATATCCAAGCTCACACCAGGTATCAACGCACAATATGAAGAGGAAGATATCAAGTATCTGCTAAACGATCTGAAGAACACATACCAAAACAATGGCTGGGACAACCGGTATAAAGTGTTCATGCACGTAGCCGATTTTTATCAAATGTGGCTGACGGACAGAAAGGAGTTGTGGAGTAAACGAGAGAATATCAGTACTTTCAAAAAAAATCTGGAAGAGTGTGAAATCGGTCTGGAAAGCAAAAAACAAGATTGGCGTTCAGTATTAAAAAAATAATTTGTCATGGGAAAAATTAATAACAGGAAATCCTTTATTATAATAGGAGCCGTCGTACTATGTATTGTCATAGCATACTTAATCAGCCTTTCTCTGAGAGAAAAGACGGTAATTGCCTATATCACTCCCTCAGATATAGAGGTGGGAGATGCGATTCAATATACCGACAGTACCAAGCGGGCGGATATGTGGCTATGGGAATTTGGAAACGGAGATGCTTCGGAAGAACGAACTGGCAGCTACCGGTTCACTCAAAGCGGGAAATATCAAGTACGGTTGACTGTAGACAGAAAATATGAAAAGAAATTCATAGTCAATGTACGGGAGAAAAACAATGATAAGACAGACGAGGAATTGATTAAAATCGAAGCTCCGGACTTTGCCTTGCAGGATGAAATTATCTCCTTTCACGGTATCGGTGATTCTAAGGAATGGAGATGGCAGTTCGGAGAAACAGGAATGGTGGATTCACGGGAGAAAAACCCACTATATGCCTATATGGAACCCGGTGTTTATGAAATTCTGCTGACAACAGAAGAGACCCATTACCCGATACGACATACCATACAAATCGAGCCGAATTATCAAAAGAATGATTCTACCGATGTACTTACTCTCGTAGGAAACGATATCAGGGAAAGATTACAGGCTATCGTAGATGGGAAACCATTTAACCTTAACTATAATTATGTACTCAATACTTATCTGTGCGACAACCCGGATGTTGTCGTAACGGTCAATGGTGACAAACATAATGATTTTTACTCCTATTGCCAAGGCTTAAAAATTATTGGAAGAAAAAAACTGATTATTGAAGAGGTTGTTGTGGATATCGGGAACAGCAATACAGATGAATGTATCAAAAAACTGCTAGTCACGCAATCTGAAAAATATATTTCAAAATAACCTGTATCATGAAGACAACTAAAAGGATGTGGAACGGAACATTTACACTACTTTGCACCGGAATGGCTATCATGACTTCCTGTGCTCCGATAAACCGATTCACAAGAATAAAGCAAGTGCCCCGTGAATATATCATGAACTACTGTGGCGGTGAAATAAAAGCTCCAAGTTCCCTACAGATAAAAAATAACCCGTGGATTGTTTTTTCCGACCAGTTGGGAAATATGAGCTACCAAACCGCCACAGGGAAAAATGAAATGAAAGAACTACAATTTATGGATGCCTTTTTAGTGGTGGGGAAAAAGGGAAACTGGTTGAAAGTCATCAAATACGACCCGACACAAATAAAAAGCCACGGGCGAAGGCTGGGCAACCATAAATCAGCAATCTATTATGGATGGGTTCATAAATCAGACCTGCTGCTAACCAGAAGTTCCGTAACGGATCTTGCTACGGGATTGAAAAATAAACAAATTACCGTATTCTCCGATACTGTTCCGCTGAAAGTTCCAGAGAAATACTTGATAAATGATTCCCTACTGACATTTAAGAATACGGATCTCAGCAAGCCATATACTCAAATACCCATGCACCAGCTTGTTTTCCCACTAAAACAATCAGAAGATAGAAGCAAAACACTGGTTGCCAAAAAGTCTTTTATTTCGCCAGATAGTCTGGATACTGAGATATGTGGCTGGGTAAGTAATGCTGTAATAAAGAATATTGGACAACAACTGCATATTGATGTACGAAGTCTGCCGGACAGTACGTTATGGTTCAAGAATAAGGCCGAAACAGATACGTTAAATTTCAGACGAGCACAACTGGTCCCTAGCCGAGAGCTGGCACGGATAGCACGTCCACTGGCATATAGTCCGGTAACATCCTATTGCCAAATGGATACTGTTATCCGTTTTAAAACAGGAGCATTCATGCCGGTGATAGACAAACAAGAGAATTTTGTAGTGAACGTAAACGGTAATCGTATCTATTACAATCAGTTCAAGGAAATAGAAAAAGATCTGCAAAAAATCAATATCGTATTTGTTGTAGAGGGTAATGAATTGGCTGTAAAACAATTCCCGGAAGTAGTCAATATTATTCAGGGATTACAACCCTTATTTGCCAACCCTGATGACGGTTTCGATTATAAATTCGGTTCCGTACTGGCTTTCAACGAGAAAGGGAATAATGAAAATCCGAAAGTACATCTGACAAAAGACTATATGCAAGTGCTGAACTTTTTGTCTGCCAAAAGCAATAATGCAAAACAACTGGTTGCCACTGGCGGGAGAAGCTGGAGTACTCTGAGAACTGCTGTCAATCTATTTAAAGACCACAAAAAAGAAAGTAACCTAATTATCCTTATCGGTGAAACCGGAAACAATAGTGAATGGGCTGATTCAACTCTGGTTAACCGTATGGCCGAATATAATTGCAGAATATTGGGATTTCAACTTTTTGGTGGAAATCCGGACAAATTCAATAACTTCGTTCTGCAAGTAGAAAATATGATTGATAACTATGCGGTTAAAATCAGTCGCCAGAAAAGAGAAATCATCGTATATGCAGATCAACTGCGTAAATATCATGAATACAGAGAAGTCAATAAAAATGTTTATTGTTTGGACTTTCCCAACAGAAGCATGACACAAGGATGGGTGGTCTTTCCTCAAAAACAGGAGAATTTACCTCTTGAAGGGCTGGCGTCATCAGTAGATACCCTGTTACAACAAGTAAAGGAAGATAACAGATTGCTAACGCAAAGTTTGTATAAGGCATTTAACGAAATAGGCAACTTCCGCAACAGAGAGGATTCGACATTAGTTGACTATTTCCAAATGCAACCATCAGGGATTAAATCTTTGCCAGAAGCATTAAGAAACGCTGAACCGGAATGGTATCTGCCCGCACAACCGGTCGTGTTACATGATTCAGTATCACACTTGCTGGAATACCGATTACTTGTGACGGAAGCTGAATTTAAGAGAATACGCAATTTTATAAATGCCCTCTCTCAATATGAAGTGGATTATAAATATGAAGCACAGAAAAAAGAAAAAGAGAAAAAGAGAAAAATTTGCGACTGTTTGGAAGACGAGGTAGTGCTTAAAGATACAAGGTTATCTGTTACCGAGATGAAAGATAGTCACGAGTATGCTTCTACAAAAAAAGTAAGAGCCAATCTCTTTGCTCTTTATTATACGTATATAAACAATGGTAAACTGTGTAGAATCAAGTATAAGAAACTAAAGAATATGAGTATGGCCGAAGCGCAAAGGCTTATTACTACTTGTCCAACGGACAACCCATTTTTAAAAGCCTTTACGGTAAACGACCTGAAAAGAAAGAAGCACTTGGTGGATGAAACACTAGATATGCTTGTGGAATATTTTAAATCTAAAAAGTCTGCATGGGAAGAGGCTGCCGGAAAGGGATTCACTTCCAACGGACAAACATATTACTGGATCAGCAAAGATATGCTGCCATAAATATAGATATATAAACCTAATACAAAACGATATGAAAGAAGACTTTTTTATCTCCATTATGCAGAAATATGGAATTGAAGATAAAGTAGTTATACAAAAAGCTTATCAAGATATTCTGCATAATATAACACAGGAACAGCAAATAATAAAAGAATGCAAATCCAATCTGGAGAAAATGATTGGTAAACTAAGTAGGGATATTCTAAATTTCCAATATGCTGTCAGTAAGCCTATTTTCTTATACAAAAATTGTCTGGAAAGTAAGTGCAAACAGAATCAGGATATTTATCTATGGCAGTTCATTGATAATATCAATATGTATGCTTCATTTCTGGAAAGCCGGATGAACGGAGTTTTTCGCATAAAAATTGTAGGTAATGATATAAAAATAAGTCTGATTAAAAAAAGAAAGAAAATGGCAAGTATAGCGGCAGATGCTATAAATAACAGTATTTTTTCTGATGTGCAATATGATGCAACTACCGGATATTTTACCATAGCCACCAATATTACAGATGGTAGATTTTTTGAACGGCATAGCATCATCTATTGTCCAAGTGAAGCCGATGCCAGAAGAGCTATCTTTTCAGGCGTGATGAAAGATAAGAAAATTAAATTCAATCTAACAATAGGCAAAGAAGAAATACTGACAGGTTTTGACATATTGATGGAACAAATGAATGAAGGAACAGGTATAAGTCAGATTTTACACACTTCTCTTAATAAGGCTAATAAAATTTATAATGGTAAGCAATAGCCATAGGTTAAATAAAAATATACTTTTGTGACACAACATATAGCTGATTTTTCAAACTGTAAATAAAAAAATGGAACAGATGTCATTAAAATTAAAGATACTAGTGACTAAAAATCATTATTATTAATAATGACACTTCTCTTTATGCGATAAACATCGTATAAAGAGAAGAGAAAAGTTTTTTTACAGTTTTCCCTTTATCAAAGGTAATCCCTCCCTCGTTTGCCAGCCGCATTTGTACTTTTTTTCGGGAGATTTTTCTCTTATGGCTTCGCCATGAAAATTCTTCCGAAAAAGAATGCGGCGTCAAACGTCCGGAGGGATTGTTGTCTGATTACAGGGATAAACTGCGACCGACGTGACGCATAGCCGTTTCAGTACAGGCGGCTGTCCTTATATTTCCCGATACCTCAAAAGAACCGTGAAAGCATCCGTTCCCCACCAGTAAGCTGTGCCTATTTCATCCTATCCCGAGATAAGA
This sequence comes from Phocaeicola coprocola, assembly GCF_041333015.1. NCBI lineage: Bacteria > Pseudomonadati > Bacteroidota > Bacteroidia > Bacteroidales > Bacteroidaceae > Phocaeicola > Phocaeicola coprocola. Next base: position 10,395 of record NZ_JBGKGM010000002.1, on the reverse strand, counting down.
CAGGGATTTCAGCTCCCTCTGTTCTGCATAGTTCCGCTGCTTCATGTGTTCTGCACATCCTGCTGTCTGCGTCTTTGCCTTCTCTATTTTCCCCTTCACCTCTCTCACACATTATACTTCCAATTCCTCTTTTCTTCGTGCCAGACCATCTATAGATTGCCATCTGATGCCATCTGACGACATCTGATGCCAGCTTTTTGAAAATCAGCGGATTGTAAACAGAAAGCCCTTACATTTGGACTGTGAAACCAATCAAACAGTCACTCAAAACAGAAAATTATGGCACAGAACAACCGTCCAGACAAAGGAAAGCAAAGCCGGAACAAGAAACCGGAAAAGCCTTATGTGGAACAGATTGACGAGCTGCTGCTGGTCCACAACAAGAACGACCCGAAAGAGGGAATCGGTGTGGTCAGCCAGGCGGACGAGAAAGGCAACTATCGGACAGTTCCACCGGAGGAAAAGAACGAAAACTCGTTTCTGAAGTTCGACAAGAATTCGAGCATCCTCGAAAACTTCATCAAAAACTTCTGGAGCCAGCTGAAGGAACCTACCCATTTCCGGCTGATCCGCATGACTTTCCATGACTACAAGCAGAACAGGCAGGCTCTCAAGGACCTGGCTTCGGGAAAAGAAACCGATGCGGTGAAAGAGTTCCTGAAACGGTACGAAATCGTGCCGAAGAACAACCAACAAAGCAATGTCCAAACCAAAGAGGAGGAAAAAGCAATGGCAAAAAAACAAGAACAGGCACCTCAGGTGCAACCGGAACAGGTGACACAGGTGGAAGCGGCTGCGCAGGGACGAGAACAGCAGGTTCCCCAGCAGCAGACTCCAACCTACCGGTACAACGAGAACATGATCAACTGGGAAGAACTGGGCAAGTTCGGAGTATCCAAGGAAATGCTGGAGCAGTCCGGACAGCTGGACAGTATGCTGAAAGGCTACAAGACCAACAAGACCATCCCGCTGACGCTCAACATTCCCGGCGTACTGACCGCCAAACTGGATGCAAGGCTGTCGTTCATGTCCAACGGCGGACAGGTGATGCTGGGCATCCACGGAGTAAGAAAGGAGCCGGAACTGGACCGTCCGTACTTCGGGCACATCTTTACCGAAGAGGACAAGAAGAACCTGCGCGAAAGCGGAAACATGGGTCGGGTGGCAGATCTGAACCTGCGCGGCAACTCGATCGAGCCGTGCCTCATTTCCATCGACAAGAACACCAACGAACTGGTGGCCGTCCGACAGGAACATGTCTACATCCCGAATGAAATCAAGGGAGTGACCCTGACTCCGGATGAAATCCAGAAGCTGAAAAACGGCGAACAGATTTTCGTGGATGGCATGAAGTCCAACCAGGGAAAGGAATTCAACGCCCATCTGCAGTACAGCGCGGAAAGAAGGGGCATCGAGTTCATCTTTTCCAAGGACCAGGCCTTCAACCAGCAGACGCTGGGCGGCGTGCCGCTTTCCCCCATGCAGCTCAAGGCACTGAACGAAGGGCATACCATCCTGGTGGAGGACATGAAACGCAAGAACGGTGAGGTGTTCTCTTCCTTTGTCACCATGGACAAGGTGACGGGCGGCCTGCAGTACACCCGCCACAACCCGGAAACGGGCGAAATCTACATTCCGAAGGAAATCTGCTCGGTCCAGCTGACACCGGAAGACAAGGAGGCGCTCCGCAAGGGACAGCCTGTCTTTCTGGAAAACATGATCAACCGCAAAGGGGAGGAATTCTCCTCCTTCGTCAGGCTGGACATGGCCAGCGGAAGACCGCTATACTCGCGGACACCGGACGGCTTCAACGAACGGCAGGCCCCGGCCATTCCGGCTGAAGTATACGGACACCTGCTTTCGGCACAGGAAAGGGCCAACCTGCAGGACGGAAAAGCCATTCTGGTCACCGGCATGAAGGGTCCGAACGGCAAACCATTCGATTCCTACCTGAAAGTGAACGCCAATACCGGCCAGCTCCAGTATTTCCAGGAGAATCCCGATATCCGGAGAAACACGGCCCGCCAAGCCGCACAGACGGACAACGGCCAGCAGCAGGAGCAGAAAAGAAATGCCCGCCAGGCTGTCTGAGACTGTCCGTGAATGTACAAAGAAATCTTACTCACCTCAACCGATATGTATATGAATCCGAACAAACCCATCATTTTCAAGGCCGAACAGCTTGACTGGGAAAAGCTGGAAGCTGTCGGCATCCGCCGGAAGGAACTCGAAAAGGACGGCAACCTGGACCTGCTTCTCCAAGGGGCAGAGACCGGAGTGACCACGCTGAACCTGAAGACCCCGGTCTTCTCACTCACCATGGATGCCACCCTCAAGCTGGAGGTGGAACCGGACGGCCGACCGGTCATCGGCATCAACGGCATCCGACCGACGGAAGAATAACCTTTATTACAATGTATCACCGGCTGTCCATACGCTAAAAAGCCGTATGGACAGCTATAAAACTCAACAGATCATGATTGCCATATTGACAGACAAACCCAACGTAGGAAAAGTAATAGGAAAAGTGGTAGGTGCCACCCGAACAAGAAACGGATACCTGGAAGGAAACGGATATCTCGTCACCTGGACATTCGGTAACATGCTTTCGCTGGCCATGCCCAAGGATTACGGAGTCCGGAAGCTGAGCCGCGAGGACTTTCCCTTCATCCCTTCGGACTTCCAGCTGACGGTACAGCATGTCCGCACCGAAAACGGATGGATTCCGGACATCCAGGCGGTCCTGCAGCTGAAGGTCGTGGAAAAGGTGCTCCGCAGCTGTGACACCATCATTGCGGCCACGGATGCCAGCCGTGAGGGGGAAATGACCTTCCGCTATGTGTACGCCTACCTGAAATGTACACAGCCCTGCCTCCGCCTCTGGACAGCCTCCCTGACGGATGAAGCCATCCGCAAAGGGATGGAAAACCTGAAACCGGACAGCTGCTACGACAGTCTCTTCGCTTCGGCGGATTGCCGGAACAAGGCGGACTGGATTCTGGGCATCAATGCCAGCTATGCCATGTGCATGGCCATGGGGCTCGGCAACAATTCCCTGGGCAGGGTGCAGACACCCATCCTGGCGGCCATCGCCAGACGGTACCGCGAGAAGGAGAACCATATCCCGACGGATTCATGGCCGATCTACATCAGCCTGCACAAGAACGGACAGATCTTCAAGCTGAAACGCAGGGATACGCTCACCGACTCGGAATCGGCCGAACTGTTCTACCAGGACTGCAAGCTGGCTTCCAAGGCACAGATTACGGAAGTGAGCCGCAGCGTGCAGGAAATCCAGCCGCCCGCCCTGTTCAACCTGACACAGCTGCAGAAAGAAGCAAGCCGGTACCTGGGGCTTACCCTGTCGGAAGTGTACGACATCGCGCAGACGCTCTATGAAAAAAAGCTGATTTCCTATCCGCGCACGTCCAGCAGATACCTTACGGAGGATGTGTACCGCACGCTTCCTGCCATCCTCCGGAGACTGGTTTCGTGGAACCTGTTCGAACTGGAAACCGACCTGTCGGAAGGGATGCTTTCCGGTCTGTCACGAAGCGTGGTCGATGAGAAGCAGGTCCACATCCATCCGGCCATCACCGTTACCGGCATCCGTCCGGAAGGTCTCACTCCCAAGGAACAGGAGGTGTACCGGCTGATTGCAGGCCGAATGCTGGAGGCTTTCCTGCCTTCCTGCCGGACAGAGACAACCTTTGTCAAGGCAGTATGTGCCGCACAGGTCTTCCAGACCACCGGTGTCCGTATCCTGGAAGAAGGCTGGCATGCCCTATTCCAGCGCCCCGGTGTCCTGCCCGTACCGGAAACCCCCGATGGACTGCCGATGCTGGAAGAAGGTGAGACACCGGATGTCTGCAGCTGCAACCTGATCCGGAAAAGAGACCTTCCGGTCCATCCGTTCACCGATGCCGAACTGGTGGAGTACATGGAAAACAAGGGACTGGGCACGGTGGCATCCCGTACTTCCATCATCCGGACCTTGCTGAACCGCAACTACATCCGCTATGCGGGGAAATACATTGTACCGACCCCAAAGGGCATGTTCACCTACGAGACCATCCGCGGCAAGAAGATTGCGGATACGGAACTGACAAGGGACTGGGAAGCCCTGCTGGCAGGAGTGGAAACGGGGCAGGAGGAAAAATCCGGCTTCCTGGAACGGGTAAGAAGCCTGGCCACCCTGCTGGTGGACGACATCTTCCAAACCTATGCGCCTTCCGGAGAATAAAGCTCCGAAAAGGAACGGGAATGCAGGCCTGAAAGGGTCTGCATTTTTTTGTGTCTGAAAGCAGCGCTGTTTTTCCGCTTTTAGGCGGCAAAGGTATTGGATTGCCGGATCTTTTGCTGCAAGGCGGCCCTGCGGGCTGGCCGGACGGAAAAAATCATCCTCGCTCTGCTCCGGTATTTTTTCCGTCCGGGCCTTGCGCAAAACGGCAATCCAAAAGGCAGGGGCCTATAAAATCGGGAAAACACATCCCGATGGGATTATTCATTTAAAAAGAAAAACGATGAAAGTAGCACGTATCGAAAAGACAGGCAAACAGGCCGTGACGCTGTTCCTGATAACCGGAATCTGCCTGCTGGCCAACAAGGGGATTGTCCCTATCGGACTGATCGCCCTGCTATTGCTGACGGGAGGTCTCATGGACCTGCTGTTCAGCCTCCTGTTCCTGGTGGTTAAAATCATGGCAGTCCTGGCTGTGCTCGGGCTGCTTTTTCATTAACATTCAATCTATGCAAGTATGGAAACGATCCGATTCACCCCGCAGGCTCCGGCCGCTCCGGCTCTCTGGCCCCAAAATGACAGCAGCAGACCGGTCAAAAGACGTGTTCCACGTTCAGTGGATGAACCCAAAAGCATCGGCTATTACCTGGAAGGACTGCGCGGCATCGCCAGCCGTCCGGACCGGGAAGCCGTTCTGAGAGAGTTCTTCAAGGAAACCTATGTATAATTTCTAAACAATTTCACAGTATGTTTTTTCAAACGATTTACCAGATGATGACTCCGGGTATAGACCTGAGCATCCACATCCGCAAAGTGGAGGATAAACTGAGTGTGGCAGTCATGCCGAGACGGAACAGCCTGAAAGAAGAGGTCCAGCAGAAAATGGTACCGCTGGTGCTGAGCGGGAATCCGTACGAGCTGGACAGCGCTTTCCTGCAGGCCATCATGCAGCCCTTGCAGAAGGTGCAGGGGCTGCTGGTCAATGCAGAGAATTTTGAGAAGCAAGCAACCCAGGCTGCGGCAAGCGGTAAAAACGGCAAGGGCAGTGCGCCTGCGGAAAGCAAGGAAGCCCGTGAAAAGCGGGAGAAGATGGAGAAGCTGCTGACCAAGGCGGACGATGCCTTCAAGAACGCCAAATACCAGGAAACGCTTACCTGGCTCCGGCAGGCCCGGGCATTGGCTCCCGGTGAGAAGCAGGGCGAAATCGACAGCCGGATGAAAGAAGTACAGAAAAAGGCGGATGAAGGCAGCCTGTTTGCGGGAATGTCACCGGAAGCGCAACCGACGGCAACCCGGACTAGCCAGCCGGAAAATGGAATACAACCAGCTGCTCCACAATCTGTTCCACAGTCGGCTCCCCAACAGGCTGTTTCCTCTACAGTCTATAACCAGCCGGAACCATCCCAGCCGGCTGTACGGACAACAGACAGAAGCGGTTTCAGACAACCGACGGTTCAGCCCGCAATCTTTCCTCCCCAACAGCATCATCCGGCAGCGGGACAGCATGGCGTGAACCGGCAGCCGGGCATGACCGGCCAGCCCCGTACAAACGGTCTGCAACCGGTTACGCCTGAAACGGGTTTCGCCGGAGAGAATTACCCGTATCCCAACGGGCAGCAGTCTTTTGACAGTTTCGGTTTTGACCCCGAAGAGGAGGATGACCGGGAACTGCTCAGGGAAGACCCCTATGCGGAATACCTGGATTTTCCGGAAGAATACAGGATGAGAGACCAGGCGCAGCAGGCTGAAATGGTGTATTGCTGAACAAATGTCTAACATAAAACGATAAAGGATATGGCACTTGAAATTAAAGGAATGAACAGAGTATTCAAGATGAAAAAGAATGGCAACGAACTGCTGCTGGATGACCCGGACAGCAACCTGTCACCGGCAGAAGTGATGGATTTCTATTCCATGAACTATCCGGAACTGACCACCGCATCGGTACACGGACCGGAAATTGAGGACGACCGGGCGGTCTATGAATTCAAGACCACCATCGGAGTAAAGGGATAAGCCATGAAAACGAAACCATCCAAAAACAGACGACCATGTACACCACCTACAGCGCAGGCCATGCAGAATCTCGCTTCCCTTATCCTGTCGGAACTGGGAAAGGCGGACATAAGCCGGGGCATCAGACAGTCCGGACGCAGAAAGCTCCCGCCCGCCGGAAGCCTTACGGTTTTCTGAACAGGACACTGCAGCCCATCGCTCCGGACCTGTATACGGAAACCTATCGCGGAAGAGTAAACCTGACCACGGAAGAGAGCTTTGACTATCTCTACCGTTCAGCATTGAACTATGTGCAGCTCCTGGAAATGGAGCTGCCATACACTCCGCCGTCGAAAGCTTCCCCGAGGGAAAAAATCTGCCGGCTGTACCAGGTGCTGGATGCTTCCCTGACCGACCATGTCAATCTGGAGGTACGGAAGGGACAGCTTCAGTTCTGCATCTACCGGTACCATTCCTGGCCGGACTATACCCTGTTCTGGCTGCCGGTGAACTTTACGGAAAAGCTGCACGGGACATTGAAAAGGATTGTGCTGGAATTCATCAGACGCTTCATCCGTCACCACCGGATGCAGGACATTACGGATACACCCTATTTTGAAATGGCCGAATGCGGTCTGGACTGCTACCTGGAAGAGATAATGGACCGGGACGAACTGAAACGACAGCGGGAAAAGAGCCGGATTTTCCGTTCCTACAGCGAAGGGAAGATCAGCCGGTGCCTGAAGCGGATGCGGTCCCGTGCTTTCTGCCGCAACCTCGAAGAACAGGTACGGCAGTATGTCCCGGCCACGAAAGCAGAGGGCGGGTTGCTGGAACTGATCCGGGAAGGCCTGCCTTTCATCGCAGCTTCCAGTCCGTGCATCATGGACTATGAATACGACTGGCACAGCGAGGAAGAGCCGGACTTCATGCCGATTCCGATGGAATACCAGATTCTGCTGACCTATTCCAATGAGGACGAACTGATAGATGAGCTGGAAAGCCATTTCACCTCGGACAGCCAGGAGACCTACTGTCTCACTCCGGTATCCGGTCTGCTGATCACACCCCAAACTGAAAAGCCGCTTCCACCGGACGATTTTCCGGAACGCTTCGCAAAGTGGCTTTCCCGTTTCATGGATTATATTGCCAACCGACTAAATGACTGAATCATGAATGAACTGACTCAAAAGATACAGCGCATCCTCACACCGAAAGCGGCTCTCATTGCCTATCGGTGTGACGAATGTAGAACAAACAGTACGGAATATTTCCTGGAACTCCGCCCCATCCACAAAAACGGACAGATGGGGGCCGGGATGCCGGTGACCTATGAGTTCATGAACGCCCTGATGGAATCCTATACGGAAGAAATGAGCGGAATACCGGCAGGCGTCCTTCCCGAGAACCTGCTGGCCTGCAATCCGAGAAAAGGACAGGAGGAATATATCTGGTACAACCCGCCGGGCAAAAGACAGATGTTCTTCCACAAGCAGCTGAACATCCCGGACGGTGTGTTCCATGTGCCGGGCATCATCTACCACATCCGCAGCGAGCGGATGGACGTCTATGCCTTCAAGGGAAAGAAGCCGACCGGAAAGACACCTCTGTACCTGGCCCCTTTCTTCAATGTGACGGGTTCCAGCGTATGTCTGGGTTCCTGTTCGTTGGAAAAGCCGCAGAACCCGTCCTTTCTTTCCCTGATGGAATATTGGGAGAAGCGATTCTGGCTGACGGAATTCGTCCATCTGGGCGGCAGACAAAATCCTACCGTGTTGAATCTGGTCACGGTGACAGAAAATGCGAGAAACCAACCTTTTGACATGAACGAGCTGAGACCGTTCAACAAACAGCTAAAAGATATCCTGCCATGAAAAAAGTACATTTTACCGAAAACTACCTGCTGAATCCCCACCATCCGGTCACCGTCTTCGTCATCGGAGCGGGAGGGACCGGCTCGCAGGTCATCACCAACCTGGCACGCATGAGCATGGCGCTCCGGGCATTGGGGCATCCGGGACTGCATGTGACTGTATTCGATCCGGATACAGTGAGTACAGCCAACATCGGGCGCCAGCTTTTCAGCGAGACGGAACTGGGACTGAACAAGGCAACGGCCCTGGTCACCCGCATCAACCATTTCTTCGGCTATAGCTGGTCGGCAGAAGCAAAACGCTATCCGGATGTCCGGCAGAAGGAGGAAATGGAAACGGCCAACCTGTTCATCACCTGCACCGACAATGTACGCTCCCGGCTGGCCCTGTGGAAGTTCCTGAAAGGCCTCAGCGGAAAGGGACCTGTTGATCACCGGACTCCCCTGTACTGGATGGACTTCGGAAACAGCCAGACAAAGGGACAGGTGCTTGTAGGCACACTGCGGGAGAAGATTGTCCAGCCTTCTTCACAGGAATACATACCCGTTCCCAGAATGAATGTCATTACGGAAGAGGTGGACTATTCACAGGTACGTGAGGTGGATTCCGGTCCAAGCTGTTCTCTGGCGGAAGCACTCGGCAAGCAGGACCTGTTCATCAATTCTACACTGGCACACATCGGCTGCAATCTGTTATGGAAAATGTTCAAGGAAGGGAAAACTGCCTATCGGGGTGCCTATGTGAACCTGGACTCGATGAAGACAACAGGAATTCCGGTATGAAGCCCCATACCGGACTGGCTTTCCCTTGAAAAAGTTGAATGGTCAGTCATCCTGGTCCGGGGCAACTGTCTGAAAGTTTCGGCTGCTTCAGTTATGTCCTCTTGCCGCGAAGGAGCAGGAATTCCTGTATTTCAGAGGCCAGATAGAAGGATTTTCCGTTCTTCTCCACGGAATAATATTTGATCTTGCCCTCCTTCCGGTAACGGGCCAGTGTACGCTGCGACACACCCAGCAGTTCAGCCAGATCCACGTTGTCCAGCAGTCTGTCACCGTTCATGCATTCCTTCAGACGGTTCATCTGATCCAGTTTTTTCTCAATACGGGCAAAGCCTTCCACCATTGTCCCGATCAGTCTTTCGAGTATCTCATTATCAATGTATGACATAATCCATGCGTTTTAAAGTGAATAAATCGATACCCTCGTTGTGCGCACTTGAAGAGTATATACCCTTATATGTGAAAATCTCGTGCCAATACGGACGATATTATCCGCTTTTAAAACCATATTACTGAAAATCAATGAAATATAATTTAGAACAGGAATCCGGGTGTAAAGGAAAAGTGTAAACCTTGTAAACCCTTTCTGTAAACCGGTTTACAGCCTGCCTGACATCTGAAGACACCTGATGCCATCTGACGACGCAGGTTTGAATCAGCTGCAATGAATTGTTACATTTGTATCAAACCCCAAAAATCGATTTATATGGAAATCATAGGTATGGAAGCAAATGCTTACGAGAAGAGTATCCGGGAATTGAATCAATTTCTGGACAGGATTGACCGTCTGCTGGAAAGTACGTCCCCAAAAGCCATCGGTGAATGGATTGACAACCAAGAGGCATGTCTGATATTGAACGTATCTCTCCGGACACTGCAAAATCTGAGAGACACCGGACAAATCGCATATACCCAGCTGGAACGGAAAGTCTATTACAAGCGAGAAGATATCCAAAAGTATATAAATAAACACAGCGTAAAAAGATGAGCAAGTTAATTACCGGAGACAATGAACGCATCGTTCAGTTCTACCAAAGGCTAAAGGAAACTTTAATTGCACTGGAATCAGCCCTTAAAGAGAAACGCCCCCTGTTGAACGGACAACGGTATATGACTGATGCAGAATTAAGCCAATATCTGAAACTGTCAAGAAGAACCTTACAGGAGTACAGGAACAATGGACTTGTGCCTTACTATCAGATAGGAGGCAAGATTCTGTACCGGGAATCCGATATAGAGGAGCTTCTGGAAAGAAACAGACAAGAAGCTTTTAAATAGAAAATCCGTTGCAATACGAAGTGAAAGAAAGATTCAAGGATACGATTTTTCCGGTTCATCATGGTTGAAGTTCCAAAGAAAAATCGTATCTTTGGCATATAAAAACAAGAGTTCTATTTGTGTAAAACATAGAAGCCAAATTCAGACGAAATAGGTGGACTAAGATTAGGACTATTTGATAAATGATTGATTATTAGCTGGATAAAACTTATAGTTCGAGCCCAGGCGG